>NZ_JBIWOA010000057.1:0-45019 GCF_044767525.1 Streptomyces sp. NPDC101234 | reverse complement strand
GGGGGGGGGGGGGGGGGGGGGGGGGGGGGGGGGGGGGGGGGGGGGGGGGGGGGGCCCCCCCCCCCCGCGGGGGGGGGGGGGGCGCCCCCGGCCCAGCGCCGGTAAGCGACACCCCCCGCCCCCACCGCCCCCTACCTCAGCGCGTCCGCGACCTCCCGTGCCGCGTCCATGACCCGTGTCCCCACCCGCTCGGGCACGGAGTCGGCGAGCATCACGACGCCGACGCTCCCCTCGACCCCCGTCACCCCTAGCAGCGGCGCCGCCGCCCCGCTCGCCCCGGCCTCCAGCTCGCCGTGCGTCAGCGTGTAGCCGGGGTCGGCCCTCGGCGAGTGGCGCGCGGACAGGATCGCCCTCCCCGCGGCCCCCCGGTCCAGCGGATGCCGGAACCCTGCCCGGTAGGCCACGTGATAGTCGGTCCAGGTCGGCTCGACGACCGCGACGGCGAGGGCCTCGGTCCCGTCGACCAGCGTGAGATGTGCCGTCGCCCCGATGTCCTCGGCCAGCGAACGAAGCGCCGGCAGGGCCGCTTCCCGTACGAGCGGATGCACCTGCCGCCCCAGGCGCAGCACGCCCAGCCCGACCCTGGCTCGCCCGCCCAGGTCGCGCCGTACCAGCGCATGCTGCTCGAGTGTGGCGAGCAACCGGTACACCACGGTCCGGTTCACGCCCAGTTTGTTGGAAAGCTCGGTGACGGTCAGCCCGTGGTCCGTATCGGCCAGCAGTTTGAGGACGCGCAGTCCCCGATCGAGCGTCTGAGAGGTCTCCGCGGTCACGACGCCCACTCCTTAAGTGGTGAGGTCGGCAACCTCCGACGCGGCGGATGCGTCGCCGAGTCCCGTCAGCGACGCGCTTCAGAGGCCGCCGATCGGCATGGCGGCCCGGCGGCTCCGGGCCCAGTCGCTTCACGGCTGCGCTCCGCGGCGGCGCTGCCACGGGGCGTGTGCGTAGCCGGACAGTAGCGAAGGGGGTTCGCTGAGCGGAAGCCTGCGTCCAGAATCCGGTCATGGACCGGTACGGACTACTTCGGTATGTGCCGTTATATACAGGGCCCAGCTATATACAGAGCCACTTCCGGGGCCACCGTGTACAGGGCCCCTTCCGGGGTCACCGCGTACAGGACCCCTTCGGAGGTCACCGCATCCGGGTGGCCCACTCCTGCACCTTGGCGATCCGCTGCCGCAGCTGCCCCGCCGTGGCCTCCGCGCTCGGCGGCCCGCCGCACGTCCTGCGCAGCTCGGTGTGGATCACCCCGTGCGGCTTGCCGCTCTGGTGGACATACGCGCTCACCATCGTGTTCAGCTGCTTGCGCAGCTCCATCATCTCCTTGTGGGAGACGACGGGCCGCCGTTCCGCCGGCAGTTCCAGCAGGTCCGCCTCGGTGTCCGGCTTCTTGCGGCTGTGCGCGATCTGCCGGGCCTGCCGCTTCTGCAGCAGCATCTGCACCTGGTCGGGTTCGAGGAGCCCCGGGATGCCGAGGTAGTCCTGCTCCTCCTCGCTTCCCGGGTGGGCCTGCATGCCGAACTCGGCGCCGTCGTAGAGGACCCGGTCGAAGACGGCCTCGGACTCCAGCGCCTCGAAGGCGAACTGCTCCTGCTCGCCGGTGTCCTCGTCCTGCTCCTTGTTCGCCTCCTCCATCTCCTTCTCGGACTCGGCGTACGGGTCCTCCTCGCCGTCCTTCTTGGGCTTGTCGAGGGCGTGGTCGCGCTCGACCTCCATCTCGTTGGCGAAGGTCAGCAGATCGGGGACGGTCGGCAGGAACACGGACGCGGTCTCGCCGCGCCGCCGGGACCGCACGAAACGGCCGACGGCCTGGGCGAAGAAGAGCGGTGTCGAGATGGTCGTCGCGTACACCCCGACGGCCAGCCGGGGGACGTCGACGCCCTCGGACACCATCCGGACCGCGACCATCCACCGGTCGTCGCTCGCGCTGAAGTCGTCGATCCGCTTGGAGGCACCGGTGTCGTCGGACAGGACGAGGGTCGCCTTGGTGCCGGTGATCTCGCGGATCAGCTTGGCGTAGGCGCGCGCCGACTCCTGGTCGGAGGCGATGACGAGGGCCCCGGCGTCCGGGATGCCCTTGCGGACCTCGGTCAGCCGCTGGTCCGCGGCGCGCAGCACGGCCGGCATCCACTCACCGCGCGGATCGAGCGCGGTCCGCCAGGCCTGGCTGACGGCGTCCTTGGTCATGGGCTCGCCGAGCCGGGCGGCGATCTCGTCACCGGCCTTGGTCCGCCAGCGCATGTTGCCGCTGTAGGAGAGGAAGATGACCGGGCGCACGACATGGTCGGCGAGCGCGTTGCCGTACCCGTACGTGTAGTCGGCGGACGACCGCCGGATCCCGTCCTGCCCCTCCTCGTACGTCACGAAGGGGATGGGGTTGGTGTCGGACCGGAACGGCGTACCCGTCAGGGCCAGCCGCCGGGTCGCCGGCTCGAACGCCTCCAGGCAGGCCTCGCCCCAGGACTTGGAGTCACCGGCGTGGTGGATCTCGTCGAGGATGACGAGGGTCTTGCGCTGCTCGGAGCGGTTGCGGTGCAGCATGGGCCGCACGCCGACACCGGCGTACGTCACCGCCACCCCGTCGTACTCACGGCTGAGCGGTCCGGCGCTGTACTCGGGATCGAGCTTGATCCCTATCCGCGCCGCGGCCTCCGCCCACTGCTTCTTCAGATGCTCGGTGGGGGCGACCACGGTGACCTGCTGCACGACATGGTGGTGCAGCAGCCAGGAGGCGAGCGTCAGCGCGAACGTCGTCTTTCCGGCGCCGGGCGTGGCCACGGCGAGGAAGTCGCGCGGCTGCTCCTGGATGTACCTCTCCATGGCCCCCTGCTGCCAGGCGCGCAGCCTGCTGGCGGTACCCCAGGGCGCCCGGCCCGGGAAGGCCGGCGAAAGGTGGTGGGACGACGAGGAAGCGGAAGCAGAAGCGGCGGTGGTAGTCACGATCTCCGTAGTAAGGGGGTCGGGCGGCTACGTATGACAACCGGGCCACCCTACCGGCGCCGTACGGCTGTCAACGCGCGGACAAGGCCGCCTCACCCCAGGGTGGGACCCACGTCACAGATCACGAAGCGGTGCGGTCACCGGGACCGTGCAGCCGCGTCGTCACCCAGGCTCCGACGAGCGCGACGCCCGCCATCGGCAGGAACACGGCGGCGAAGGCGGCGGGATGGGCTCCGGAGCCGGCCGTCCCCGTCATGCTGCCGCCGCCAAGGGCGGAGAAGGCCGCACCGGTCGCGGCGAGCAGCACCACATTGGACAGGGCGTCGGAGATCTGGAGGGCGGCGGAGTTGGCACCGGCCTCCTCCGGGGCGGAGAGCCGGAGCATCAGGACGCTGGCCGAGGCGATCACCAGCCCCATCCCGAAGCAGCCGAAGCTCCAGGCGACGGCGACGACCCACACCGGCACGGCGGACACCAGCACGCTGGGGGCGGCGGCTATCGCGCCGGCGACGAGCACCATCCCGAGGGTCATCAGCCGTTCCCGGTACGGCTGTGCGCCCGGCCGTGCCTGCACCCAGGAGCCCAGCGCCCAGGTCACCCCGCCGGCCGCCAGCGAGAACCCGGCGAGGGTGGGCGACAGACCGCGCTGGGTGACGAGCATCAACGGCACGAAGGACTCGGCGGAGACCAGGGCGCCGGCCGCGACACCGCGCAGCAGCACGACCGAGGGCAGGCCGCGGGCCGCGCGGTAGGTGCCGCGGGGAAGCAGCCCGAGCACGGCGGGTACGAGCAGGGCCGCACCGAGCAGTCCGGGTATCAGGGACAGCCACCGCAGATCCTGGGCGGCGTACTGCAGCAGCCCGGCGCCGAGGGAGATACCGAAGGCGAGCCGGATCCGCCGCCGGTCGAAACCGGCGTCCGCACCTCCCTGGACGGGGCCGCCGGCCCGCCGCCGTATCTGAGGCAGCGCAAGCGCCACCGGAAGGAGCACGAGCACCGGGATCCCGAGGAACACCCACCGCCACCCGAGGTGCTCGGTCACCGCGCCGGAGGCGAGCGGTCCCACGATGGACGGTACGACCCATCCGGCGGCGAAGGCGGCCATGATCGCGGGCCGCAGCCGCTCCGGGTAGGCCCGTCCCACGACGACATACAGCGCGACGATGACCAGCCCGCCGCCGAACCCCTGCACGGCCCGCCCCAGGATGAACACCCACATGCTCTGGGCGGTCCCGGCCACCACGAGCCCGGCGGCGAAGGAGCCGATCCCGGTCGTCAGCGCCCCGAGCGGCCCCCTGCGGTCCGACCACTGCCCGGCCAGCACCATCCCGAACAGGCTGGTCGTGAAGTACCCGGAGAAGGCGAACGCGTACAGCGACAGCCCGTCCAGCTCCCGGGCCGCGACCGGCATCGCCGTCCCGACCGCGGTCGCCTCGAAGGCGATCAGCAGCACGACGGACACGATCCCGACGCTCAGCGCCCGGTACGACCGCCCCAGCACGCCCTCGTCATCGGCCCTGTCGGCGGTCTCATCTGCGACAACGGAGTCGCTCGGTTCAAGGGCGGTCATGCAGACCACGGTAAGTCCCAAGCCCCCCTTTGGCCCCTGTCGCGAGCCCCACCCCGCCTCGGACCTTGGTCGTACACCCCCCTTTCGTGAACGCCGTATGGCAGTCGCATTGCAGCCCCACCGATTCCCTTGAGCCCCTCCCCCACCCCGTCATACCTTCGACTCACCGACAAGGCCGTGTGCCCGAGTGGCTTAGGGACTCGCCTGCAAAGCGGGTTACGCGGGTTCGATTCCCGCCATGGCCTCTGCTTGCCTGACCAGGCAGAACGGAAGGGCGGCACCCTCAGGGGGTGCCGCCCTTCCGGTGTGTTCCGGGGTCGGCTACCAGCCGACGGCGACCAGGAGCCATTGCGGGTCGGCGTGGGAGATGAAGGAGGACTGGCCTGCCACGTCGTCGTAGGGGAAGCCGTAGGCGAGGTGGTTGATGGCGTTGTCGTGCCAGAACTTGGCGTAGTAGTTCGCGGGGGCCGCCGTGTAGAACTGGGCGGGGTCGGACTGCTGGGAGGCCGGCAGGGTGGCGACGTGGCGGTTGAGGGCGGCGCACATGTTCGGGTCGGCCGCCAGGGAGGCGGCGCAGCCGAAGATGTCGGAGGTGGCCGCGGTCACGCCGACCGACTGGGCGTACGAGGTGAGGTAGTTCGCGTTGGCGCCGCCCGCACGGAAGCTCGGGTCGCTGCCGGGCGCGATGATCCGGTAGGGGGCCTGGGTCTGGGCCAGCACCTTGAACTGGCTCGGGACGGCGTCGGTGAAGCGCTGGAAGGTGGTGGCGCGGTCCTCGGCGAAGGTCTGCCGGTTCTCGCCGACCTCGGTGTCGTAGCCGTCCTTGCCGTGCAGGCGCATGGCCAGTTTCAGGCCGAAGGCGTCGACCCGGGTCGTATTGCCGTTGAAGACGTTGTTGCCGACCGTGAACTCGATGAAGTCGCAGTACGGGCTGGTGGGTGAGCCCAGGTAGAAGTACATGCGGCCGGCGGAGTTGGCCGGCATGTCGAGGTAGGGCTGCTCGGCGATGGAGTGCGTCTGGCCGTTGAAGCTCCAGTACACCTGACTGTCGGGGTACTTGCCGTTGGTGCGGTTGAGGATCTTCACCTCGACGGCGTTGTTCGCGGCGGGGATGTCGCTGGTGCTGCCCCAGAAGTCGTCCGGCGGGGTGGTGGTGCCGGGGCCGTAGACCTGGAACTCCCAGAGGGAGTAGCCGTACTGGGTGCCGCGTGCGGTGCCGTAGAGGCGGACGTAGCGGCCGCTGCCGGTGATGGTCGGGTTCTGGGAGCCGCCGGTGGCGGTGGTCGTGGAGTAGACGGTGGTCCAGGTGGTGGTGTCGGTGGAGGTCTGGATCTGGAAGGCCTTCGCGTAGGCGGCCTCCCAGTTCAGGGTGACGCTGCTGAGCCGCTGGACGGAACCGAGGTCGACCTGGAGCCACTGCGGGTCGGAGAAGGCCGAGGACCAGCGGGTGCCGGTGTTGCCGTCGACCGCCGCGCTCGCGGGGAAGGAAGCGTTCTCGGTCGAGGAGGCGGTGGCCGGTCTGCCCTGGGAGAGCAGCTGGTCGGCGGCGTGCGCGGGCGACGGTGCGAGGACCGCGAGGAAGGCGGCGATCAGGACGACGACCAGGCCGAGGGCCGTGCGCGGATGGACGGTGGCCGACGGTGGTCTGCGGGTGGGGGGCACGCTGACGGAACTCTGCATGCGGGTCTCCTCAAGCCGGTTCGGCGTGCGTGGGGATGGAGCGACAGCAGACGTGAGAGCGTTCCTTCGGGTTGTAGACCCGCGGATGCCGGCCGTCAACAACTGAAGCCGAAATCAGCGGGGTTGGAGATCCGTGGGCGACCCGGTGCAGGTCCTGGCAGTGACATCGCGCGCGAGGTCTCAGATGCCTTCGGCTTCCGACTGCTCGGGCGGCCCGAAGCCGGGCCTTTTCTACAACCCTTGACACATCTGGTACGGACCTGGAGAGGGGCGGCTGCCAGGAACGACCGGTCCGTCCGGCGGACTTGTCCCCCGTGCGAGCTACGCGCAGGTGTCCACCGCGTGGTGACGATTCCCGGGCCGCCGGTCCATAGCGTTCGGACCGGTCGCGGCGCTTCGGCCGCGCATCCCTGGAAGGAAGTCATCATGAGGCTGGTCTGGCAGCTCCTGGCCGTCGCGGCCGTCTCCTTCGCCGGCGGGCAGGCGCTCGCGGCGGTGGACGGAAACTGGTTTCTCACTCTGCTCCTCGGCCTGCTGACGGCCGTGGTCGCGGTGCCCGTCTACAGGTGGGTGGTACGGCGGACCGAGCACCGGGCGAGCGTGGAGGTGGGGCGGGAGGACGCGCGGGCGGCGTTCGGGCGCGGGGCGCTGATAGGCGTGGCGGCGTTCACGGGGGTCATCGTGAACATCGCCGTCCTCGGGGACTACACGGTCCACGGCCTGGGGTCGGTGACGAGTGCGGTGGGACTGGTCGGGTCCATGGCCGCCGCCGCTGTCACCGAGGAACTGCTGTTCCGGGGCGTGCTGTTGAGGATCGTCGAGGAGCGCTTCGGGACGTGGATCGCGCTCACGTCGACCGGCGCTCTGTTCGGGACGATGCATCTGCTCAACAAGGACGCGACCGTCTGGGGTGCCCTCGCCATCGCGATCGAGGCCGGCGGCATGCTCGGCGCCGCCTACGTCGCCACCCGCACCCTGTGGCTGCCCATCGGCCTGCACTTCGGCTGGAACTTCGCCGAGTCCGGCATCTTCGGCACCGAGGTCTCCGGCAGCGGGGCGCAGAAGGGGCTGCTGGACGCCACGACCTCGGGGGCGCGGCTGATCACCGGCGGCGAGTTCGGGCCGGAGGCCAGCATCTACTCGGTGCTGCTCGGGGTGCTGGTGACGGTGGTGTTCCTGCGGCTGGCCCGCCGGCGCGATCACCTGATGCCCCGTCACCGTCGGGACGCCAGGGCCGACTCCGTCGCTACACTGCCCCGGTGATCAGTCCTCGGCAGCTGTCCGGGTGGTGGCAGCGGCTCGATGTCCGGGTCCGGGATCTGCCGCTCGGGCTGCTGCTCCTGGCCGGGTCGTTCCTGCCGGCGCTGCACGGCAAGGGGACGGAGGTCGGGAATCTGCCGACCCGTCCGTTCGACGCTCTGGCACTGCTGGCGCTCGGTCTGGAGTGCCTGCCGCTGGCCGTGCGCCGGCGGTGGCCGGCCGTCTGTCTCGCCCTGGTGTCGGCCGGCTTCGCCGTCGACCAGCTGCGCGGCTACCACTCGGTCGCGGGCACCGCGCTGCCCCTCGCGCTGATCAGCACCGGGGCCCATCTGGAACGGCGCCGGCGGGCCGCCGCGCTCGTGTTCTCCGCGGCCTATGTGCCGTTGGCGGTCGCGCTGTACCGGCTGGGGGCGGGCGGCGAGACGGTCACCGGGTTCGTGACGTTCTATCCGGTGCTGGTGCTCGCCTGGGGCGCCGGGGCATGGCTGCGGGCCAACCGGATCGCGGAGGCCGAACACCGGCGGCGGGTCGCCGACGACACCCGCACCGCCGAACGCAGCCGGATCGCCCGCGAGTTGCACGACGTGGTGACCCACCATGTGACGGCGATGGTGGTGCAGGCCGAGGCGGCACGGTATCTGACCGCCGCGCCCGAACGGCTCGACCAGACCCTGACCGCGGTCAGCGACACCGGCCGACGGGCCATCGCCGACCTGCGCCATCTGCTCGACCTGCTCAACCCCGACCACGGCGACGGCCTCGGCACGGACAGCCACGGCACAGACCGCCTCGGCACCGGTGCCAGGACACCGCACACGGGCGGGCTGCTCACTCTCGTGGAACAGACACGGCAGGCCGGGCAGCCGGTGGAGTTCACCGAGGAGGGCACACCGACGCAGTCGGCCGGCAGTGCCGACCTGGTGGCCTACCGGGTGGTGCAGGAGGCCCTGACGAACGCCCTCAAGCACGCCCGTGGCAGCCGCACTTCGGTCCGGGTGCGGCACGGCGGGAAGGAGATCACCGTGGAGGTCGGCACGGACGGGTCCGGCAAGGACGGGTCCGGCTCGGCCGCGGCGTCCCCCGGCGGCAGCGGGCGGGGGCTCGCCGGTCTCCGGGAGCGGGTGGCCGTCCTGGGCGGCGAGTTCAGCGCGGGGCACGCACCGGACGGCGGTTTCGTCGTCCGGGCCCGGATACCCGCGGGGAACCCCACGTGACCGCCGCGGGTGAGGCACCGCTGCGGGTGCTGGTCTGCGACGACCAGGTGCTGATCCGTACCGGGCTGGCGACGATCATCGACGCCCAGCCCGACCTGGAGGTGGCGGGCGAGTGCGGGGACGGGCGGACCGCGGTCGACCTTGCCGGCCGGCTGCGCCCGGACGTCGTGGTGATGGACGTCCGTATGCCGGTGCTGGACGGCATCGAGGCCACCCGGCTGCTGGCCGGGGCCGGGGTGGCGCAGCCGGTGAAGGTGCTCGTGGTGACGACGTTCAACCTGGACGAGTACGTCTACGAAGCCCTGCGCGCGGGCGCCAGCGGCTTCCTGCTCAAGGACGCGCCGCCGGACCGGCTGCTGCACGGCATCCGGACCGTGGCCACGGGCGCGGCCCTGCTGGACCCCGAGGTGACCCGTCAGCTGGTGGGCCGGTACGCCGCCCGGATCCGGCCCGCCGACGGCGGCACCCCGCACGACATCCCGCTGACCCCGCGCGAGCTGGAGGTGCTGCGGCTGATCGCGGACGGCCGCTCCAACGGCGAGATCGCCGCGGCCCTCGTGATCAGCCAGGAGACCGTGAAGACCTTTGTGTCCCGCATCCTCACCAAGCTCGGCCTGCGCGACCGCGTCCAGGCGGTCGTCTACGCCTATCGCCAGGGCCTGGTGACCTGACGGCCCGGCCCCCTCACCGGTCGCCCCCTTACAGCACCCCGCCCGCCTCGTCCTGGAACAGCTCCGTCCAGTAGTGCCAGTCGGCGTCCGTCGTCACGGGGGTGGGGTCGATCGTCGCGAGGGTGTGGAGCATGGTGGCGGCGAGCTGGTCGTAGGCCTCCGTGGTGAGTTCGTGGCCCAGGTGCTCGTCGATGGTGCGCTCGTGGTGGAGGAGCCAGAGGGTGTAGGCGAGGGTGGAGATGTCCGTGTTGAGGGGGTAGAGGGTGGCCTCGGGCAGGGAGAAGTTGAGGATCGCGCCCGTGGTGCCGTCCACGACCAGGCTGTTGTCCTCGACCAGGTAGCCGAGGCGTATGAGGCGGTCGGCGTGCGGCGGGAGGTCGTCGAGGGGGAAGCCGCCCGGGTGGACGTCGGTGAAGTACTCCCGGAGGGTGGGGAGCGGGGCGTCCGGGTCGAGCTGGAAGAGGACCGCGTCCTCCGGCAGGCCCGTCTCGCGCAGGAAGCGGCGGGTCGGCTCATGGGTGAGCGTCGGCGGGAAGTCGACCTCCTCGAACCGGGCCACCCGGCCCTGCCCGAACTCCTGGTCCAGCAGCCGGACCGGCAGGTCGACGGTGAGCCCGGAGTCCGTGCCGGGTCCGGCGACCAGGCTGAGGGGGCGGATCAGGGCCGTCGCCTTCCAGTACGGCGGGACCCGGCCGTCCGTGCCCTCCTCGAAGAGCTCCAGGAGCTTGCGGGACGCCTCGGTGGCCGCCTTGGTGCCGTAGATCCCGGCGAGGGAGGCGAAACGGCCGCGCAGGCCCGTCAGTTCCTCGGTGACCGCGGCGAAGCGGAGCAGCGTCTCCAGCGAGGGCGCGAGCGGGCGCGGGTCGGTGGGGTCGATCAGGTAGGCGGTGGTGATCTCGCCGGTGCCGCCGTCGAGGAGGATGGACTCGGTGTCCAGGCCGGCCGGGGCGAGCAGTTCCCCTATCACCAGCCGGTCCCGGAGCTCCTCCGCCAGGCGGGACGGGCCGTCGGTGACGTCCGCGAGCGTGCGCAGGCCGGCCGTGCGCAGCGGCTCGAACGTCAACAGGCCGCCGGTGTCGGGCAGTCCGCGGCCGGTGAGCCAGCTGCGGGTCGGTTCGTGCGTGATGTATCGGTCCATTTCAGCCTCGGTCAGCGTGATCGTCGCCGCACCGCTGCCGGTCGTGCTGATCGTGCTCATCGCTGCCCCCGCGATCAAAGAGTTCAAGAAGTGCAAAGTGGGTCGATCGGTGCGTCGTACGTCGTCCTGAGCAGGGCATGGTGTGCCGTTCGGGCTTCCCCTCCGAAACGGCCGTCCCCACTGCCCAGAACACTACGCCGCACCACTGACAACGCCCCGCTGAGGAGACGTCAGGCGACCCTGGAACGTTCCGTCCCGCGGAGAATCGCCTCCACCGTCTGTTCCACGGTCAGCTCTGAGCTGTCCAGCCACAGGCCCGACGGGGCCGTGCCCGTCCGCAGCCCCGCGTCCAGATCGGCCACCGTCCAGGCCCCGTACCCGGTCTTGGACCGCCCCGCCTCCCGCGCCGCCACCGTCTCCGGACTCGGGGCCAGGACCACGACGTGCAGCGGGCGGGCGCGGATCAGTTCCACGTACGACGTCAGCTCCGGGCCCAGCAGCACGTCCTGGACGACCGCGGTGAAGCCGGCCGCGGCGTACGCGTCCGCGGTCGCCGCCGACAGCCGGTGGCGGAGCCGGAGTTGGGCCGTGGCCTCGGGTGAGGGTTCGGGGGTGTAGTCCTCCCGGCCCGAGACGATCATGCGGCGGAAGAGGTCGCCGCGGACGTGCGCCGCCCGCGGCAGGGCCTCGGCGAGCGCCTGCGCGACCGTCGACTTGCCGGACGCCATCACTCCCGTGATGACGACGACCCCCCGCAGAGTCATGCGGTCACTGGGTGACCACGGCCGCCTGCGGGCGGATCGGGAGGCGGTTGACCGGGCGGCCGGTCGCCGCGCGGACGGCGGAGGCGATGGCCGCGGGGGACGTCACGACCGGCACCGCGCTGACCGACTTGGCGCCGAAGGGGGCGACCACGTCCCGCTCCTCGACCAGCTTGACGATCCGGATGTCCGGGGCGTCGAGGGCGGTCGGCAGGGCGTAACCGGTGAGGTCGGGGTGGCGGATCAGTCCGCGCGGGGTGCGCAGGTTCTCCGTCAGGGCGATGCCGACGCCCTGGGTGACCCCGGCCTCGATACGGGCGTTGAGCTGCGCCGGGTTGAGGATCCGGCCGACGTCCTGGGCGACGGCCAGCTCGACGACCCGTACCGAGCCGAGCTCGATGTCGACGTCCACCACCGCGCGGATCGCGCAGAAGGCGAGGCCGACGAAGGCGTCGCCCTGGCCGTCGGCGTTCAGGGGCTCGGTCGGATGCGGGCGGCACTGGGCGGTGGCCCACAGCTCCTTGCCGTCCAGCGCCTCGGTGACGGTGGTCGACAGGACGCCGTCGTACGACGTGATCTTGCCGTCGGTGATCTGGAGCAGCTCGGTGGACATGCCGAACTTGTGGGCGAGGGGCTGGAGGAGCTGGGTGCGGACCATCTTGGCCGCGCGTTCGACGGCACCGCCGGAGACCCAGGTGTGGCGGCCGCGGCAGCCGGGACCGGCCGGGGGCTGGTCGGTGTCGACGGGGGCCACGTGGACCTCGTCGATACCGAGGGTCTCCTGGACGATCTGGCGGGCCAGGGTGGTGAAGCCCTGGCCGGACTCCACGGCCGCGCAGAGCACGGTCGCGATGCCGTCGTGGACCTTGACCGTGGCGGTGGAGACCTCGTCGGCGCCCTCCGCACCGAGCATGTGCACCATGCCGAGGCCGTAGCCGACGCCCCGGCGCACCGCGCCCGGTTCGCCCGCGCCCTCGGGGCCGCCGGGCAGCAGCCACTCGTCCTCGGGGGTGTCCTTGGGGAGCTGCGGGAGCGGGAAGTCCCGTACCGCCTGGAGGAGCTCGGCGACGGGGGCCGGGCAGGTCACCGTCTGGCCGATGGGGAGGACGTCGCCGGTGGCGAGCGCGTTGCGCAGGCGGATCTCGGCGGGGTCCAGGCCGAGCTTCTTGGCCAGCTTGTCCATCTGCGCCTCGTAGGCGGCGCAGACCTGCATGGCGCCCTCGCCGCGGACGTGGCCGGAGGGCGGGTTGTTGGTGCGCACGGCCCAGCCCTCGATGAAGGCGTTCGGGACGACGTACGGGCCGCAGGCGAAGGAGACCGCGGCGGCCAGGGACTCGGCGGAGGTGTCGGCGTAGGCGCCCGCGTCCAGCAGGACCTGGGCCTCGACCTTGATCAGCTTGCCCTCGGCGTCGGCGTGGTGCCGGTAGCGGAGCAGGGTGGGGTGGCGGTGCGCGTGGCCGAGGAAGGACTCCTCGCGCGTGGCCGTGAGTTTGACCGGGCAGCCGGTCTTCAGGGCGAGCAGGCCGAGGGGGAGCTGGAAGCCCTGGTCCTCGCGGTCGGCGGTCGCGCCCGGCACGCCGGTGACCACGATCTTCACCTGATCGAGGGACAGGCCGTAGCAGGCGGCGGCCGTGTTGCGGTCGGTGTGCGGGTCGGTGGAGGCCAGGTACAGCTCGACCCCGCCGTCCGGGCGGGGCACGGCGAGGCCGGCCTCGGCGCCGATGGGGGCGGGGTCGGCGCGGCCGATGCGGTACTGGCCCTCGACGACGATCTCGCCGGTCGCGTCCGGGTCACCGTGCTGGAGCGGGATGTGCCGGATCAGGTTGCCGTCGGGGTGCAGCGGCTCGGCCTCGAAGGACTGCTCGGGGTCGATGACCGGGTCGAGGATCTCGTACTCGACGATGACCGCGGCGGCGGCCATGCGGGCCGTGTCGGGGTGGTCGGCGGCGACGGCGGCGATGGGCTCGCCGTGGTGGCGTACGACCTCGGAGGCGAACACCGGGCGGTCCGGGGTGCCCCGGCCGTGGCGCGGGGTGCCGGGCACGTCCTCGTGGGTGATCACGGCCCGTACGCCGGGCATCTCGCGCGCGTGGCTGGTGTCGATCGACACGATGCGCGCGTGCGGGTGCGGGGAGCGCAGGACGGCCGCCCACAGCAGGCCCTCGGCCCACAGGTCGGCCGCGTACGGGAAGGTGCCCTCGGTCTTCGCGCGCGCGTCGGCGGCCGGCAGCGACACGCCGAGGCCGTGCGGGGGCTCCGGAGCGGAGGCGGCGCTCTCCGCGGCGGTGGTCGTGGTGACGGTCTCGTTGGTCACGCCTGGCCTCCGTCCGGGCCGTAGGACTGGTCGTCGTAGCTCTGGCTCTGATCGCCGAACGTCTGGTTACCGCCGAACGACTGGTTACCGCCGAAGGACTGATCCCCGCCGAACGACTGGTTACCACCGAACGACTGATCCCCGCCGAAGGACTGGTTTCCGCCGAACGACTGGTCGTACGTCTGCTCGTGCGGGATCCGGATGCCGGCCCCGAAGGTGCCCGGGGAGTCGAACGCCGACACCTTGACGCCACCGGCGCCCGGTCCCGCCTGATGGGGAATACGGGCCTCGTCGCCGTCCGTCTCAGCGTCGGCGGCGGCGTGCGCCTCGCGTTCGGCGACGACCTCCTGGACGGCGTCCAGGACTCCCCGGTAGCCGGAGCAGCGGCAGAGGTTGCCGCACAGCGCCTGGCGGGCCTCCAGCTCGGTCGGAGCCGGGTTGCCTTCCAGCAGGTCGTGGACGGTCATCGCCATGCCGGGGACGCAGAAGCCGCACTGGACCGCTCCGCACCTCGCCAGCGCCCGCTGCACGTCGGAGGGGTGGCCGTCCTGGGCGAGGCCCTCGACAGTGCGGACCTCGCTGCCGGCGGCGGTCACCGCGGGGACCAGGCAGGAGGCCACCAGCCTGCCGTCGACCTGGACGTTGCAGGCGCCGCACTCGCCCTGCGAGCAGCCGTCCTTGGCGCCCGCGAGGCCGAGGCGTTCACGGAGGACGTAGAGCAGGGACTCGCCGATCCAGGCGTCGGTGACGGGTCGGTCGGTGCTGTTGACGCGGAGGACGTACGAGGCGAGGGGGTGGTCGTCGATCGCCTCGGCTTCGCCTTCGGCGTGTTGCTCCCCGCCGGCACCGTCCGTGCCGCTGTCGTCGTCGGGTGCGGGGGGCCCCTGCGGGGCGGACTCGCCGTCGGCGGCCTGCGGGTCGGAGGCGGGAACGGGGTGCGGGTGCGGTGCGCCGTGGCCGTCGGCGGCTCCGCCGTCTCCGGCCCGCTCGCCGATACCCGCCGGGCCACCCGCCACGCCCGGCTCGCGGACACCCCCCGACCTGCCGCTCACTGCCGCTTCGCGGGCGCCCGTCGGCGCGCCGTCCGGGGACGGCTCATGGGTGTCGATGTGGCCGGTGTCCATGGACGGGCGGCCGGCTCCGGAGGGGTCGCCCACCCGGCGGAGTTCGCCGGTTCCGGCCGGATCGCCCGGTTCGCCCGCCGCGCGCCCCGCGGGCCCAGGCGGCGCGCCTGCGGGCCCGGAGGCGGGAGTTGCGGATGGAGTGACACCGCGCCCCGGCGAGGCCCCTGCGGGCGTCCCAGGGGCCTCCGCGGGGTGTTCCCACGCCTGGGCCTCCGTCGCCCACGGCGCGGCCGCACCGCCCGGCAGGGTCGACGGCGGTGTGCCGCCCCACTGCTCCATGAGTGCGGATGTGGTGAACTCGCCGGATTCGTCCGGAACATCCCCGCGCGCGACCGGAATCGACCACTGGCCGGTCACCTCGTGACCGGGTGCCGGCGGAGGCTCTTCGTACGTCCACTGCTGGGTCGTGGCGGGGTTGTACGTGAACCGGTCGTCGGCGGGCTGCCCCTGGGGGACCGCGTTCGGGTCGGGCCACTGGGCGCCGTCGGCCGGCGCGCCCCAGGTCTCGGTGCCGGGGGCGACCGCTATCTGCGGCGGCACATAGCCGTGCCCGGGCGCGGCCAGCGGGCTGTTGCCGGCCAGCAGGGCCTCGATGCCGCCCTCGGGGAGCTTCACGAACGCGGTCGCACCGTCGTCGTAGTCGCCCTGGGGCAGCGGGTCCCAGCGGCCGCCGCCGCCCGAGGGCGCGCCCTCCGCGTGCTGGTCGTCGGTCATGACAGCGCCCTCCCCAGTGCTCGTCGGGCCAGCGCGGCGACGGTGCGCCGCAGGTGCAGTACGGCGGGCGGAAGCGCCGCCACGGTGCCGTCGGGGTCCGGTGCCGGGTCGGGGATGCAGGCGGCCGCGACGTACTCGCCGAAGGCGTGCAGCGCCTCCGGGACGAGCGCGCGGTCGTTGTCCCAGTCGATCAGCCGGGCCACCCACTGCTCGGCGTCCAGCGGACGCAGCGGCATCGGCGCTATGGCGCCGACGGCACATCTGACGCCGCGCCGCGCGGGGTCGAGGACGAGCGCCACGGAGGCCACCGAGCGGCCCGGTCCGGTGCGCCCGGTCGCCTTCAGAAAGACCTGCGGGGCGTGCAGCAGCGGCACCCGCACGAAGCCGATCAGCTCGCCCGCGCGGAGCATCTCCACGCCGGCCAGCAGGTGCGACACCGGGATCTCCCGGCGGGACCCGCCGGGGCCCGCGATGATCAGCGTCGCCTCCAGGGCGGCGAGGACCGGCAGCGCGTCACCCGTCGGCGCGGCCGTGGCGATGTTGCCGCCCAGGGTGCCGGCGTTGCGGATGTGCGGCGGACCGGCGGCCCGCGCGGCGGCGGCGAGCGCCGGGATCAGGGCCGCGAAGTCGGGGCGGCCCATGCGCGCGTGCGTGAGTCCGGCGCCGAGCAGCGCGTTGCCGTCCTGGTACTGCCAGCCGCGGATCTCGCTGATCCGGCCGAGGCCGACCAGGGCGGCGGGCCGGAGCTGCCCGGAGTTGACGGCGGCCATGAGGTCGGTGCCGCCGGCCACGGGGACGGCGGTGGGCATGGCGGTGAGGGCCGCCACGGCCTCGTTCAGCGTCGTGGGCAGCGTGACGGCCTGCGCCGCCTGCGGTGCGTGCGTGGTCAAAACCGGCTGCCCCTTCCCGCTGCCCCACCTGGTCCCACCTGTGTGGCCGTACGGTACGTGCTCACAGGGCGGACGTGGCAACTCTGGCACATCTTCGCAAGCCTCGAACGCACGGGTCCGCTAGGAGGCATTCGCCCACCTCATCGGCGACATGGTCCGTTTTCGTACGGCATCACCAGTGCGTACCGATTGACACTCTTCGGTGACCCTTGAGGTCTTTTTCCATTACGCGTTCGGGGTGGGGAAGCGGCCCGAAGGGGACCGGGGAGGGGCTAGCGGTTCGGGGGCGGGCCGTCGACCGGGCGGCCCGGCACGCCCGGGCGCCGCTGCCACGGCAGTGGTCCGGCCGGCGGCCGGTAGGCCACGCCCAGCGCGTCGAGCCGCCGGTAGTGCGTGGTCATGCGGCGTTCGAAGCCGGCGAAGTCCCGTTCCGGCGGGGCCGGCAGGGCGCTCCAGGCAACCTCCGCGAGGGCGGCGAGCCGGGGGAAGGCCTGGTAGTCCACGCGCGCGTGGTCTTCCATCACCTCGGTCCAGACGTTGGCCTGGGTGCCCAGGATCCGCCGCGCCCCGGATTCGTCGAGCCCCGGTGGAACGGGCTCGAACCGATACACGTCCTCCAGGGTGCGCACGTACCCGATCGGTACGGGTTCGTCCGCGCCGTCCGCCTGACGGTGGTCCAGATACACGTGCTGCTCCGGGCACATGACGACGTCGTGCCCGGCGCGCGCGGCCGCGATCCCGCCGCCGTAACCGCGCCAGGACGACACGGCCGCGCCCTCGGCGATCCCGCCCTCCAGGATCTCGTCCCAGCCGATCAGTCTGCGGCCGCGCGCGGAAAGCCACTTCGCGAAGTGGCCGATGAACCACGACTGAAGCTCGTCCTCGTCGGCGAGCCCGAGTTCCCCGATGCGCGCCCGCGCGGCCGGGGAGGCCCGCCACTGGTCCTTGAGGCATTCGTCGCCGCCGACGTGAATGAACTCCGACGGGAACAGCTCCAGCACTTCCTCGAAGACCCCCTCGTAGAAGCGCAGGGTGTTGTCAGTGGGGGCGAGTACGTTCGGAGAGATCCCCCAGGAGTCCCAGACGGTCAGGGAGGCGGTGTCGATGACGTCGGTGTTGCCGAGTTCCGGATACGCGGCGATGGCGGCCTGCGAGTGCCCGGGTACGTCGATTTCGGGGACGACCGTGATATGCCGCTCGGCCGCGTAGGCGACGATCTCCCTGATGTCGTCCCGGGTGTAGTAGCCGCCGTGCGGCTTCTCCTCCCACAGGGGTGAGGCCCGGTGGCCGAATTTCGTGCGGGCCCGCCAGGAGCCGACCTCGGTGAGCCGTGGGTGACGCTCGATCTCGATGCGCCAGCCCTGGTCGTCCGTCAGATGGAAGTGGAAGACGTTGAGTTTGTGGGCCGCCATGAGATCGAGGTAGCGCAGGACGCCTTCCTTCGGCATGAAGTGCCGGGAGACGTCGAGCATCAGGCCGCGCCAGGGGAATCGGGGGGCGTCCTCGATGATCTGGTGCGGGATTCCGTACCGCATGCCTGGGCGCACGGGCGCACGCCGGAAAGCCTCCGGGCCGAGCAGCTGGCGCAGGGTCTGGGCACCCCAGAAGACCCCGGCCGGACCGCCGCCGCGGATCTCGACACCCCAGCCGGCGATCACGCTCAGCCGGTACGCCTCGGGCTCCAGCGAGTCGTCCAGCTGCAGTCGTACGGAGTCACGGGCGTCCTCGGGCCCCGCCGGCAGCGGCAGGCCGAGCGCGGCGCCGAGAACCGAGCGCAGCCAGCGTTCCGTCCCCTCGGTTCCGGGAGCCGCCCACAGACCGGTGCCCTCGTCGAAAAGAACACCGCACCGCATCGGCCCCTCGACGGCGCGCGGCGCCGGAATCAGATCCACCTCTGAAGTCACCTCAGTCCTTAACCGCTCCGCCCAGCCCGGAGACCAGCCGTCGCTGTACGAGTACGAAGAACACCAGCACCGGAATCGTCATCACCGTGGACGCCGCCATGACCCCGCCCCAGTCCGGGTCGTCCGGCTTGAAGAACACCAGCAGCGCCATCGGCAGCGTGGACTGCGAAGTGTCGCTGATGATGAAGGACTTGGCGAACAGGAAGTCGTTCCAAGCGGAGATGAAGGAAAACACGCTCGTGGCCACCAGGCCCGGCAGGACGAGCGGGAAAAGGATCTGCCAGAGAAAGCGCGACCGGCTCGCCCCGTCGATGTACGCGGCCTCCTCCAGAGCCTCCGGCACCCCTTTGACGAACCCCCGCAGCATCCAGATCGCGAAGGGCAGCGAGAAGGCGATGTGGGGCAGGATCAGCGAGCCCAGCGTGTTCAGCAGACCGAAGTCCCGCATCTGGAAGAACAGGGGGATGGTGAGGGCCTCCACGGGCACCATCTGGGCCACCAGAAACATGATCAACAGGGTGGTCCGGAAGCGGAACCGGAATCGTGTCACGGCGGTCGCCGCGAGAAAGGCGATGAGCGCCGAGACGACCACGACACTGCCCGCGACGACAAGGCTGTTGACGAAGTAACGGCCGAATTCCTGCTGCCCGAAGACCCGCCGGAAGGAGTCCAGAGAGGGCGAGAGGGTCCATGGCCTGGGCCGGTCGGACTCGATCTCGCCGGCCGGCTTGAAGGCGCCCAGCACCATCCAGTACAGCGGAAAGGCGACCAGGACGGCGACGAGCAGCGCCGTCACCTCGGCGGCCGCGCGCCCCGGCCGCCGTACGAAACCGCGCACAGGATTCACCGCGGTCACAGCTCCTCTCCCTGCCGGCGCAGCAGCCGCAGGTGGACCAGGGTCACGGCGAGCAGGACCAGCAGCGTGACGACACCGATGGCGGCGCCGAGCCCGTACTGCGAGGAGGCGAAGGCCTGCTGATAGGCGTAGACGTTCAGCACCAGGTTCTGCCCGGCGATCCCGCCCCCGCCGGTCATCACATAGATCTGTGTGAAGACCTTGAAGTCCCAGATCACCGACTGGATGGTGACGATCATCAGGATCGGTCCGAGCATCGGCGCCAGCACCGACCGCCAGATCCGCCACTGCGAGGCCCCGTCCAGCGCGGCGGCCTCCAGCACCTCGGACGGTACGGAGCGGATCCCGGCGTACACGGTGACCATGACGAACGGGAAGGAGCACCACACCACTTCGAGGAGTACGAGGAGGAACGCGCTGTACCGCCCGTACGTCCAGGAGTGGTCACCGAGCCCGAGCAGCCGGTTGACGGGCCCGAAGTCCGGGTCGAACAGGAACAGCCAGACGGTCGACCCGGTGACGGCCGGCGTCGCCCACGCCCCGAGCGCGGCCAGCATCAGCGCCAGCCGGGGCAGCACCCGCACCCGCGTCAGCAGCACGGCGAGCGCACATCCGACGGCGAGCGTCGACACGACGCAGGAGGCGGCGAAGAGCATGGTGGCCAGCAGGACCGACCAGAACTGATCGTCCCGGAAGACGTCCGAGTAGTTGTCGAGCCCCACGAAGGCGGTCGGTTCCCCACCACTGACCTGAGCCTGGGTGTACCGAAAGACCGAGATCAGCCCGAGCTGATAGATGGGGTAGAGCAGCAACCCCCCGAGAACCACAAGAGCCGGGGCAAGATACAACCAAGGGTGCCACCCAGCGCCCCCGAAGGGGCGCGGGGCTGTGTTGAATCTGCGGCTACCGCCGCGTGGGCGCGACAAGCCCCCACGCACTCGCGCACGAACCGCGACCCCCACCCCATTGGGCGTCATCCGGCGGAGCCGAACGCGTCGTCCATCTTCTTCGCCGCCTCCTGCGAAGCAGCCCCCACACTCTTCTTACCGCTGATGACCTCCTGGAACATCGTCGGCAGCACCAGCGAGGAGTCGACCTGCGACCACCCGGCGGACGCGGGCACGAACTTCGTCCCGCCGGCCAGCGTCGCCACGAACGGCTTCACGAACGGCTCCTTGGCGGCCGCCTGGTCCCGGACATCCTTGAACGTCGGCAGGAACCCCATCGCATCGAACATCGCCGCCTGCGTCGTCTTGGACGTCAGCTCCTCCGTCAGCTGAACCGCCAGCGTCCGGTGGGACGTGCTCTTCAGCACGCCGATGTTGTTGCCGCCCGCGAAGGCCGGCGCGATCGAGCCGGCCGTGACCCCCGGAAGCGGTACGACCGCGTACTTGCCCTTGACGGCACCGGCCTCCACGGCCGCATGGCTGAAGTCGCCCCCGATCGCCATGCCCGCCTTGCCCGCCGCGAACGCGGTGACCGTGTCGTTGCCGCCGAAGCCCGCACACTTGGCGGCCGGGCAGTTGTCGTCGCCGAACAGGGACGTGTACTCCTTGATGCCCTTCTGGGCGGCCGCGCTGTCGATCGCGGAGGTGTACCCCCCGGAGTCACCCTTGGCCGTGGCCAGTTCACCGCCGTCGGCCCAGATGAAGGGCATCGCGCCGTAGGTGTAGGCACCGCCGACGACGAGGCCGTACAGGTCCGGCCTGGCCTTGCGGACCGCGTGGGCCGTGGACACGAGTCCGGCGAGGGTCGTCGGCGGTTTCAGGCCGAGTTCCCTGAAGACGTCCGTGCGGTAGTAGAGGGCGCGGACACCGACGTAGAAGGGGGCGCCGTAGATCTTGCCGTCGACGGTCACCGACTGCTTCGCCGTCGGGTCGGTGTCCTTGGCCGCGGGCCACGCGCCGAACTCCTCGGTGATGTCGAGGAGTCCGCCGTCGTGGACGTAACCGGCGGTGTCGGTGTTGCCGTACTCCATGACGTCCGGAGCGGACTTCGGGTCGTTGAACGCGGCCTTGACGCGCTGCGCGCGCGTGTCGACCGGGATGTACTCCACGTCGACCTTGGTGTCCTTGTGCGCCTCCTCGAAGGCGGTGACGACCGAGTCGACGACCTTCTGCTTCGGGTCGTTGCCGACCTCCTGGAAGAGCCAGACCCGCAGGGTGCCGTTCTTGTCGTCCTTGTCGGACGCGGAGTTGGAGGAGGTCTGCGGGGCGCAGGCGGCCAGGAACAGGGCGGCGACGAGGAATACGGGAGCGGGGAGTTTCTTCATGGAGTGACCCTCCGGGGGCGCGCTCAAGCGACGAGGACGTGGAAGACACGACAAGGCGTTGCAACATGTGCAACGACTGTTTCGCTCTGCACAACACCACGGAGGTTAAGGACAACATGAGCATGCCGACAAGAGGTCTCGACCACTCCGTGACCGGCGGACGCACTCCGTGCAACGCGCGAACACGACAAAGGCCCCGGAGCACGCCAAAGCGTGCCCGGGGCCTTCAGAACCCAGCGGGTGTTACTTGTCCTTGCCCTCGCCGTCGCCGCCGCTGCCCATGGAGTCGAAGATCTCCTTGCACATCGGGCACACGGGGTACTTCTTCGGGTCGCGGCCGGGCACCCACACCTTGCCGCACAGCGCCACGACGGGGGTGCCGTCGAGGGCGCTCGCCATGATCTTGTCCTTCTGGACGTAGTGGGCGAAGCGCTCGTGGTCGCCGTCGCCGTGGGACACCTGTGGCGTCGGCTCTACGAGGGTCCCCGTACCAGTCCCGCGCTCGGGCTCAAGAGTGCTCATGCCGCCAAGGGTACCGAGGCCCGCGCGAATCAGTTGAGCGTAGGGTCGTCCGGGTATGTGGCCACCATCGCGAGCTCGCTGCGCTGGCGGCGCAGCACCTCGCGCCAGAGTCTCTCGGGGGACGGGGAGGAGACGTCGCCGGGTTCGGACTCGACGACGTACCAGGCGCCCTCGACCAGTTCGTCCTCCAGCTGGCCGGGCCCCCAGCCGGCGTAACCGGCGAAGATCCTCAGGGAACCCAGGGCCGAGGCGAGGAGCTCCGGCGGGGCCTCCAGGTCGACCAGGCCGATCGCGCCGTGCACCCGGCGCCAGCCGAGCGGGGCCCGGTCGCCGTTCGCCCCGCCGGGGATGACCGCCACGCCGAGCGCGGAGTCCAGTGACACCGGCCCGCCCTGGAAGACGACACCGGGCTCACCGGCCAGGGATGCCCAGCCCTCCAGGATGTCGCCGACGTCCACCGGGGTGGGACGGTTGAGGACGACACCGAGGGAGCCCTCCTCGTCGTGGTCGAGAAGGAGCACCACCGCACGGTCGAAGTTCGGGTCCGCCAGGGCGGGCGTTGCCACGAGCAGCCGCCCTGTGAGCGAGGACACCTCGGTCATGCCAGACATGATCCCGCATCTTCCCGTCCGATGGGGAGCCAATCGGGGCCCGGGAGTGAATGCAGCTCAGGGCGGAAGGTAGCGCCCCCGGCGCACGGTGACGGGCGGTGACCCCATGTGCCCGATTAGGAACCGTTCGTGTTGTGACACAGCTATGACGCAGCTGGGTGGTACTTGGGCTTATGGAAGGGGGCCGATAGGCGATTACTCTGTCTCTCCGGCCCTGCCCAACTCCACGGAACGCGAGATTCATGACCGTCAACGACGATGTCCTGCTTGTCCACGGCGGCACTCCGCTGGAGGGCGAGATCCGGGTCCGCGGTGCGAAGAACCTCGTACCGAAGGCCATGGTCGCCGCTCTGCTGGGCAGTGAGCCGAGCCGGCTGCGCAACGTTCCGGACATCCGTGACGTGCGGGTCGTACGCGGCCTGCTGCAGCTGCACGGAGTGACGGTACGCCCGGGTGAGGAACCCGGTGAACTGGTGCTCGATCCGACGTACGTGGAGAGCGCGAACGTCGCTGACATCGATGCCCACGCGGGTTCCAGCCGGATCCCGATCCTGTTCTGCGGTCCCCTGCTGCACCGGCTCGGGCACGCGTTCATCCCCGGTCTCGGCGGCTGTGACATCGGCGGCCGGCCGATCGACTTCCACTTCGACGTGCTGCGGCAGTTCGGCGCGACCATCGAGAAGCGCGCGGACGGCCAGTACCTGGAGGCGCCGAAGGGGCTGCGCGGCACGAAGATCCAGCTGCCGTACCCGTCCGTCGGCGCGACCGAGCAGGTGCTGCTGACGGCCGTGATGGCCGACGGGGTCACGGAGTTGTCGAACGCGGCCGTCGAGCCGGAGATCGAGGACCTCATCTGCGTGCTGCAGAAGATGGGCGCGATCATCGCGATCGACACGGACCGCACCATCCGCATCACCGGCGTGGAGAAGCTCGGCGGCTACACCCACCGCGCCCTGTCGGACCGGCTGGAGGCCGCGTCCTGGGCGTCGGCGGCGCTGGCGACCGAGGGCGACATCTACGTCCGGGGCGCCCAGCAGCGCTCGATGATGACGTTCCTGAACACCTACCGGAAGGTGGGCGGTGCCTTCGAGATCGACGACGAGGGCATCCGCTTCTGGCACCCGGGCGGGCAGTTGAAGTCCATCGCCCTGGAGACGGACGTGCACCCGGGCTTCCAGACCGACTGGCAGCAGCCGCTGGTGGTCGCCCTCACCCAGGCGACGGGCCTCTCGATCGTGCACGAGACGGTCTACGAGTCCCGCCTCGGCTTCACCTCCGCGCTGAACCAGATGGGTGCTCACATCCAGCTCTACCGCGAGTGCCTGGGCGGCTCGGCCTGCCGCTTCGGCCAGCGCAACTTCCTGCACTCGGCGGTCGTCTCGGGCCCGACGAAGCTCCAGGGCGCCGATCTGGTCATCCCCGACCTGCGCGGTGGCTTCTCGTACCTCATCGCGGCGCTCGCGGCCCAGGGCACCTCCCGGGTCCACGGCATCGACCTCATCAACCGCGGCTACGAGAACTTCATGGAGAAGCTCGTGGAGCTGGGCGCGAAGGTGGAGCTGCCGGGCAAGGCGCTCGGCTGACCGCAGCCACCTGCCCCCGGCGCAGGGCAGTGCCCTCCGGCTGGGGGTCCGGGGGCCCGCGGCGGAGCCGCTGATGTCACAGCCCCCGGGTAGACACAGCATGGAGAAGCTCGTGGAGCTGGGCGCGAAGGTGGAGCTGCCGGGCAAGGCGCTCGGCTAGCGCACTCACCGACGAGTACGACGATGGGGCGGCCCCCGGTGGAGGGGCCGCCCCATCGTCGTTGTCACGAGCCGTAGGCCGTCCCGTGGCCTACGGACGCCAGGGTCACTTACCCTTGGCGGCTTCCTTCAGCTTCGAGCCCGCGGAGACCTTCACGCTGTAGCCGGCGGGGATGTTGATCGGCTCGCCGGTCTGGGGGTTGCGCGCGGTGCGAGCGGCACGGTGGGTGCGCTCGAAGGTCAGGAAGCCGGGGATGGTGACCTTCTCGTCGCCCTTGGAGACGATGTCGCCGACGACGTCGGCGAACGCGGCCAGCACGGCGTCGGCGTCCTTGCGAGTCACCTCGGCACGGTCGGCCAGCGCGGCCACCAGCTCACTGCGGTTCATGTTGTTACTCCCGTGTTCTTCTTGCCATTGAGGCGTGCCACGCGGCGGAGCCGCATGTTGGGCCGGGACGCATCCTGCCCCCACCTGCGGCGGGAACGCCAATCCGGGTGCCGCGCCTACCCTACGGCTGGGCCGAAGGGGGGGTTTCACGACGCGCCGGTTGTATGGCGTGGCAAGTTTCACAGTTGTTTGCCTGGGGGCTGCTGCCCCCAGACCCCCGCGTTATGCGGGTGCGTCGCTGTTCGGCTGCCGGCCCGGTGGGGGTTGCGCGCGCAGTTCCCCGCGCCCCTGACGGGGCGCTCCGGCGGGGGCGCCTGTCAGGCGCCCTTCGCCGCTTCCCTGACCGCGCCCGCCACCGCGCCCGCGACCTTCTCGTTGAAGACGCTGGGGATGATGTAGTTCGGGTTCAGCTCGTCCTCGGTCACGACGTCCGCGAGGGCCTTCGCGGCCGCGAGCATCATGTCCGTGTTCACCGTACGGGACTGTGCGTCCAGCAGACCGCGGAAGACACCCGGGAAGACCAGCACGTTGTTGATCTGGTTGGGGAAGTCGGAGCGGCCGGTGGCCACCACGGCGGCCGTCTGGCGGGCGATCGCCGGGTCCACCTCGGGGTCAGGGTTCGCGAGCGCGAACACGATCGCACCGTCGGCCATGGCGGCCACGTCGTCGCCGTCGAGGACGTTCGGGGCCGAGACTCCGATGAACACGTCCGCGCCGCGCACGGCCTCCTTGAGGGTGCCGGTGAGGCTCTCGGGGTTGGTGTTGTCGGCGATCCAGCGCAGCGGCGAGTCGGCCGGGGCGTCGACGAGGTCCTCACGGGCGGCGTGCACGACACCGTGGATGTCGGCGACGACGGCGTTCTTCACGCCGGCCGCGATCAGCAGCTTGAGGATGGCCGTACCGGCCGCGCCGGCACCGGACATGACGACCCGGATGTTCTCAATCGCCTTGCCCGCGACGCGAAGTGCGTTCGTCAGGGCGGCGAGGACGACGATCGCGGTGCCGTGCTGGTCGTCGTGGAAGACGGGGATGTCGAGGGCCTCGCGCAGCCGTGCCTCGATCTCGAAGCAGCGGGGGGCGGAGATGTCCTCCAGGTTGATACCGGCGAACCCGGGGGCGATCGCCTTGACGATCTCGACGATCGCGTCGGTGTCCTGGGTGTCCAGGCACAGCGGCCAGGCGTCGATGCCGGCGAACCGCTTGAAGAGGGCCGCCTTGCCCTCCATGACCGGGAGGGCGGCCTTCGGGCCGATGTTGCCGAGGCCCAGCACCGCCGAGCCGTCCGTCACGACCGCAACGGAGTTGCGCTTGATGGTGAGGCGGCGCGCGTCCTCGGGGTTCTCCGCGATCGCCATGCACACACGGGCCACGCCCGGGGTGTAGATCATGGAGAGGTCGTCACGGTTGCGGATGGGGTGCTTGGACTGCATCTCGATCTTGCCGCCGAGGTGCATCAGGAACGTACGGTCGGAGACCTTGCCGAGGGTGACGCCCTCGATGTGGCGCAGCTGCTCCACGATCTGGTCGGCGTGCGCGGTCGAGGAGGCCGCGATGGTGACGTCGATACGGAGCTTCTCGTGGCCGGACGCGGTGACGTCGAGGCCGGTCACCGAGCCTCCGGAGGACTCCACGGCGGTGGTGAGCTGCGAGACGGCGGTTCCGCTCGCGGGCACCTCCAGCCGGATGGTCATCGAGTAGGAGACGCTGGGCGCCGTTGCCATGGCCGACTTCCTTCGTTTTCACCGTGTCGCGGGTTTTGCCGTCCGATCGTCGCACCTACCGCCGGGTAGGCGTTAGCCGGACCTGGTTTCGTACGTAATGTTCGCGCGAAAAAGAGGCCCACGTCACAGTGTGACGTGGGCCTCTTCCGAGGTTCATGACACCGGCCCGCCATGCTCGCCTCGCGGCAAGTGGTCGCTCGTAGCGACGAAGGTTGGGCCCGGGGGCTTGGATCGAGCCGGTGTCACGACAAGGCTAACAAACGGATCCCGTGCGGCCATTCCCGTCCGGACACTTCACAGGAAACCCCGAGCCGAACGGGTCATGCCCGCAGCCCCTGCCCTCAGTCCCGCAGCAGGTCCGGCACCCCGGCCGCGTCCGGCTCGTCCCGGTCGCCCGAGACCACCGTCAGCTGCTGGGTCGCCCGGGTGAGGGCCACGTACAGCACGCGCAGGCCCGCCGGGGACTCGTCGGCGATCTCCGCCGGCGAGACGACGACCGTCGCGTCGTACTCCAGGCCCTTGGCCTCCAGGCTGCCGAGGGCCACCACCCGGTCGCCGAGCCCGGCGAGCCAGCGGGCGGCCTGGGCGCGCCGGTCCATGGCGACGACCACGCCGACCGTGCCGTCGACCAGGTCCAGCAGCCGCTCGGCCTCCGCGCGCACGGTCCGCTCCAGCGCGTCGCCCACGCCGGTGCCGCCGTCCATGGCCACGAAGCGGGGTTCGACGCCGGTGGAGCGGACGGCCGACGGGGACTTGGAGCCGGGCATGGCGAGGGCCAGCACCTTGGCCGCGAGCTCGGCGATCTCCGCCGGGTTGCGGTAGTTCACGGTGAGCTCGAAGCGGCGGCGCGGACGGGAGCCGAGGGCCTCGTCGCGGGCCTCGGCCGCCTCGTCCGGGTCGGACCAGGAGGACTGGGCGGGGTCGCCGACGACCGTCCAGGTGGCGTGCCGGCCGCGGCGGCCGACCATCCGCCACTGCATCGGGGTGAGGTCCTGCGCCTCGTCGACGATGACGTGGGCGTACTCGACGCGCTCCTGGGCGAGCCGCTCGGCGCGCTCGCGCTGGGACTCCTCGCGGACCGGCATCAGCTCCTCCAGGCCGCTGAGCTGGTCCAGCGGGTCCGCCTCGCGCTTCTTCCGGGGGCGGACGGGGGCGCCGAGGATGGCCTGGAGCTCGTCGAGCATGGCGATGTCGTGCACGGTGTGGCCGTCCCGCTTCAGGGAGCGGGCCACCCTGCGGATCTCGCCGGGGTTGAGGATGCGGCGGGCCCAGCGGCCGAGCCGGCGCTCGTCGGCCATCGCGGTGAGGACCGTCTGCGGGGTGAGCTCCGGCCACCAGGCGTCGAGGAACTCGATGAAGGGGTCCTCCGTGAGGATGTCCTCGTCGAAGGAGGAGCGCAGCTCGGCCGCCAGCTCCGGGTCGGTGTGCCGGCCGGCCGCGCCGGAGCGGTTCCACAGGGCGTCCAGGAGCAGCTTGCGGGCGCGGGGGCGCAGCAGGTTGACCGGGGCGGTGCCGCCGAGGGCGTTGTGTCTGATCCGGTCGAGTTCCTCGGCCTCCAGCTCCACGCGGCGGCCGAAGGCGACGACCCTGAGCCGGGTGGGTGAATCGTTCAGCTCCAGGGCTCCGCGGGCGGCCTTGCGCAGCACCCGGAGCATCCGGGAGGAGCCCTTGGCGCGGGCGGTGGCCGGGGTGTCGTAGAGGGCCGCCTCGGCGCCGTCGACGAGGGAGCCGATGGCGCGGATGGCGACCTGGCCCTCCTCGCCGAGGGACGGCAGGACCCCTTCGGTGTACGCCACCAGCAGCGGGGTCGGGGAGACGATCAGGATGCCGCCCGCGTAGCGGCGCCGGTCCTGGTAGAGCAGGTAGGCGGCACGGTGCAGGGCGACGGCCGTCTTCCCGGTGCCGGGGCCGCCCTCGACGTAGGTGACGGAGGCGGCGGGGGCGCGGATGACCAGGTCCTGCTCGGCCTGGATGGAGGCGACGATGTCCCGCATGGTGTGGCTGCGGGCCTGGCCGAGGGCGGCCATCAGGGCGCCGTCGCCGATGACGGGCAGTTCGTGGCCGTCGAGGCGGGCGGTGAGCTCCGGGCGCATCAGGTCGTCCTCGACACCGAGGACCCGGCGGCCCTTGGAGCGGATCACCCGGCGTCGTACGACACGCCCGGGATCCACCGGAGTGGACCTGTAGAAGGGCGCGGCGGCCGGCGCGCGCCAGTCGATCACCAGCGGCGCGTAGTCCTGGTCGAGGACGCCGATACGGCCGATGTGCAGGGTCTCGGCGATGTCGGCCGTGTTGTCGGCGCGGACGGCGCCCTCGGCGGGCTCCACGGCCGTGTAGGCGCCGTCGGGGCCCTTCTTGCCGTCCTTGCCGAGGAGCAGGTCGATCCGGCCGAAGAGGAAGTCCTCGAACTCGTTGTTGAGCCGGTTGAGGTGGACGCCCGCCCGGAATACCTGGGCGTCCCGCTCCGCGAGTGCGCCGGGCGTGCCTACCTGACCGCGCTTGGCCGCGTCGTTCATCAGGAACTCGGCCTCGTGGATCTTCTCCTCGAGACGCCGGTACACCCGGTCGAGGTGTTCCTGTTCGACGCTGATCTCACGGTCCCGAACGGAGTCCAGGACCGAGTCCTGGACCGATCCCTGTTCCGAGGCGTGAGAGCCGACCGCGGATTGCTGAGCCTGAGCGGCCACCGGGCCCCCTTCTGACGTGCTGGGCAGCCGTCAACCGTACGCGAAGGGGGCCCGCTGAAGCCAGGGCCTGTCCGGCGGACCATGCCGCAGACGCGGGGCGTGGCACGCACATCTGCGGCGTTGTCGTCACTCGCCGACGCTCCGCGTCGACTCCCTCCTCCGCCTTGCAGCTGCACGCACCACGCCCCGCTCACCGGCGTCGGCAGCCACCGCTACTTCCCTGCGACTTGATCCGCCGGACAGGCCCTACGCGCTGACCGAGACCAGCTTCTTCCCGCTGAACGTCATGACCTCGAAGTGGTCGATCTGGCTGGGGGTGAAGGCGGCTCCGCCGTGGACGTAGAGAGGCTCCTTGGCCTTCTCCGTCTTGGCGTCCGTGAGGCCGTATCCCCAGTTCGGAACGGACCAGGAGGTCACCGTCTCGCGCTCGCCGTTCTTGCCCACGGCGATGAGCGAGCACTTGTTCGGGCCGGCGACGTTCTTGAGCTGGAGGACCGCGTGGGTGCCCCAGTCCTTCTTCTCGAGAGCGACGGTCGCGGTGACATGGGTCGTCGGGTCCGTGGCCGTCTTCTTGTCGCTCATGGTCTGGAAGGCCGTCTGGGCGGGCCCCATGGCCATGTCGGTGTTGTTGTTGTCCGAGCCGCTGCCGCCCAGCGCCACGCCGGCCGCCGAACCACCGGCGATCAGCACGATCGAGGCGGCCAGGGCGAAGATGTTGCGCCGACTGCGGACCTTCCGCTTCTCGGCGACCTCCACGACCAGCTTCTCCGCCATCCGCGGGCTGGGCCTGGCGGACAGCGACTCACCGATGGACGGTGTGGATCCGGAGCCCGGCAGATCGGCCAGGGCCGCCAGCATGGGCTCCATTCCGGCCAGCTCGTCGAGCTGCTGGGCGCACCATTCGCACCCGGCCAGATGGGCCTCGAAAGCGGTTGCCTCGGCATCGTCGAGAATCCCCAGCGCATACGCGCCGACAGTCTCGTGTTCATTGGGCACCGGAGATTCCTGCATGGCACCAGACATACCCGCACCACCTGTGCCGAATCCGCCGTGCCCCCCGTACACACTCATCACGCCGTCACCCCCCGCTCCTCCAGTGCGAGCTTCATCGAACGCAGGGCATAGAAGACCCGTGAACGGACGGTGCCGCTGGGTATGCCCAGCGTCTCGGCCGCCTCGTTGACGGTACGCCCCTTGAAATACGTCTCGACGAGCACCTCCCGGTGGGCCGGGGTCAGGTCGTCGAGCGCGTCAGACAGCGTCATCAGCCACAGCGCCTTGTCGATCTCGTCCTCCGCGGGGATGACCTCCAGCGGCGACGGATCGACCTCCTGCGGCCGGGCCTGCCGGCTGCGGTGACCGTCGATGACGATGCGGCGAGCGACCGTCACCAGCCAGGGGCGTACCGATCCGGTCGCTCGATTGAGCTGGCCGGCGTTCTTCCAGGCACGGATGAGTGTCTCTTGCACGACGTCCTCGGCGCGTTGCCGATCACCGGCGACCAACCGGAGGACATACGCAAGGAGTGGTCCGGCGTGCTCCCTGTACAGGGCACGCATCAGCTCCTCATCTGGTTCCGAGGGCTGGGACATGCGATGTCGGGCCCTCGATCCATGTTCATTGGCCACGGCCGCATCCTTGCGCACGCCCACCTCCGGTGTCCGGGGGTTCCCCCAGTCGGTCGCTCCCCCACCGGTACGGAAGTGACTCGCGGTGTGTTCAACAAGACCCCACATTTTTCCGCGAGGTGACATGACGACCGGGACATGAGCACACATTCCCACCGCGTGATCTTTACATTTCCGACACAACGTCGACGGCGCGCGGGTTGCCCGTACTCGCCGGTCACCAAACGGAGTGTTGTCGAAATCACTTCGGCGGAGCTTCGATGAAGATACGACAGAAGCCGTGAAAGGGACAGGAGTTGAGCGACGGGTGCCGAAGAGGCACCGCCGGAATCAGGCGCGGGTCAATGCGGCGCGCCGTCGGTGCCGGGCCACCCGCTCGCGGTTTCCGCAGACCTCGCTGGAGCACCAACGGCGCCTGCGACCCCGCGAGGTGTCCAGATACACGAGGGGGCAGTTGTCGCCCTCGCACTCCCGGACGGCCGCCCGCGCGACGGGGTCGGTGAGCAGCTCCACGGCATCCCGGGCGACGGCGGCGAGCAGCGCGGCGCACTCCGGCGGCTCGGCCAACTCCCGCACGAGACAACCGTCCTCGCCCGGTACGGCGCACGGTGCCGGGGGTGCGGCGGCGCGGGCCAGGTCGTTGACGCGGTCGAGGGCGAGGACGAGATCGTACGACCGGGTCCCCACGGTGTTCCGTTCGCGCACCAACTGCGCCACATGTCCTCTCAGTTCGCGGAAGCCGGGGAGCCAGCCGGTGTCGGTGTGCGCCAACGGGGTGCCCGGCGGGACCAGTCCCGAGCCGTGGATCCAGGCCCGCAACGCCCCGGGCGAGTCGAGCCGTTCGCCGGGATGCGCGGTCGCGAGCAGGTCCAGGCAGCTCCGCCCGGCGTCGAAGCGCAGCTCGTAGGGGGCCGCGGCCGTACCCAGTGCCATGTGCCTGTCACCGCCTAGGACAGCGAACCGTGTCCCTTCACAGTGCCCGGCTCGGCGGGCGGCCGGAAGCCCTCGTACCGGTGTTCCACGAGGTTCCCGTACGACCCGCGCCCGCCGGGGACTGCGGTGCGTACGGCGCGGGCCGTCCCCGTTCGGTCCGGGGACCACCGGCAGGCCTCGCCTCCCCCGCTCCCGGCCGTGACCCTGTGTCCTGCGAACGCACAGCGAGCCGCCCCAGGGGGACCCCGCCGGGGGACGGCGGTTCAGAAGGGAGACGTTCATGAGCATGCACACCCGGGTCGTCGCGATGGCGGCGGCCGTACTGCTGGGGGCCGGCAGCCTGGCCCTGGCGCCGGGCGCCAGCGCCGCGGCGGCGAAGTACCACGGCATCGACGGCGACCGCGGCACCGTGACCGACGACTGGCAGGACGAGGAGAACCTCGGCGTCGACGACTACGCCAAGAGCAACGCCACAGCCCTGTGGCAGACCGTCCTGTGGGCGGACCGCGCCGAGTGGCAGGACGAGGACGGCGACTCGCACACCTTCGAGAAGAGCCAGATCGACGGCGAGTTCGGCCCCGAGACCGAATCGGCCACCCAGTGGTGGCAGGACAACTTCGGCCTGTCGGACAACGACGGCGTCGTCACCGAGCAGACCTGGCGGGCCGCCCAGGTACGTCTCAGCGGCCCGGCCAAGGGCCGCACCGTCACGTACAACGGGGCGCAGAAGGCCAGCTTCAAGAGGATCAGCGACAAGTACCAGGTGCGGCTGAAGGGCACCGGCCCCTTCAAGAACGCGTACTACGACACGCTCGGCTGAGCACGCCGCCGGGGCGGCCGGTCGTCGGGCCGGCCGCCCCGGCGGGGCAGCAGCCACAGCAGCCCGGCCGCCAGCAGCGCGGCGACGGCGGACGCGGTGAGCGCGGCGGTCCGCCACCGCCGCTGCCCCGCGGCCGACTCCGGCACCAGCTCCGCGCTCGCCCCCGGTACCGCTTCCGTCCTCGGCTCCGGTACCGCTTCCGTCCTCGACTCCGGCACGCCCTGCGGCCAGGCCCGTTCGGCCAGCTCCCACAGTGCCAGCAGCCGTGCCTGGTCGCCGCCGCCCAGCCGGCACAGCACCTGCGCCGCTCCCCTCGGCGGCAGCCGGTCCCCGCTCAGATAGCGCTGCCAGGACGACTTGCTGTACGCGGTGCGCCGGGCCAGTCCGGCGAGGCTGAGTCCGGTACGGCCCTTCAACAGGCGCAGTTGCTCGACCAGATGCCGGGCCTCTCCCGGCAGTGTGGCCGGCAAGGGCTGCCAGCGTGTCATGTCCGTCCCCCCGTGTGCCGTGGTCCGGCGTCAGCCTGGCGCCCGCCCGGCGGGATCCGGCAGAGCGCACATGCGCGGACCGGGGCACACACGGCCGCACCTGCGCGTCCGCGCGGGACGGCCCGGCGTGCCCGGGGAGGAACGGACCCGAGTGGCGAGCCGGTGGCCGCCCGCTACGGCCCGCCGCGCGGCAGACGATCCCCATAACGTCGTACGACGCTCAGACGGTCCCCGTAACGCCGTACGCCGCTCGGCCGGTCCGCTGACGTCGTACGGCTCTCAACCGGTCCGCTCGTCCCCCGTGGCGAAGAACCGGCGCACGTACTCGCCCCGGGGCAGCTCGCTCTCCCGCATGAGCGAGAAGACCTCCACGCCCTCGCCGGGCACCTCGTCCAGGAGGAACGCCTGGGCGAGCTCCACGTACTCCACGTCTTCGAGCACCTCGCAGTACTCGCGCGCCTCGGTCTCCGCCCGCACGATCGCCTCGTCGAACGACCGCGCGGTCCACAGCGTCACCCGCTCCTCGTACACACCGAGGGCAAGGTGCCGGAAGACGCATCGCACTCCGTACCACTGCATGGCCGCAGTCTCACACGTCGGCGTACTTCGAGTCCGCCGCCGGGTCCAGCGCGAGCCGGTAGCCGCGCTTGACCACCGTCTGGATCAGCTTCGGCGCGCCCAGGGCCGTACGCAGCCGGGCCATCGCCGTCTCCACCGCGTGCTCGTCCCGGCCCGCGCCCGGTAGCGCGCGCAGCAGTTCGGCGCGGGCCACCACCCAGCCAGGCCGCCGGGAGAGCGCCCGCAGCAGGGACATCCCGGCGGGCGGCACCGGCTTCAGCGCGCCGTCGACGAGGACCGCGTGCCCCCGGATCTCCATCCGGTGCCCGGCGACCGGCAACGCCCGTGCGCGCGAGGGCAGTTCCTGGCAGAGCAGCTGCACGAGGGGGCCGAGCCGGAAGCGTTCCGGCTGGATGGTGTCGACGCCGAGGGCCTGCAGCGGCAGCGCGGTGACCGGGCCGACACAGGCGGGTACGACATCGTGGTTCAGGGCGGCGAGCAGTTCGCCCTGCAGCCCCCGGTGCTCGGCGCGCGACAGCAGCGAGGCGGCGGCGGGCGCGCTGGTGAAGGTGATGGCGTCCACCGAGCGCGACACCACGGCGTCCAGCAGCCGGTCCACCGGCCCGAGGTCCTCCGGCGGCATCCACCGGTACACCGGCACCGGCAGCACCTCCGCGCCGGCGGCCCGCAGCGACTCCACGAACCCGGGCAGCGGCTCCCCGTGCAGCTGTACGGCGATCCGGCGGCCGTCGACACCCTCCTCCAGGAGCCGGTCGAGGACCTCGGCCATGGACTCGGAGGACGGCGACCACTCCTCGGTCAGCCCGGCGGCCCGGATGGCGCCCTTCACCTTGGGACCGCGGGCGAGCAGCTCGACGTTCCGCAGCCTTTGCAGCAGCTGCTCGCCGAAGCCCCACCCGTCGGCGGCCTCGACCCACCCCCGGAACCCGATCGCGGTGGTCGCCACGACCACGTCCGGCGCCTGGTCGATGATCTCCTTCGTGGCGGCGAGGAGTTCGCCGTCGTCGGCGAGCGGCACGATGCGCAGGGCGGGGGCGTGCAGCACGGCGGCACCGCGCCGCTGGAGCAGTGCCCCGAGCTCGTCGGCCCGGCGCGCGGCCGTAACTCCCACGGTGAATCCCGCGAGGGGCCCGTGCTGACCGCCACCGCCGTCGTCCGGTCGCTGCTGTTCCTGCTCGTACATGGCTGCTCTCCTAGCTGACCCGCATGCCGAACGAGCCTGTCAACGGTCCGTGACAGGCTCGGTTCGACTTGATGTCACCAGTGTTACGTCACACCTCGGCGTAGCTGAGCTGCGCCTTTGCCTCGGTGGCGGCTGTGGCCTGCCCCTGTGCGGCGGGCCGGCGAAGGTATACGGCCCAGGTCACGGCGAAGCACAGACCGTAGAAGGCCAGGAAGGCGACGAAGGCTCCGGTGCCGCTGCCGTAGGACAGGTACGACTGCCGGAAGGCGAGGTTGATGCCGACGCCGCCGAGCGCGCCGACGGCCCCGATGAGGCCCATGGAGGCCCCGGACAGCCGCCGCCCGTAGGCCGCGGCCTCGTCACCGGTGAGCCCCTTGGCGAGCGCCTTGGTCTGGAAGATGCCGGGGATCATCTTGTAGGTCGACCCGTTCCCCAGCCCGCTGAGCACGAACAGCACGACGAAGACGGTGACGAAGAACGGCAGCGACTTCTCGATGCTGGCGACGATCAGGAGGCCGGTGGCGGCGGCCATGCCGACGTAGTTCCACAGGGTGATCTTCGCGCCGCCGTACTTGTCGGCGAGCCAGCCGCCGACGGGCCGGATGAGCGAGCCGAGCAGCGGGCCGATGAAGGTGAGGTAGGCGGCCTGCAGCGGCGTACGCCCGAACTGCACCTGGAGCACCTGCCCGAAGGCGAAGGCGTACCCGATGAACGACCCGAACGTGCCGACGTAGAGGAAGGACATGATCCAGGTGTGGGCGTCCTTGGCGGCGTCGATCGCGGCGCCGGTGTCGTTCTTCACGGTGGCGAGGTTGTCCATGAAGAGCGCGGCGAGGACGGCGGCGACGAGGATCAGCGGGATGTAGATGCCGAGCAGCACGCGCGGCCCGCCGCTCGCCCCGATGATCGCGAGGGCCACCAGCTGGATCACGGGCACGCCGATGTTCCCTCCACCCGCGTTGAGCCCCAGCGCCCACCCCTTCTTCCGGAGCGGGAAGAAGGCGTTGATGTTGGTCATGCTGCTCGCGAAGTTGCCACCGCCGATACCGGCCAGCAGCCCGACGAGCAGGAACGTGTCGAACGACGTCCCCGGCTTCATCACCGCGAACGCGGCGACGGTCGGGATCAGCAGCAGCCCGGCGGAGATGATCGTCCAGTTCCGGCCGCCGAAGAGCGCGACGGCGAACGTGTACGGCACCCGGACGACCGCGCCGACCAGGGTGACCATCGACGTCAGCAGGAACTTGTCGGCCGGTGTGAGCCCGTACTCCGGGCCCATGAACAGCACCAGCACGGACCACATGGTCCAGATGGAGAACCCGATGTGCTCGGAGAGGACGGAGAAGACCAGGTTCCGCCGGGCGATCTTCTCCCCCTTCTCCTGCCAGAACGCCTCGTCCTCCGGATCCCACTCCTGGATCCAGCGACTACGGGAAGTAGGGGCTGGGGCTGTCATGACGCCTCCACGGTGCTCCGCGTGCTCGGTCTGCCGACTTCGGATGAGTGACTGAGCCCGAAGGTAGGGAGACGGCGTTTCCGCACTGTGGCTGTGGGTGACCGGAAAGGAACGTTGCTCTCACCCTGCGCGGAGGGCGGGTGAGAGGTCCGGGGAGAGGGGGCGCGTCAGGGGCCGGGGTACGGCGGCTGCTGGGGCTGGTGGGACGGCTGCTGGTGGTAGGGGCCCGGGGCGTAGGGGCCGGGGGGCTGCTGGGGCGGGGCGTAGGGACCGGAGGCAGGCGGGGGCGGGGCGTAGGGACCGGGGGGCTGCTGGGGCGGGGCGTAGGGACCGGAGGCAGGCGGGGGCGGGGCGTAGGGACCGGGCGACTGCTGGGGCGGGGCGTAGGGACCGGGAGCGTAGGGCGCGGGCGGCTGCTGACCGTAACCGGCGGGGGCGGGCTGCCCGCCGTACGGGCCCTGACCGCTCTGCCCGCCGTACGGGCCGTAGGGGCCGGCCTGCTCCTGGTACTGGGGCTGTGGCTGATACGGGGGCTGCTGGACCGGGGCATGCTGCATAGGCACGGGCATCGGCGTCGGCATCGGCATCGGCGTGCCGGGCGGCAGATACCGCACCCGCCCGCCCTCGCCCGTCACCGGCATGAACCCGGCGGCCTGGAGCCGCTGCGCGAACTTGGCGTTGCGCCCGCGCGTGACGAAGAACCCGAGCCCCATGACCGCCATGAGGACGACCCACACGACACCGGCGACGAAGAAGACCCCGACGCTCCCGCCGGCGCGCGCCGCGGCCAGCGCCAGCCCGAGGGTGATACCACCGGCCCCGAACAGCATCCGCCGCTCGGCGTTCCTGCCGGTGAGGTCGAACTGGATACGGGCCTTGAGAAGCTCGACGGCGTCGGGGACGAGCGGCGGCAACGAGACCCCGTCGGCGGCGTTCGGGTACTGCGTCCAGTTCTGCGCGGCGCGGGCCCGCCCCTGCGGGCTGTGGTCGGGCACGATCAGCATCTTGAGCACGTTGTTACGAGACCCGGTGTGGCGGGCGTCGGCGTACTCGTACCCGAACTGCTGGGCGACGAAGGCGAGCCGGGCGAGCTTCTTCACGGAGGACCAGGCGTTGGTGAGCTCGACGGGCTCGCCACTGGCCATCAGCTGGAACATCTTCCGTACCTGCCGTGTGCTCACAGCGTCCACTCCCCGTGTCCCACTCTTCACTTGAGCAACCGAAGCAGTTTTTCACACGGCCGAACCCCCTACGACCGAACCGTCCTCACCCACAGGAAACTTGACCGGGCCTTGGCGCGCTCACCTGAAACGGTGAAACCCGGCCGGTGGTTCCCAGCTCCCTGACCGTGCGACGGCAGACAACGACGCAAATCCGCGCTCGCCACGGATGTGCCCGCCCGCGGTGATCGAATCGGCCTCCTCGACGGCCCGGAGTTCCGTCATCGCCGCCCGGAACGCGGGGTCGTCACGGCTACCGGTGGTGTGCACAGATGCGAGTGCGCGCCGGACTCACCGCCACGGGTGCCGGTGAACTGCTCGGCGTCAATCAGGCACGCGTCAGCATGATCGAGACCGGCCGCACTCCGGTCAGCGCCGACCGGCTGCGCTCCATGGCACGCGCTTACGCCTGCTCGGACCAGGACCTTGTGGACGCGCTGGCCGCGATGACAGGCCGGCGTACTCGCGGCTGGTGGGACGGCTACCGCGACCATCTGCCGATCGGCCTCATCGACCTCGCCGAGTTGGAGCACCACGCAGCGGCGCTGCGTGTCGCCCTGGTGATTCACATCCCCGCGCTGCTCCAGACGACCGACTACGCACGGGCCCTCTTCAAGGAAGCCGTGCCCGCACTGCGGCAGTACGAGATCGAGCACCGAGTCAGCCATCGCATCAAGCGGCAGGAAATCCTGCACCGTGAGAGCCCGCCCCGGTACACGGCGGTGATCCACGAGTGTGCATTGCAGATGGGATTCGGCGGCCCCGCCACGATGCGCGCTCAGCTCAGGCATCTGCTGGACATGAGCGAGTCGGGGCATGTGACTCTGCGGGTCATCCCGTTCGGCAAGGGCTCCTTCCCCGGTACGGGACAGTCCGTCGACTATCTGACGGGGCCGGTTCCTCAGCTCGACACCGTTCAGCTGGACACTCACCATGGGTGTGAATTCCTGGACGCTGAGGCGCAGTTGGGGAAGTACGGTCTGGTGCTCGACCGCATGGAGGAAAACGCGCTCGAACCCACAGAGTCCCGTGACCTGATCCGTAACATCGCCAAGACCATGTGAGGGAACCGTGTCCGAACTCCACTGGCAGAAGTCCACTTACAGCCCCGACGCCTCGAACTGCGTCGAGATAGCCCACACCCGCTCGGCCATCCACATCCGCGACTCGAAGACCACCGACGGCTCCAGCCTCGCCATCAAGCCTCCTGCCTGGGCCCACTTCGTTTCCTACCTGGCGCACCCCAAGCTCTGATCCCCACATACCTGCCCATGACAGCGGAATTCTTCATGGAACTCGACGAGGGTATGGTCGAGTATTTCCGGGACATCGCGAACGAGATGATCTCAAGGTTCGGCATCTCCCGGGCGGAAGCCGTGGCCAGGATCAACGAGCGGTATCACGACACGGAGATCTCGGCGTACCCCGATCTCATGTGCCACGAGTTCCCGGAGTACTGGTCGTACGGCCTGTACTACTACCCGAACGAGTCCGGGCGCCTGCCTACCGGCGATGGGGAAGAAGACGACGGCTTCGACCTGCCCGCCCTGCGCATCCGCCCCGCGCCCTTGAAGGACTCCCGCTACTGGACGCTATAGACCTGAGTGCGGCGTGCGCCGTCCGATCCGTGCTTGGCCCATGTCCGTCGTAGTGGATCCCGTCCAGCCAACCGGTGACGCAGGAGTGGAGGAGTGTGCAGCCGCGCGTCGGAAGACTGCGTGCAGGAGGATGCCCGCTGGAGCGAATGCTGACCGCTTCTTGGCACAATCGGGCTCATGGGAACAGACATCCACGGCTGGGTGGAGTGCCGCACCTGGCGGGAGGGTCTGGACTACGAGGAGACGGCATGGTGCCGAGCGATCAGCCTCTCGGTGCTGGGCCTGCCGAGGGACTACGACGGCTTCGCCTGCCTCTTCGGAGTACGCGACCTCCAGGCCATGTGGCGCCCGGTGGCGGCGAACCGCGGCCTACCGCCTGACACCTCTCCCGAGGTTTGCACGGAACACGCAACGTGGGCGGGCGCGGCCTTCGCGGAGACCTGGCTGACCTGGCCGGAGGCGAGGGCGATCGACTGGACGGAACCGGCGGTCCCCCGCACCACCCGCATCTCCCGCCACCACCGCGCCCCAGACGGCACACTCCGCCTGATCCATTCCCACGACTGGAGCCGGGCCTTCGCCAGAACGAGCGGCATCGACACACTGACGGCCTCCCCGACCGACCTCGCCGACCGCTACCCGGAAGGCACGGAATGGACCACGGACACCACGCTCTACCGAGCCGAACGCTCCCGCCGCCGGGACGCGGTCCCCGAGAACGGCCCATGGGCCCCGGTGTGGACGGTGATGGAGACACTGGCGTGGGTGCACGGCGAGGAGAACGTGCGGTTGGTGGCATGGTTCGACGAGTAACTGCTGCCGCCGGCAGTCTCCCCCTTGCGGTCGAAGTACCGGGCCTTGCCGATCCACGTGTCGCCCTTCTCGGTGATCCGGATGCGGCGGTTGGGCGGGCGGTGGTCACTTCCAGTGCAGTGACTTGGCGACCGCCTCGAACAGGTCGACCAGGGCGTCGGCGAACATGTCCAAGGACGTCGAGAACGTCAGCAGCAGGACGGCTTGGGTGTTCGGCACCTTGACCGCGTAGTCGACGACCGTCACGGGCAGTTGGTTGCCCGTCGAGTCGTCGGTGTCCGGCACGGTACGGGTGCACCGCATGGTCGCGGGTCCCACGAAGGGGAGAACGACGTCGGTGATCTCCTGGGACCGGCCCCTCGCTGCAAGGCGGATGCCCTCCCCATCAGGGGCGACAGTGACGAGGAGGGAAGAGGACAGGGGCACCGGGCCGATCGAGGTCGTCGAGATGTAGAGCTCGACGCCGCCGTTCTCGTAGCCCTCTTCCGCACGAGCACGTACGGCCTTGACGAATTCCCGCTTGAGCAGGACGGCATCGTCCTGGCCCTCGAAGACCCGATCGGCAAGTGCGCGAATCGGAGCCTTCCAGCCGTCGGGTTCGAGCGGAATCCTGAACCAGCCGTCAGGAACGACCAGGCCGTAATCACTCGGCGGCGCGTTTTCTCCGTCGGTACGGCCGCCGTCGGCGACGGCATCCGTCATTCCTCAGCCTTCCTTGATCTCGGCAAGTTCCAACGACTCGGCCAGTGTCTGCGCCAACTCCAGCAGCGCTTCGCCGAAGACGAGGTTCGTCCAGGTCATCCGGAGGACCAGGATGTTGTCGACCTGCGGCGGGATCACCGCGTAAGTGACCGTCTCCGTCATCGTCTTCTTCTTGAAGAGCGACCCCGTCTCGACCGAGAGAAGTTCCTGGACGCGAACACCGGGGCCAGCCGGCAGGTTCACCTCGGTCACACTGCGGCGCTCAGGGGACGAGGGCAGGACGCCCGCCAGGAGATCCTGCAGACGGTCCACCGAGCGGTATCCATCGCCGTCGTAGTCGTGGACCTCGTACACGGCGGTCAACGCCTTCGCCGCATCGATGACATAGGCGTAGGCAAAGGTTGGATCCCCCAGCTCGGACGTGGCCGCCACACGCGCCAACGACGAGGCCAGCTCACGGAGTTCGCCTCGCGAAGCGTCCCCGCCCAGGTAGTTCCGGGCAGTCTGCTTGGACCACTCCCCGAACTCCGTGTCCTGGCCCACGGGAAGTCGGATACTGCCCTCGGGCTCGGCGATCAGACACTGCCACGTCACGTCGTCGTTCACTCGGAAATCCCTCTGCCTGTCACGAGCCCACCGTCCAAGCGGACTTCCACTTGTTGTACGGATTGTTCCATTCCATGAGGCCGTGGAGCTTGTCATTCCCGTCGATGACGGTGGCCGCGACGGTGTATCCGAGCCACCTCTGCCCGGCGGACCGCACATAGTCGGTGTACTTCACACCGCCCATGCTTTCGAACTTCCCGAGAATCGGTACCTCTTTCAGCGCCTTGCTGGACTCGACCCACTCCGGGTTACCGAAGGGCCGGGCACCCCTCCAAGCATCCCTGCCGAACAGTTTCCCGACGTCCTTGAAGTCCTTGAGTCCCTTCACCGCGTCCGCCGTGTCGCTGTAGATCACCTTGGGATTCAGAACATGCTGGAACTCTCGCAGTTTCCCGAAAGCTCCGGGCAAGTCGCCCGCGAGCCTCTGCGACGCTTCTTCGGCGGCCTGATTGGCGACCTTGGTGGCCTTGCCCTTCAGCGTGTTGGCCGCCTTCGCCGATCTGCCGGACAGTGTGTTGGCGGCGAGGAAGTCCGCGCGGGCGGAGCAGCTCGCTGTCTGAACACCCCGCACGCCCGCCGCGGCCGCCTTGCCCGCGCTCAGCGCGGCCCGCCCCAGCCCGAGCGTCAGCAGCGCCACGCCGTCCAGGACCAGGTCGGCGATGCTCGCGTCCCCGGAGAAGACAAGCACCAGGTGGCAGGCGAGGGACACCACCGTTGCAAGGAGAGCGATCGCGTCCAGCACACCCGCCAGCGCCCAGCCGATCACCGGGATCCAGCCCACCAGGAGGGAGGCCAGGGCGCAGGCTGTCGCCACCCAGCCGGCGATGTCCGCGACGCTCTTCAGTGCCCCCTTGATGTTCTCCCAGGTGGAGTCCTTCAGTTTGTCGTGGTCGATGAGCGCTTCCAGGGCACGGGCGGCCTTCTCGCCAGCCCGATTACGGGCGTTCTTCGCGGCGTGCACCCGCCTGATGGCGTCCTGGACACGACCGTCGACCTCGTCCCGCTTCATGGTCAGGTCGTGCTTCTTCTGCTCGTAGTCGTCCGCGGACTTGTCCAGGGCGTCGAGCGACCTTTCGAGTCGGTCCCGCTCCTCGCGGTCGCGTTCGGCGTCGTTGCGGGCCTTGTCCGCCGCCTGCTGGGATGACGACAGGACGGAGGCGTACTTCTCATCCGGCAGGTCGGTCTGCTCGCCCAGCAGGTCGGCAGCCGTCTCGAAGCGGTCCAGGACCTTCTTCAGCCGTCCGACGGTCCCCTCGGCCGTCTTGCGGAACTCGTCGGCCGCGTCGCTCTGCCAGCCTTCCACACCGCAGAGGGCTTCGATGTTGCCTGTCTGCTTCCTGATGGCATCGGCCACCGAACGGAAGCGCCGACCCAGCTTCGCTACGGCATCAGGGTCTCCGGACACCGGGTCGGAGTCCAGTTCGACCGGCGACCAGTCCTTGGGTCGGGACATCATCCGCCTTGCTTCTGAGGCTTCGTCTCCTGCTTACGGACCGCGTTGGCGAGATCGGTGTCTATCTGTTCGTACGCCTCGGCCGCGGCCTTCGTGATCCCCGCGAGCTTGCTCAACTCCCCTTCGAGCTTTCCGCGCTTGTAGTCCCAGTTGCCGGCGAAGTCGTCGAGCCGGTCGGTGAGTTCTTCATGACCGATGACCTCGCGGCTCCAGCCGTACTTGTCCTTGTCGTCGAGCCGCTCCAGTTCATCGACGATCTTCGCGATGCCCGAGGAGACGCTCCTGAGCACGTCGAGATCGTCGATCCGGGTCCTGTCACCCACAGGGGCCTCCTAGACCGGGAGGCCCCGGCCGACGTACCGCTCACCTGTTGACGGACTGGATCTCCTGCACGATGACATCCTGGGTGGCCCCGAAGGTGCCGTCGTCCAGGAGTCCGCCCGACCCTCCCGTACCCGTCCAGCTGATCTTCCAGGTGATCGTGGCCTTGAGCGGGTACGAGCCCGTACCCGAGGACCGCAGGTACTTCACCCCACAGGGTGGCGTCTCGTCGGCCTTCCCCTTAGCGTAGGCCTCACCGATGCTGCCGTTCTTGAACTCGCAGACACCCGAGGCGGGATACGTCTCCGCATCCGAGGTACCTGGGTCGATCTTGAGTGAGTACGGCGTGGCGGTGGTGGTGGCACTGATGCCCAGCACGGGGACGGACGCGGTGACGGAGACCGGCTTGAACGCAGCACTGTCCAGCCAGGCCCAGGTGGGAAGGTTGACCTTCGTGTTGTCCGCCGGGGCCAGGGTCACCTTCGTACCGGGGACGCGGATCTCGTTGTAGGCGAGTTGGGAGAGGATCTCCGGGGTGATCGCCTGGGGGATGTCGGCCGGCGGCTTGTCTCCTGTGTCCACCCAGAAGATGGGCTTCGTGCAGTCGAGCGCACCCGGGTCTCCCTCACGGCCCGACGTGACGTACGAGTCCCACCAGTAGCCCTTGCCCGCCTTGTCCTTGTTGAAGTCCTTGTACGGCTTCCCGTTGACGTAGCGGTCGCGCTGCTGGGCATCCCACTCGTAGCCCGTCGAGTCGGCCTCCCAGATCGGTGTCAGATAGGCCTCAAGCGCATCGGGTGAGTACTTGGGCGCGTAGTAACAAGCCGGCGGGGTCCACGTCGTGGTCGGCGTCACCGCGCCGGTCGACGTCCCGGAACCGTTCTTGGAGAGGTCGTAGACAACACCTGCAGTTGCCGAAATATTACCCTTGCCGTCACTTTTGCCGGAAGTGTGCGTATTGGGGTCGCTGTTCGTGCTGCCCCCGTGCCCGTATCCGGCAAATGCCTGGGCCGGACAGGCCAACAAAGTCACTGCAGCAAGTATGACAACTGCCGAGTTCCGGAACTTCATGGCTGGCATACGGAGCTCCCCCGCTGCGACGTCAGCTTCTCGGTGATCCAGACACCCTGCTTGTTGAGCTGAAGCAGGGTGTTGTAAAGAACGTAGTCGTCCTTCGAGGCCTTGGTGACCTCTGTCTTCCCAGTCTTCAGGCTCTTGTTGTAAGCCTTGGTCTGGTCCTCACAGTAGACAAGGCCTGCAGTCCCGTCGCTGTTGATCTGAACCTTGGCATCGAAGTACCGCTTGGCCCCGGTGATTCGGTCCTTGTAGCTCACAAACTCCTGGATGAACTTCTGGCTACCGGCAGCCGCCAAGCCCTCCGAGTAGAAACGGTAAGCCTTGTCGAGCGGAGCCTGCTTGGCGATCGCCATGTCCACGGCCTTGATGAATTGTTCGGTGTCGCCGAGGACAGCATCCTTCTTCTCGTCACCCGTCTTCGCCCACCCGAATGTGTACGTCAGATCCGACGGAAGGGTGATCTCCGGGCGGCCGCTCGCCTCGGACGCCGAAGCCGAAGCGCTGGGCGAAGCCGACTTCGAAGCCCCCGTGTCCGAGCCTGCGATCTTGTCGTTCGAGTCGGACTTGCCTCCGCCTCCTCCGCCGCACCCTGCGAGCAGAAGTGCCGCCGTCACTCCGGCGGTGGCTGTCGTGAGCAGGCGGGAACGGCGGGTCACGGTGAGCTCCTGGTGAGACAAGCGACGTCGAAGAAAGCAGCGGACACGGTAGCCCGGTGCGCCCCGAGGGCACCAGAGCGAATGGTCGGGCTCCGCCCGAGCAAAGAATGCACAACCGGGGCATATTGCGAGTAACTAGCCACTCTTCAGCAGGCATTGGTGCCTTCCTGTGACATTGCCGCAACTGTCCGCGGCGGCGTGGTTGGCCCCTGCAAAGGGTCGCCGCACCGGCTTCCGCCGGCCGAACACCGCACGGACTTCACCTCGAACGACCGTTCCTTGTAAGTTCGCGTGTGCACAGGGTTGTTGACGGGGCGAACGCGACGGGGGTTGCGGGATCATGGCGGGGTATCGGCCAGCGGACTGGCATCCACTCGACCTTGACAGGGACCCGACCCCGGGCGACCCGCAGCGCGTCCGCACCCTCGCCCAGCAGCTGCACGACTTCGCCGACGACGTCTCCGACGCGCTCCGCCTGGTCAAGGGCATGGCCGGCGAGGACACCCT
>NZ_JBIWOA010000056.1:0-48755 GCF_044767525.1 Streptomyces sp. NPDC101234 | reverse complement strand
CTCGCCTCCTCGGTGAGCGACCTGCTGCGCTGGGCACGGTTCCAACTCGGCGACGGCGAGGGCGTGTTGCCCGCCGCGGAGCTGCACCGCATGCGAGAGCAGACGGTCGAGCTGCGCGCCAGCACGCTCGGCGACGGCTTCGGCATCTGCTGGTTCCTGCACGACCTGGACGGCGTCCAGGGGATCGGGCACGGCGGCTCGGGCAACGGCCAGTTCGCCGAGCTGCTCATCGTGCCCGAGCGCAACTTCGCCGTGGTCTCCCTGGCCAACGTCGGCCCGGACGGCTACCCCTTCAACCAGTCCGTCGTACGGTGGGCGCTTGAGCACTACCTCGGAATCGTCGAGAAGACGGCGGAGCCGCTCCCGTACGACGAGGGACAGGCCCGACAGGTCGTCGGCCGCTACGAGATCGACGCCATAAACCTCGACATCGCCTCCGACGGCACCCGTCTCACCCTGGCGGTCGGGATCAAGCCGGAGATCCGCGAGGCATCGGACGAGGAGATGCCCCCCGACCACCCGGCCGCGGACATCGGCTTCCTCCCCGGCGACGACGAGTACATCGTCACCGAAGGCGGCCTCAAAGGGCAGCGCGGCTACTTCTCCCGTGACGCAGACGGCGCGGTCACAGGCGTCGACCTCGCCGGCCGGCTCTTCAACCGAGTCGCGGAAGCATCCTGATCCAACGCGGGAAGGGGCGGTCCGGAGGGGCCGCCCCTTCAGGCACCCCGAACCGACGGCAGGTATCTGGTGTTCGGCTCCTGAGCGGTGAAGTCCCGCTGGAGCAGGTCCGGCACCGGTGTCGCCGACGGCTCGGGAATGGTGGTGCGGACCTTCTTGCGCAAGTGCAACCCGACGATGTGGAACTTGCGCATGACGCGCTCGACGCGCTTGTGATTGACCGGCTTCCCGGCCTCCTTCAGCTCGGCGGTGACGCGCGGAACCTCATAGGTGCCGTCTGGCGTCGTGGGGCTGTGGAGCACCACGACCGGAGAACCAGTCGGCCCGCCGTTCCTCAGCGACACCTCCCACAGCCTTCACCCGGTGGCGTTCTCTCCCGACGGGCGGCTCCTCGCAGCCGCCGGCCATCGCGCGGCGTGGGTGTGGGATGTCGGCACCGGGCAACCGGTCGGCCGGCTGCTCGCGCACCCCGGCGCCGTCTGGACGGTGGCGTTCTCCCCCGACAGTCGGCTCCTGGCCACCGGCGGCGCCGACAGTCCGGTGCAGCTGTGGACCGCCGCCAAAGCGCCCCGACGTCGCCCGCTCACACGGCGGCGAGCCGACGCCCCGGAGCGGCTGCGAAACCCCACCGTCCTGAAGCCGGCCGGCGCGCCGCTCGTGGACGGCACCATCGGCGTGCACGAGGTGGTGTTCTCCCCCGACGGTCATCTCCTCGCCCGGCGGGGCACCAACCGCACCGTGCAGCTGTGGGCCGTCGCGGCCAGGGAGCCGGTCGGTTCACCGATGAAGTTCGACGGGAAACCCACGTCGATGGTGTTCTCCCCGGACTGCCGGTTCCTCGCCGTCTCCTGCATCATCACAGGCGGGTCGCAGCTGGTGCGACTGTTTGCGCTCGGGTGATCGCAGATCGAGCTGGAAGTCGAAGTCCGGTATACACCAAATGCCATACCCCGATCGGGTGATATAGGAACCCTGCTCTTGAGATGCCACTCATCTGTCGCATTACTGGATTACGAACTGGCGGTTTCCCATCCCTTTCCGGGAACGTGACTGCTGCCCGTTCCGGTCGTCACTCCCAACATGCGCAGTATGGTTCTCGCCGCAGGCAGCCGCCGGCAGTTGGCGGCAACCACTCCCACCGACGTCGTAGCCAATGAGTGAACCGGCCACCTCTGAAAGGGAGTGTCAAAATGTTCCGTTCTCGCCTTACCGTCGCCGCCGTCACTGCCACCATGGCCGCGGGCGCGATCGTCGGCATCGCTCCTCTGGCCACAGCGGTCCTGTCGGCGCGCCCTGTGTCAGCAACTTGCAGGCTGCCCAGACGTCGAACAACGCTGCCATCGCGGCCGACCAGGTCCGCAACCCCGTGGACGCCCGTCCCCACAACGTTGCCACCGCCACCTACCTCGTGGTCGCAGGCGCCCGCTTCGGCGATCACCCAGGCACTGGCCAACGCGTTCTGACCGATACACGGGCAGGCTGCTTCTGCGACAACGCCCGCTTGCCCCCGCCCGTCCCGGCGTGAGCCGGGACCAGACGCCCGCCGGGCCGCCGGGTCTCTCCTTCCCCCCCGGCCCTGCGGACGATGGGAGGGCCGGGCACTCGACCGTCGATTCGAGCGAGTGCCCGGCCCGGTCGGCAGCCCTCACAATTCCCGTTCGCAGGGGCATTCGGTGCCGTGTCCAGATGCTGGGGCTGATGGCAGCGGTGAGGCCGTATCAGCCGGCTCTTGGAGCGCGTTTGGAACCCGTCCCACCACAGCCGAGGAGACCGAGACAGAAGAACCCGCCACAGAGGAGTGGGAGAAAGGCTGTGCGCGACGCTCGTCGTGCACAGCCACGACGGCAGTCTCAAAAACAGGCTCGGGACGCACTTCAAGCAGACTCGCCGACATCCAGCTCGCTGCCCGTAGGCACCGGCCGCGCCCGCTGCCGCGCGAGGGGCAAAAGTCCGGCTGCCCGTAGTACCGCCGGTCTCACCGCGGACGGGTCTCCACTGGCCACCCAACGGAAGCGGGCCACCATCATCACGTCGTCGACGCTCTCACGCACGTATCCGTCGACGATTCCGAGGCCGCCCGGGCATTCGCGCAACACCACATCGCCCGGCTCCTCATCATCCGCGATCTGCTGGTAGTCCCCCGAGTCGGGGAAACCCGAGAACTCGTACACCCAGTGACCCATGCCTGCCATCCTGCCGGGAACAACGAGCACCCACTGGTCAGACATGAAAGCGGTGGAGCGGATCCGCCCGAAGGGATCAGAGGCGCCGCTGATCAGACAAGTCCGCGGCCCACGGGAGCCTGGAGCTGATCGTCGGCTGGCCCGTTCCATGGGCCGTCACGGATACCCACAGCATGGAAATGGCCCGAATGCCGTCGTTTCGCGGAGGTGAACCGCGATGACTCTCCTCGTACACCACCGGCCCGGCCATCTCATGGAACGAGCGTTTCCCTTCCCGGGCTGGGTCGAGCTGATCGCCGCCGAGTTCGATGGCGTCTTCGAGCGGATGAACCGGCTCCTCAGGCCGTCGGTGTCGCACCCTCCTTCAGGGCCTTCTCGCCCCTGGCCGACCTGCACGAAACGGACGACGCCTCGTGGTCTGGGCGGAACTGCCCGGCATCGAGGGCGAGGACACCGGCGTCGCGGTCAGCAAGCGGGAACTATGTCAGCTCTCCAGCCCGGCACCGGAAACGTTCTTGGACGTCTTGATCAGCCTTGATCACGCAGAGCCGACTCCGAGCCGGTCCAGGACCTGACAGGCCTGGGCGACCCCGTCCTCGGCTTCCAGGTCCCGGCCTAGCCGACGCGCGGTCTCGGTGTAGGGGGCATGCTGGGTGAGGGTGTGCAGGCGATCGACCAGGGCGGCAACGGTGAGCTTTCGGACCGGCAGAGGCGTGGGCCCCGCGCCGAGTTCGTGCACCCGTGTGGCCCAGTAGGGCTGGTCTCCGAAGAACGGGCAGATCAGGGAGGGTCTTCCGGCGCGCAGTGCCGAGGCCGTCGTGCCGGCTCCGCCGTGGTGGACGACAGCGGCCATCCTGGGAAACAGCCAGTCGTGGGGGGTGTCGCCGACCACGAGGATGTCGTCCTCGCTGGTGGCGGGGTCCCCTGGCAGCACTCCACGCAGGTTCGCCCGACGCAGGGCCGTCCGTACGAGGGCGTCGGTCGCCTCGGGGTCGCCGGTTTTCATGCTGCCGAATCCGACGTAGACGGGCGGGGGGCCGGCGGACAGGAAGGCAAGCAATCGCTGTGGTGGGGTCCACAGCGGCTGATCATGATGCCAAAAGCCGGTGACGTGGACGTTCCGTCCCCAGTCGGACGGCCTCGGCACGACAGTGGGGCTGAACGCACACAGTACGGGGGCTTGGCGAACCGGCCGGAAGGGGGCCGCCAGGGACAACTCCGGTAGGCCCAGAGTCTCCCGGCGCCATGTGTTGACGAACCGTCGGAACACCATCCAGGACCCGAGGTCGACGGCACCGAAACTGAGCCGGTTACCCACACCCCCCAGCATCCGGGCAGCCGGCGCGAACGGGTGCGGAAAGACCTTCGTGGGCTGGCTCGGCTGGAAGTGAATGACGGCGTGCGGGACCTGGAGGTACTCGCTCAGGTGAAGACCGAGGAAGCTGAAGGTTGGTGCCAGAATCAGGTCAGCTCCCTTCGAGCCGATCTGCGTCTCCTCAAGCATCGACATCATGCGGGGTCGTAGGACCCGGTCCATATGCCGGATGAACGCCACCGGGTTCCGTCGTCCGGCGAGGAGTTCCTGCCCCTCGGCCGACTCGACGATCTCCACCGGGTCGACCGGAAGGGGATGAAGATCCAGACCTGCCTCGGCGATCAGACGCCGGTAGCGGAGACTGGCCAGGATCCTCACCGTGTCGCCTCGCCGGAGCAGTGCTCGCCCCAGGGCCAGGCAGGGCTGGACGTCGCCGCGGGATCCCGCGGCGAAAATCACCACTGTCCGCATGGAATCACGACCCGATCGACTTCATGACGGACGGCCAGATGCTGTGCAACTCCGCCTCCCAGTACGGCCAGGAATGCGTCCCCGGCGTGTAAAGATGCGTCGTGACGTCGACCCCTTCAGAGCGAAGCACCGTCGCGAATCTTTCGATCTGCCCCGACAGTGGTGCCTCGCCCAGCATGCTCACCAGCACTTCATCGGCGGGGCGTCCCGTGTCCAGCGGTCCGGTCTGACTGCTGCCCGCGGAGAGATGGATGTGCATTCCGCGGAAGGCACGCGGCATTGCAGCAGGGTTGTGGGCCCGCCAGACTTCGGCGTTCTTCACCGGGTCGCCCCAGACTTGTTTGATGTCGATACCTTCCCTCGCGGTACCAAGGGCGAGTTCCAGCCGCACGGCAGGGTCGTTCAGATCCACGTAAGAGCTCATTGAAGCCACGTACCGGAACATCCACGGGTTGTGCGCCGCGTAGTTGAGCGCGCCGAAGCCCCCCATGGAAACTCCCACGGCGGCTCGTGAGCGGCTCGCACGGAACTTCTCCTCCATGAGCCGCACGAGTTCGTGAGTGTGAAATGATTCCCAGCTGGCGGCACCGGCGAACCAGTTGCTGTAGTAACCGTTCTTTCCGGCATCCGGCATGACGACCAGCACGTCAGAGTTCTTCGTCAGCGCCTCCACGTCTGTCTCGCGTGTCCAGGACGTGTAGTCGTCGTCACCGCCGTGGAACAAGTAGACAACCGGAAAGGTGGCTGTCGGCTCTTCTCTCCAGTGCACGGGAAGAATGACGCGGACCGGGACGGACATTCCCATCGTCGGGGAACTGACCATGAGATCACGCATTCGCTCGTCAATGAATTTCACGTCAGTGACGCTGGCCTCCGTATGGTGAGGCCAGGGCGAGGCGCCCGGTTTCCACTCAGCCGCTTGTGCCTCGGTCGAGAGAAGAGCCGCGGCGAGCCCGAGACAGACCAGATTCTTTTTCGCGTACTTCAGGAGAGTGACCCACACAGGTGGGATCATGACGAAATATGTTGATCACCACCAGCAGACACCCCGGCCAACTGAGGGCAAATGTTCCGTACAGCCGATCGGTGTTCTCGGCGTACCGGGCACAACATCACTCGCCCACAGGCCGTGCTCTGGCGGGCGACAATCGGTTGCGCCTGTTCCACAAGTGAGGCTGCGGAACAGGCGCGGTGCTCCGATCACTGGGTGGGCCACCCCATGGCTCGGGTGACGTGCTGCGCGATGGTCTGGACGTGCGGGGGGTCGATGACGGACAGATGGTCACCGTCGACCGGGACGATCTCGAGGATGGGGCACAGGGGCGCCCACCCGAGGTCGGCGTCCTGTCGGAGGTAGCGCGGGTCCAAAGCGGCGGTGAGCTGTTGCGGTTGCTTGGCGCGATAGAGCACTACGTGGCCCTCCTGAGGGCGAGGGACGTATCGTTCACCGACGCGGGCGTCGATGTACGAGGTCCGTTGGTGCTCCATGATCCCTGGGCTCATGTCGAGTCCCGCCTCGGCGACCAGACGCATGACAACGTCGATCTGCTGATCGTCCGGGGTGGCCGCCAGCTCTTCGTAGGGCAAGTCGAGGCGGTGCCCGTACGTCTTCTCGATGTATCCGGCGAAACGACCGAAACGCTCGAGCAGGAACTCCCGTGATTCCGGTTCCGGCAGGACGGGCGGCAGGACGGTGTCGATCAGCCCGAGAGACCCGATGTCCTGTCCCTCTTCCCTCAGTTGAAGCGCCACTTCGTAGGCGAGACACCCTCCGAAGGACCAGCCGAGCAGGTGGTAGGGCCCTTCCGGCTGGATGTCACGGATGAGTGTGCGGTAGCGGGCCGCCTTCTCCTCCATGGTGCTCAGCTCGTCGACGCGTTCCAGGCCGTACACGGGCTGCTCGGCTGGCAGCAACCCCGTCAGTGGCAGGTAGACGGAGGTCGGGCCACCGGCGGGGTGGAAGGTGAACAGCGGAGGCCGTTCCGACCCGGGGAGGGGAGGACGCAGGGTGGTGAGTGCCGACCCGCCGGTCCGGTTGACGACGGGCCGGATCAGTTCGGCGACTGCTGCGACGGTGCGCAGGGCAAGGATGGCAGCGGCCGTCAGGCTCAACTCGATGTCGTCGCCGAGGCGCCGACGAATGACGTCCGCCATGGCTGCGGCAGCGTCGTGGTCTCCGCCGGCGGTGATGAAGTCCTCCCGGACGTCCCTCGGCCCTTGCTGCAGGACTTCGGCCCAGGAACTCGCGACCAGCCGCTCCGCAGCGTCCCTGGGGTTGAGGACACTCGGCAGTGTGCGTGGGGACGGCTCGGCCCGGCAATTGTCCTCGGATGCCGTCGGCCGGGAACCGGCCGACGGCTCCGTGACGTCCAGCCCAAGTTGTTCGAGTACCGCGCGTCCGATTTCACGCAGGCTGGCGCCGCGCAGCAGGCGGGACGCGGGCACGTCGACGCCGAAGTCCTGGCGGATCGTGTTCTGGACGCGTACCGCCACCAGGGAGTCCAAGCCCAGGTCGGTCAGCGGGACCGTCTCGCCGAGTTCGGCGGCCGCGAATCCCATGATGGCCGCCGTTCTTCGGACCAGGCGTGTGTAGACCGTGTCCGCGGCGGAGCTGCCGAGAGCCCCGATACCGTGGGGGCCAACCCAGTCGTCGGGGCCGGCTGAACCGTTTTCGAGGACGTCGGAGAAGAAGGGAATGGCGGACAGGCCGGGGAACGCCTCCAGCACGCGCTCCGCGTCGAGGTGGACGACGCCCACGTGCGCGCAGTTGAGGGTGACCAGTGCCTGCAGCACGTCCATTCCCTCGCTCACCTGGATGGGCTCCAGCGCCAGCGCCTGGTTCCCGGCTGTCATGCCGACGTTCTCCCAGGGGCCCCACGCAATGGAGGTCGCGGGCAGGCCACTGGCTCTGCGGCGGTGGGCCACGGCATCGAGCCAGGCGTTGGCAGCCGCATAGGCGGACTGTCCGGGTGAGCCGAGCAGTGCCGCGGCGGAACTGTAGATCACCCACCAGTCCAGATCGAGGTCGGCGATAGCCGCCTCAAGGTTCTGGGCTCCTACGGCCTTCGGCCGCAGCACCGTGTCGATATCCGCCGGTTCCAGGTCGGTGATCACGCCATCGTGCAGGACGCCGGCACAATGCGCGATTCCGCGCAGCGTGTGGCCGTCGGCGAGCGCGGCACCCACCAGTTCCGCCGCCACGTCGAGGTCCGCGATGTCCCCTTGGACCACCGCGACGGAAGTCCCCCGTTCCTGCAGTTCGGCCAGGACGGCCTGGGCCTCGGGTCCCGGGGCACGGCGTCCGTTGAGGACGATGCGCCCGGCGCCCTGCTCGGCGAGCCGGCTCGCCGTAGCCAGGCCCAGTCCCGTCAGGCCCCCGGTGATGACGTACGCGCCGTCGGGGCGGGTGAAAGCCACGGTGTCGTTGCGCTGTGCGCTGAGTTCGGCGCGGGCGAGATGCGCGGTGAGGCGCGTGCCGGCCCTCCACGCGATCTCGTCCGCGTCGCTGCCCGCCAGGAGTTCGCGGGCAAGGTCGTCGATTGCTCCGGGCTGCTTGTCGATGTCTACCAGCGAGGCCCGCAGCTGGGGGTGTTCGAGCGCAAGAACCCGGACGAGTCCACGCAGGCAGGCGAGAGACGGCGTCCCTGGTTCCCCGGACCCCGTAGCCTGTGCCAGCACGGTGACCATCCACAGGCGTGGCGGTTGCCGGTGCGTTGCACTGGCCAGGCGACGCGCCAACTGTGCCGCCCTGTGCAGTGACCGCATGTCGTCGTCCTGTTCTTCCTGTTGGAAGAACAGGACTACCGCGCTCTGGCCGTCCTGTGGGCTCTCCAGCCAGGCGGCGAGCACGGCGTCGCAGGCATCGTCCCGGGCATCCGTCGCCGTGACGTCGGTACCGCCGGCTTCCATGGCTGCCAAGAGAGAGGCCGTGGCGTCTGATTCGTCGCTGATGAGCAAGACACGCCGCAGACCCAGCGACGGCAGGGGAACGGTGGACTTCTCCCACTGGATGTCGTACGTGCACGTCTCAAGGGCCCGTGGCACTTCGTGCCGCTCGACGGGCCGCAGCTGAACGAACCGAGCGACGATCTCGCTCGTGTCGCCCCGTGCAGAGACATGCCGCTGGTCGACGTCCGCGTCTGTCGGGTCGGCGCCGTCGGCGGGCGTGCAACTGATGTCATAGCCGGTGTCAAGGATGCCCGGCCCCTTGACGAGCAGGGACCCCATGCCGACCGGGACGGTATGTGCGGCGGCTTGGACGGTGCGGTCCCCGGCCGGTGGCGTCTCCGCAGCGCTCTGCGCCTCCAGCATGGCGGTCAGGACATGTGCGTAGGACGGCCGGTGAGGGGATCTGGGGTCCTCGGGGATGAAGTGCCGGGTGAGTGTCAGCTTCGATTCCGGCTCGGGGTGAGGCTCGTCCTGGGGTTCCGGGGCGCGGGTGACACGGGCCGAGGCGTAGCAGTGCCAAACGGTTTCGGCGCCCCGGGCGTGGAGGCTGATGGTTCCGTGTGTGCCGGAGTCCGGTTCCCACACCGTGGTCAGGGGGGTGCTGCTGGAGATGGCGAGCCACCGGTGGATCTGCAGGTCCTCGATGCCGAGATGAGTGATGCCCTCCCGGGCCCATAGGTCCAGGCCGGCTTCGATCATCAACTCCGCGGCCTCGGCAAGGGTCAGCACCGCTCTGCCGTGGACCTTGCCACGAGTGCCGTGACAGTTCGAGCCGACGTCTCCCTGCCACAGCACGGCGCCGGTTCTCGGGTCGTCGGTGCGCACCCCCAGCAGGGGATTGCCGCCAACTTCGGTCGATCGGGCGGAGCGAGGGAACCAGAACCGTTCATGCCGCCACGCGGGCGTGGGCAGTGCAGTGCGTGCACCGGCGGGCCACAGTCCGGGGTTCAGCGGGACGCCGGCGAAGTGCAGCCGTGCCAACGCGACTCGTACCTGGACGGTGTCGTCGGTGTTCTTGCGGAGGGTCGGAAGGACCAGCGCCTGATCCCCCGCCGGGGTGGTGTCGAGGCTCTCCGCGAGGGGGACGACGACGATGGGGTGGGGTGAAATCTCCAGGAACAGGGTGTGACCGTCCTCGGCTGCCGCTGTCACCGCTTGTTGCAGAAGCACTGGGCGGCGGGTGTTGGCGCACCAGTAGCCCGCATCGGCTGCCGCGCCTGCACGGGGATCATCAAGGACTGTGCTGTACCAGGGTGTGGCCGGTGGGCGCGGGCACAGGTCGGCAAGATCCTCGCTCAGTGGCGCCAGGATGGGATCGACCAAGGCAGTATGGGTGGCTCCGCCCAGTTCGAACAGTCGGGCGAGCCGGTCCTGATCGGTCAGCTCGTCCACCAGGTCGCGCACCGCTTGGGCCGGGCCGGCCACCGTGCAGCGTTGGGGCGAGGAGTGAACAGCGACCTCGACACTGGGAAAGCGACTGAGGACGGCCGTCCGGGACTCTACGGGCAGCTCCACCGCGGCCATCGCCCCTGCCTGGGTGGCTTCGAGGATGGCGAGGTGGGCCGACCGGCGGACGATGACGCGCACTCCGTCGCGGTCGTCGAGAGCACCGACGACCACGGCGGCTGCGACCTCGCCCATCGAGTGCCCGATGACGGCGGCGGGTTCCACACCGTGGGCCTGCATGGTCCGCGCCAGGGCCACCTGGATTCCGAAGATCAGCGGCTGGATCCGGTCCGCTGTCTTGGTCAAATCGGCCATGAGCATGTCGGTAAGGGAGAAGCCGGTCTCCGCAAGGAAGAGCGGGTCGAGCTCGGATACGTGGGCGGCGAAGACGGCGTCGTCGGTCAACAGGCCCCGCCCCATGCCTTCCCACTGTGAGCCGTAACCGGAGAAGACGAAGACCGGTCGCTGCGCTGCGAACGACGAGGCCGCTCGTGCGTCCGTGCACGCGGGCACCACGCCGGGTACCGTCTCGCCCTGGGCCAGTGCGGCCAGCCCGGACGCCGCGTCGGAGTGGGTCCGTGCGACGACGGCGGCGCAGGACGGGCCACGGCGGTGCGAGGCGAGCGTGTGGGCGATGTCGGTGAGGGCGGGCGCGTCGCCGGCTGCAACCCATTGCGACAGACTCGCGGCCGTGTCGGCGAGCCGGTCCGCGGAACGGGCTGAAACCACCAGGATGTGCGGGTCGCCGGCCTCTTCGTCGTCGGCATGCGTGGGATGCGCGCCGGTCGGGACCGCCTGCTCAAGTACGGCGTGAGCGTTCGTACCGCCGAAGCCGAAGGCCGACACACCGGCGCGCGCCGGACGGTCCCCGGCGGTGGGCCATGCGGTCGGTTCGGTGACCACGCGCAAGCCCAACTCGGCGAAGTCGATGTGAGGGTTGGGGCTGTGGAAGTGCAGACTGGCCGGGATGCGGCCGTGATGCAGGGCCAGCGCTGTCTTGATCAGGCCGACAATGCCGGCCGCGCCTTCGAGATGGCCGAGATTGCTTTTGACCGATCCGATCAGCAGTGGCTGGTCGGGCTGCCTGCCACGTCCGACGACAGCCCCGAGCGCGGTCCCCTCGATGGGGTCTCCCAGAAGGGTGCCGGTCCCGTGCGCCTCGACGTAATCGATTTCGGTCGCGCTGATGTTTGCGTCGCGCAGGGCGTCCCGCAGCAGCGCTTCCTGCGCCGCCGGGTTGGGTGCCATCAGACCCGCCGAACGGCCGTCCTGGTTCACGGCGGTACCCCTGATGACGGCGAGCACCCTGTCGCCGTCGCGCCGGGCGTCGGCGAGCCGCTTGAGCACGACGACGCCGCAGCCCTCACCGCGGGTGAATCCGTCCGCCGCGGCGTCGAAGGGTTTACACCTGCCGTCCGCGGCCAGTGCGCCGGCCTGGTCGAATGAGGCCGTGACCGCCGGGGACAGAAGGAGGTTGACGCCTGCAGCCAGCGCCGTGTCGCACTCCCCGCTGCGCAGACTGCGGCAAGCCAGGTGCACGGCCACGAGAGACGACGAACAGGCAGTGTCGACGGTGATGCTGGGACCCCGCAGGTCGAGCAGATAGGACACGCGGTTGGCGGCGATACTGCCGGCAGCCCCAGTGCCGGTCCACGCGGTCAGTCGTGTGGGGTCCGACGTGGTCAGATGCCCGTATTCGAGGGCGCTCAGTCCGACGAAGACGCCGGTGGATGTGCGCTGCAGGGCGGGGGCGGGTACGCCCGCATGGTCCAGTGCCTCGCAGACGACTTCGAGCAGCAGCCGTTGCTGGGGATCCATGACTTCGGCCTCGTGCGGCGTGATGCCGAAGAACTTGGCATCGAAACCTTCGATGTCGTCGAGAAAGCCACCCCACTGTGTGGTGGATTCCATGAGGGCGGTGGCCTCCGGCGCCGTTCCGGCGAAGTCTGGCCAGCGTTTCTCCGGCACCTGACCGACCGCGTCCATTCCCGCCATCAACTGGTCCCAGAACGCGTCCGGCCCGTGCACGTTGCCGGGCAGGCGGCACCCTATGCCGACGACGGCGATGGCACCGTCGTCAGTGCGGGCGGTGGCGGCCGCATCATCGGGCGTACAGGACTGCCGGTCCGACTGCACGGCATCCGCCTGGTCGGCGTTCGTCAGGGCGGCAACGAGTTGTCCGATGGTGGGGTACTCCCACAGCAGCGTGGTGGCCAGTGATCGGTCCAGGATCTTCTCCAGCTCGCCGGTCAGTCCGACGGCATCGCGGGAGGTGAGACCGTACTCCGCCAGAGGCCGGCCGTCGTCGAGTTGTTCCGGCGAGATGCCGCTGATGTCTGAGACCAACTGCACCAGTGCACTTCGCAACTCGGCAGCGCCCGATCCGGAGCGACCGTCCGTGATGGAGGTGGTGGCCTCGGCGTCGTCCTCGACCGCCTCCCCGTGTTCGCCTGGCTGGTTCATGCGTCTCCGGTCTCTTTCTGTACGTGCGAGTCGGAGGCCCAGGTACCCCGGAGGTAACGCTCGCGGCAAGCGCCGCGGGCGACCTTCCCGCTGGTGGTGTGCGGTACGGTGCCGGGTTGGGCGAGGACGAAGTCGTACATGGCGATGGCGTGACCGGTGGACACCGCCGCACGTACCGCGCGTGTCACCTCGTCCCGGACCTTGTGCGGTTCCGCGAGGTCACGGGCGTGCTCGGCCACGACGATCAGGCGTTCCCCGTCGTCGGTGGGGACGGAGAACGTCGCGGTGTGATGACGGCGGATCGCCGGGTGGGCGTTCTCGACGGTGTGCTCGATGTCCTGCGGATAATGATTGGTCCCGTCGATGATCACGAGATCCTTGAGGCGACCGGTGATGTAGAGGTGGTTGTCGTGCCACACCCCGAGGTCTCCCGTGCGCAACCAGTGCTGCGTCCCCTGGCCCGGGTTGTCACCGTGAAGAGTGGCGCGGAAGGTCGCCTCGCTCTGTTCCGGCCTTCCCCAGTAGCCGCGTCCGACGTTGGGGCCGCTCAACCAGATCTCGCCCACACACCCGTCCTCCAGCCGGACGAGGCTGACCGGGTCGACGATGGCGGCCTCCTGGTCGGTGGGCCGTCCACAGCCGACCAGGCGGCTCACTGCCTGTTCCTCGGTGCCCTCGGCCGGCCGGGCGGTGCCGGCTGCCAGCGCGTCGCGGTCGAAGGAGGTGACGGTCGGTTCCTCACCGGCCGATGAGGCAGATACGAACACAGTCGCCTCGGCCAGCCCGTAGGACGGACGCATCGCCGTGGGAACCGCACCAACTGGCGCAAAGGCCTGCTGGAATCGCTGGAGCGTCTGCTCCGCGATGGGTTCACTGCCGTTGATCATGGCGGTCACCGACCCCAGCGACAGCGTTGCGCGCTCCTCCTCGGTGACGCGGCGCACACAGTAGTCGTACGCGAAGTTGGGGGCGGCAGTGAGCGCACGCGGGTGTTCGCTGAGCAGTCGCAGCCAGCGGACGGGCTGTTGGACGAAGGCCAGCGGATCCATGAATACGGAGTGGACGTTGCCGACGACGGGAAGCACGATCGCCAGCACGAGCCCCATGTCGTGGTAGAGGGGGAGCCAGCCGACGGTGCAGTTGCGCCCGGCTCGGATGTCGTACGCCTTCTGCGCCTGGCGTGCGTTGGCGCAGACGTTGGCGTGGGTGATCTCCACGCCGGACGGCATGCGGGTGGAGCCCGAGGTGTACTGCAGGTAGGCGCACTCCTCGGGGCGGGGATGAGAATATTCACCGTCCGCTGGTTCGGCCCACGCCGTCGAACTCGAGAGCAGGTCCTCCTCGGTGGTCACACGCACGCGGAGGCCGTCCTGGTTGGCGCAGAACTTCTCCGCGGCCGGAAGCGAGTCGGGGCTGGTGAGAGCGAGCACTGGGTCGGCGTCGGCGAGCGCGGCGGCCAGTTTCTCCGCATGGCCCGGCAGGGTCGGGGGGAACAGGGGAACGGCGATCGCGCCGGCGCACGTGGCCGCGAGGAAGCCGACGACGTAGTCGAGGTTCTGCGGCCCCACGAGGGCCACCCGCTCGCCGACCGCACCGCCGTGACGCAGTGCCGCCGCGAGGGTACGGACCCTCTTCTCCAGTTCGCGCCACGTCAGAGAGGCAGGGGTTCCTTCGCGAACGGCACTGAAGTCCACGAAAGTAAAGGCATTTTCGGCGGGGGCCCGCTCCGCGGCCCGAGTGAGATGATGACTGATCGTGTCTTCCATGGTTTTCAGCATGAATTCACCGAACCTTCGTTCTCGACAGGCAGCGGGACCCCTCAGCCGTCAGTCATTCCGGAGAATTGACGACAGACGTCACCGCTCGCCATCCATCCCCAATGCATGATGGCAGCGATGGTGATCATCCCTACATATAAGGGCACCGCGGATGCGGCGCCACTCCGGGAGTCCCGTCCGAGCGACCCACCGGAAAGCGAGCGGCGTTTTCGGCACACCAGATACCGAAGTCAGGCCGTCACGGAGTCGCGCCTACCATGCCCACGAGGCAAAGTACGGAGAAGGGCCTGCGGAACGTGGCGGCCCTTTACCACCGTCGGCGCTACTCAAGGCAGGTACCGTGAGCCGACTACGTGTCCTCTCCATCCTCGTGGCCGTACTACTGCCGTCCTTCATGACCGCCCTGGACAACACTGTCGTCAATGTGACACTGCCTCAGATCCAGGCTGAACTCGCATTGAGTGAAGCCGACCTCAAATGGGTGGCGGCCATTTACCCGCTCACCCTCGCGAGCCTTCTGTTGCTGGGCGGGCATCTGTCGGACACCGTCGGGCGGCATGCCACTCTGTCGCTTGGCGTCGCAATCTTCACCGTCGCATCGGTCGGGTGCAGCGCGGCGCCCTCCGGTATAGCGCTGATCGCCTGCCGGGGGCTGCAGGGAGCGGGCGCTGCACTGATCCTGCCGGCCTCGCTGGCAGTCCAGTCGCACGATCTACCGCCTCACGTGCGCAATACCGCCTTCAGCGCCACCACTGCCACGTTGGCATCAGCGCTGGCCTGCGGCCCTGTGATCTCTGGTGTCATGACACAACACTTGGGCTGGGAATCCGTTTTTGCCATGAACCTACCGCTGGGCTGTGTGAGTCTCCTCGTCGGCTTCCTTGTCCCCCGGCCCAAACCCTCGCCCCGTGCCACGTCCCCGGCCTCGGCCACACTCTCGCTCCGCGTCATCGCGTTGGCCTGTTGCTCGCTGGCAGCCCTCGCCTACGGCCTGATCGAGGGGCCTGAACAGGGCTTCGACGCCCTTCCTGTCGCCGCGGCAGGGGGCGTCGTCGTCGCATCGGCCGTCGGCCTGTGCTACGAATTGACTTCGTGTCGGAACACCGTGCTGCGCCCCCTCCTCCGGCAACGCCCTTTCGTCGGCGGAGTCATTACTCAACTACTGTGGGGCCTGAGCGTAAGCGGAGTCTATTTCTTCACGTCTCAATTTCTACAGAACGGCCTCGGCCTCGCCCCGACGCAGGCCGGGCTGACATTCATGCCCGTCGCCCTTTCCCTGATCGCCACCATCCCTTTCATTTCGCGTATGGCGCACCGCTGGAGTGAAGGCCGGATCTCCGCTGCGGGCCTGCTCCTGGTCGGCCTGGGGTTGCTGATGGTCGCGCTGGGAAGTTCTAGAGGAAATCTCGTTGATATCCTACCCGGCCTTTCACTTATCGGTTTCGGTTCCGCGCTGGCCGTGCCGCTGACTACCCGTGCTCTGGAATCCTCACCGAATCATCTTTCTGGAATCGCGGCCGGATTGTTCAGCGCCGCCCGCGAGGCGTCCGGAGTCGTCGGAATCGGCCTGGTGGGCGCCATCGTGTCGTTCGTGGAACATGCCGCAGTCTCCACCGGGGCCGATGGCTCGGGTGCTTTTCTCTCCGGCTACCAAGCCGGTCTGTGTTTCGCTGCAGCGCTGGTCGCGGCAGGAGCTCCCGTCGCGTTGTGGGCGCTGCGCCGCCGCAGGCGCACACCAGAAGGCGACAGGGGTGCCTCTGCATACGCCTCGAGGCCAGGGCCATAACGCAGCCCGGTCGGGCAGCAGCCCGCCTGTCGGCAACGGTTGGCATCTGCGCGGGCAGGGACATGCTGCTGGTCAGAGCTTGGTCCAAGCGCGATGGCGGCGGCCGCAAGGAAGTACTGCGCGTGGAGCCTTACGGCCCCGGACAGCCAGTCCCATCGGCACGGGGAACTCCCTATACCCGCGTCTTCGTCGCCCCGCCCGGCGTAGCCGTGAGCGGCGTCGCAATCTCCTCCAGCGGCCTGCGCTCCGCATTGACCGCCAGCGCCGCCGCCACCAGTCCAGCCGCGCACATCAGCCCCGCCCCGATCTGGAACGCCAGCACCGTGTCGGCCACCTTGCCCGTTCCCGTGAGGTCGGCGAAGAGCAGTGGGCCGCTGATGCCGCCCGCCGCCGTGCCCAGCGCGTAGAAGAACGCGATCGACATCGCCCGCGTCTCCATCGGGAAGATCTCGGACACCGTGAGGTACGCGCTGGACGCGCCCGCCGACGCGAAGAACAGGACCACGCACCAGCACGCCGTCAGCGTCCCGGCCGACAGCACGCCCCGGCCGAACAGCCACGCCGTGAGGAAGAGGAGCACGCCCGAGAGAAGGTAGGTCGACGAGATCATCACCCTCCTGCCCACCGTGTCGAACAGCTTGCCCAGCAGCAGGGGACCCAGGAAGTTGCCCACCGCGATGACCACGAAGTAGTAGCCCGTGTCGCCCGTCGGCACGTCGAAGAAGGTCGTGAGGATCGCGCCGAAGCCGAAGGTGATCGCGTTGTAGAGGAACGCCTGGCCGATGAAGAGGGAGAAGCCGAGCACGGCCCGGCGCCGGTAGTCATGGAAGACCGTGCGGGCGATCTCGCCGAACGTGATGCTCCGGCGCTGGTGGATGACCAGTTCGCCCGCCGGTTCGGGCAGCGGCCCGCCCTTCTCGGCCGCCACCCGCCGCTCGATCGACGTGACGATCTCCTCCGCCTCCTCCTCCCGGCCGTGGATCAGCAGCCAGCGCGGGCTCTCCGGGACGTTCCGCCGTACCAGGAGGATGACCAGGCCAAGGACGACACCGAGTGCGAAGGTCAGCCGCCAGCCCACGTTCTTCGGCAGGAAGCCCGTGTTCAGGGCGACGATCGAGAGCAGCGAGCCGCCGATCGCGCCGACCCAGAAACTGCCGTTGATGATCAGGTCCACCCGGCCGCGGTAGTGCGCCGGGATCAGCTCGTCGATCGCGGAGTTGATCGCCGCGTACTCGCCGCCGATGCCGAAGCCGGTCAGGAAACGGAAGACGAAGAACCACCAGGGGGCGAAGGAGATCGAGGTGAGAGCGGTGGCGGCCAGGTACACCGCCAAGGTGATCATGAAGAGCTTCTTGCGGCCGTGACGGTCGGTCAGCCGACCCCAGAACAGCGCGCCGATACAGGCACCGGCCACATACAGTGCCGCGGCCGTCCCGGTGACCTGGCCGGAGGAGATCGCGAGGCCGCTGCCCGGTTCGGAGAGGCGGCCGGCGATGTTGCCGACGACCGTGGCCTCCAGGCCGTCCAGGATCCAGACCGTGCCGAGGCCGATGACGATCGTCCAGTGCCAGCGGGACCACGGCAGCCGGTCCAGGCGGGCCGGGACGCGGGTGGTGATCGTCCGGCCGCCGTGTTCGTCCACGCTCATACCCGTAGCCGTACCCACGCGTGCCTCCTCGACCGGGAGTCCAGGAAAGAAGCACCCGATCGAGTGCCCCACACAAAGCGGTCCACGCCCCAGGAGCGCGGCCCTGGCATCGAAGCGGTCCACCCCAGACGGGGATCACTAGTTGTTGCGGGTCAGGACGTTGGTGACGTGAGTTGTCGGCAGATCAGCTGGTGAGCAAGTTCTGCCGTCGAGAGCAGGTCCTCGCGAGCCGTGTCGATGTTGGACCGCACTGACAATCCGTGCCAGACGGATTGGATGAGCCCGGTCAGGACCGCCGCGTTGGTGCCCGCGGCTAGTTCCTCGTCCTGGATCGCTCGTTCGATGCGCACGAGGAGGGCCTGCTCGTTCGAGCTGTGCAGTTCGGCGACGTAGGCACTGGTATCGAGCGTGCTCGTGCTGTCGGTCATCACGGCGCTGCTGATGAGACATCCGGGATGCGTGTCGCTGGGCTGAGTGAACTCGTGGACCGAGTCGGTGAGGATGCGTTCGATGACCGTCTGGATGTCCTTCTCGGCGACAGCCTGCTGGTAGATCTCGCGGTAACGCTCGGCGTAGGTCCGCACGGCTTCCTCGAACAGTCCGGCCTTGCTGCCGAAGGCGGCGTAGAGGCTAGAGGTGGAAAGCCCGAGGGTCGCGGTCAAGGTGCGGGTCGAGGTGCCGGAGTAGCCGCGTCGCCAGAAGAGGCGAGCGGCGTCAAGGACCGCACGGTCGCGGTCGAAGGCTCGTGGTCGTCCACGGTTGCGTTCGGTCACGCTTGCATTGTAGATCGTTCGCTCCATAATACAATTATGGAGCGAACGATTCAGAAGAAGCTGTCGGTCGGCGGGGACAGCTGGGTCACGGTCGATGTGTACGGGGAGCCGGATGCCCCGAGCCTCATCGTCGTCCCGGGCGTGATGAGCGATGCGCATACGTGGCGACGTGTTGCGGGCGCCATCGACGCCTGGCCCTCAGTAGTAGTGGTGAACCGCCGGGGACGTACTTCCTCAGGGCCGTTGACCAACTCGTACTCACTGCGGACAGAGGTTGAGGACCTCTGCGTGGTCCTTGACGAGTTCGACAGCACGAGGGCGCTCTTCGGCTGGAGCTACGGCGGCTTGATCACCTTGCTGACCGCCAACGATCACCCGATTCCCCAGGTGATCGCCTACGAGCCAGTGATGCAGCCATTCGGACGCCATGCACTGCCGGATCTGAAGCACGCAGCGGAGGCGGCGGACTGGGATCACTGCGTCGAGATCGTCAATCGGCAGATCTCCGGCTTCTCCGCTGCGCATGTCGAGGATCTTCAGGCCGATCAGCACGGTTGGGCGATCTTGCGTCGCTTGACCGGACCGCTGTACGCCGAACTCGGCGCGCTCAACGCGGCGCCGCCTCCGGATGTGTTGGCACGGCAGGCAGATCAAGTGGACCTGATCATCGGCCAGTGCAACCGCGGAACAGCCCCTTACGGAACGTCGTTCGACAACGTGCGGCGGCACGTCGATCACGCCAGAGTCCACGAACTCCCCGGCCAGGGCCACCTGGCCCACATTCAGGCGCCGGCAGAGCTTGGCCACCTGCTCAACAACCTCGCCGCCATCTGATGGGCATCCATGCCAACGCGCCGCTCTCCATTGAGGGACAGGCACCGAGTGGGACGACGGCCTTGATGACAGTGCACACCCCCATCGAAGCCGTCGATCGCATGGGGACTTGTTTGAAGCGGAGGCCAGCCCCCAATCGTGATTGTCTTCTCCTTCGCTCAAGAACGTCGGGATGCGAAATGCCATACAGCTCGATGCTCGGCTCGTGGACTTCAAGTCACTGGTATTGAGGCTCGTGGCCGTCCTGCTGGTAGACCTCCCAGCTCACCGGGTAGACCCGGCCCCGGGTGCCGCTACTGGACGCGTTCGCCGACCCCGGCTGCCGCACAGTGTGTACCAGGAGCTCGTACGACAGCAGTTCCGCATCCGTGCCGGTGGCAGGACGGCGCCGATCCGCAGCACGGCTGCGGATCCGAGTGGATCCCCGATCCGGTCCGCGGGACTCCATGGAATGTCGTCGGCGGGAGTGGGTGTGAGCCGGGGCCCATACGGCCCGACACTACGGCTCACTTCCCGAAAGCGAGACGGTGGCCCAGATCGTCCGGGTGCCGTCGTCAGCCACGTGTGTTCCGAGCGCTCGGGCGCAGCTGGCGACGATTCCGAGACCGCGCCCGAATCCTGAAGCATTATGCCAGTGCTGCCCTGCGGAGGTCTTCCCTTGGTCACGCACCTGAATCCGCAGGTGAGTTCTGTTCCTCCGCAGGTTGGTGGTGATGACGGCACTGTCGGTGTGAACGATGGCGTTCGTGGTGAGTTCCGTGGTGACCAGCAGGGTCGTATGGCGGACGCTCTGGTCCGTGAATTGCTGCTGGTCCAGCCATAAGCGAGTCAGATAGCGGCAGATCGGGACGGCACGGTCCACTGCGGGAAGACGGACGGCGACGGTAGGCGATCGGCACCAGGTGGTGGTCGGCGCCAGGACCGCCGACGTGTCAGGCCATTGCTCGATGTCTTGGGGGGAAAGAACGAGCCGCGCGCACGCATGTGTGGTCAGCATGTCTTATCTCTCTTGGTGCTGTGTGAGGGGGCAGGCATCAGCGAGAGGCGCCCGTGCCCTCGGTGCCGCGGGCTGGGACGCGACGTGGTGGGAGCATCCTTCGCGTCGGACAAGAAGAGCGTGCATCCGGGCATCGACAGGCGGTTGCAATGGGCCGCAAGCGTCGACGAGGCGTGGACTGGCTCCTGCCGGGCTCACGTGCCGATTTCCCGCCACTACTCCCATCCGGTGACGGCGTGGTGCAGTGCCATGGGGTTTGCCGCGCCTCTTACGGAGCGGTGCCGCCGACTTTTCATACGGGCAACGGCGTTCACGGCTGTCTTGACCCAGCAGCACGCTCCGTCGCAAGTGGATACGGAAATTGCCCGTCAGCCGACGCCGGCCGACGCCGGCTGACGGATCCAACCCCTCTCGCGGGGGGCCCATCGTGGCAGCCCGCCGGTCAGCGGCCGGCACGAAACCGGCGCGCTGAAGCTCGGACCGTCACTCCCCCGGAGAGGATGGGCAGCCCACCGTTGGATGGAACCGTTATCCACCGGAGCGGCATATGGCAGCAACACCTGCCTGGCGACCAACACTCGGACGGCCTAACGTAATGTGATGAAAATGTTCGTCCGAGTATCCCGGATGCACGGAGACCAGACGGCTCGATCGCGTCGGTCGTGCATTCTGTGTGACAGTAGGGATTCCGTGCATCGAGTTGGGAAGCCCGGTAACCCAGGAGCGAAAATATGCTGGCGCCGCGGTTATGTGTCGGCAGTCTGAGCAGCGAGGGTTGAGCGGTGGGACGTTTTCCGGCCATGGATTTGATCAGACCGGGCGGCTCCGGCTCGACCGTGCAACTGATGGCGCGCTCCGGATAAAGCGCCGGAGTTCCGCCCGCGCGGATCGTCGTGCAGGCGCGCCCACTGCCGCGAAATCGTAGGCGCCCTTTCGGATGCGCGACCATTCCGTGGTGTGAGAACCCCCGCTCTTCCGGTGTCTCCCTGACCTACTGCTGCCTCTGGCGCGTCGAGGGGTATGCACACCGGACCGGCCCGCCGGCTCCTCCGTCTCGTCTCTCAACTCGCTTGATGGCAGCCGGGTTGGGTGATTTCCTGCTCACCGGAGCGAGGGCACCATACCCGTCAACGCGGTGCTCACCTTCGACCGATTTGATGTGGTCAACACGTGATGTCCTACTCCGATCGGGTGACGCAGGCGACGCTCTCTTGATGTGCCGCTCGTCCTTGTCGCATTACTGGACTACGAACCGGCGGGTTGCCCATCCCTTTCCGGGGATGTGGCTGCTACCCGTCCCGGTCGTCACTCCCAGCACGCGCAGTGCGCGGCGATCAGGTCGAGTTCGCTTTTCCAAGCAGCCAACTCCCGGGTAGTGGGAAACAACCGTTCCCGCCGGCGTCGTAGCCAATGAGTGCACACGTCATCTCTTCAAGGGAGTGCCAGCATGTTCCGTGCTCGTTTTGCCGCCGCCACCGTCACCGCCACCATGGCGGCGGGCGCCATCGTCGGCATCGCCCCTCTGGCCATGGCGGCCCCCGCCGCCGCGGCCGTCTCGTCCTGTGTCGAGGACCTGCAGTCCGCGCAGACGGCCAACAACGCCGCCATCGCGGCCGACACCGCCAGCCATCCCGCAAGCGCACGCACCCACAACCTGACCGCCGCGACGTACCTCGTGTCCGCAATGGGCGACTGCCAGGGACAGCCACAGGTGGTGGGGTCCAACATCCTCACGGCCAGCACGACCAACGCGATCGCCCTCCTGCAGAACCTGCTCGGCAATGCGAACGCGGCCCTGAACTCCGAGCAGGCAACCGCTTCGGCGATCAGCCAGGCACTGGCCAACGCAACCTGACCCGTACAGGGGCGGGTTGCCCCTGCGGCAACGCCCACCTGCCCCCGCCCGTCCCGGCGTAAGCCGGGACCGGCCGCCCGCCGGGACCATCGCCCCTCCCTCCCCGGCGGGCGGTACGCGGGCCGGGCACTCGCCGCCGGCGGCGAGTGCCCGGCCCGTGCGGCAGCACACGGATCCTCTCTCCGCAGGCGCATCCGGTGGCGTGTCCAGCGGCCCGGGCTCATGGCATCGGTGTGTTCGCGTCCGCCGGCCTCCCCGCGATTTCTCCGCGTTCGCGGTACGTGACTGCCCGCGAGATTCCCGCTTGCGACCAAGAGCCATCGCTTTCTTAACGTCTGGCAGGTCATCATGTCGGTTTCCGCTTTTATCAACTCTCTGTGTCGATCCCTCTTCATGGCGTCCCGGTGCTTTCTCCCTCCGCCTTCTTCCTTCCGCTCACCCACTAGGGAACGAGGTCGCCGAATGTCTACGGGGAAGGAACACGGAGCGCCGCAGGAATGGCCGACGGAAAAGGACTAGGCGACGGGCAGATCCGCCCTCCCTGCCGCCCTGCGAAAACGGAGATGAAGGTGCCAAATTCCGTTCGAGTAATGCTTTCCGGGGGTCCGGACTGGGTCACGGTTCCCGTCGTATGGGAAGTCACTTCCCTGGAAACCGAGCCCAAAGTGAAAATCCTGTGCGGCAACGCCTACGAACACTTCGAGTTCTCGGGCTCGTACTCCGTTCACGGGGATGAGCAGTTACCCGTCTACCGCTGGTGCCGTCGCACCTATGTGGCCGAATAGCCCACCGCCTGATCCTTAGGAGAATATCCATGATCGACTCACTGTCATGTGCGGGTGCCTCGTGAGGCGGCGCACCGGCGCACGCGCGCGGGACGCCGTCGTCACCGGAATCGGACTGTGTCTTCCAGGCTTGAAAAACCCGGTATTCACCGCCGACGACCTCTGGCAGGTCGCCTCCACCGGAACGTCCTGCCTCGTCAAGAAGGGCGTCTACTACGGCAGCGTCAACCTCTCGCAAGCAGCTTTCGAGGAACGTGTACCGGGCATCCCGGAATTCTTCGCACGTCACTACACCGACGCCCATCGCTTCGGACTGGTGTCGCTCGGGCAGGCGTGCCTGGACGCCGGCCTCGATGTGCAGCGGGACCTCGAAGAGGCCGCCGTCCTGGTGGGCCGGGGTGGAGTGGATGCCAACATCGACAGCTACCTCGCCGTGCTGCGGGCCGATCCGGCGACCTATCCCGTCGCCGAAGCGCTGGAGATGTTCGTCGCGGCGGAGCAGTCCGTCACCCCGTCGGACGTCGCCCTGGTCCAAGGGGCGCTCACCCGGTCGAGGGGCGCCAATTTCACGGTGCCGTGCGGCTGCGCATCCTCGGCCCTCCAGGTCGGCAACGCCCTGAGCCTGATCGCCACGGGTGAGACCGACATCGCCGTGGTGACCGGAGTCGACGTCTTCAGCATCACGATGATCCGCAACATCCAGCGACTGCTGAGCGGAGCCCAGCATGCGTACGACGCCATGCGCTCCGAGGACATGCCCAGCCTTCTGCCGTCGTTCGACGCTCTCATGCGTCCGTACGACAAACGCGCCGACTGCATCAACCACGGCGAGGGATCCACGACCATCGTCATCGAGAGCCGGGAGCACGCCTTCGGACGAGATGCGCGCCTTTACGGCCAGATCTTGTCGCAGGTCACCACACGGGACGGGCTCTCCAGCCCGCTGGCCTGTGATGAGACCGGGAAGGCGCTGGTGTCAGCGGTGCGACGGTGCCTCGGTGACACCTGGGAGATCGGTCAGGTGCCGTACATCCACGGGGGCAGCGACGGCAATGCGGTCGTCACGGCGTTCGAGGCGAATGCCGTCAGGGAGCTGTACGGCTCCGCGTCACGCGACCTCCTGATGTCCTCGCAGGAGGGGTGCTTCGGTCACAACGGTGCTCCAGCCGGCTGTCTCGGGGTGGCGGAGACCCTGCTGATGATGCGGAACGGCCAGGTGTGTCCGACTGCCAACTGCGAGGAGCCGGCCGACCATCTGACCTTCGACCCGGTCCCCGGGACGGTGCCCCGTCCCCTCGACTTCGACTACGCCTTCACCTTCAACTACCAGGTCGGCGGGGTGAAAAGCGCCATCCTGCTGGGCGGCCCGGACGTCTGATTCCACGCCCCTCGCCGTCGCCCGGGCTGCGCGGCGTCACTCCTCCCAGACAGTGGACACGCCACGGAGCCCGGTGCTCCGTACTTCTCTCGGTAGCCCGCGGACGTGCGCGGACGTTCCGCGCGTCCGCGCATGCCCCGGCTCCGGTGCGCCGGACCCGCCGTCTCACGGCCTGACCTGCGGCCCACACCCTCCGGGCGCAGCCCGCGCTCCTCCCCTCCCGCAGCGACAAGGAGACTTTCGTGGCCAACGACAAGCACGGCCCTCGTCCGGTGACCGCGCCCATCGCCGTCATCGGTATGGGCTGCCGCCTCCCCGGAGACGCCGATTCCCCGGCCGCATTGTGGCACCTGCTGGTGGAGGGGCGTGAAGCAGTCGGCGCTCCGCCTCCCGGCCGGGAGGCGGACGACCTCGGGCGCGGGTCGCTCGGCAATCCGCAACCCGCCCTGTACCGGGGCGGTTATCTGAAGGACGTCTCGCGGTTCGACGCGGACTTCTTCGGAGTCGCGGGTCGCGAGGCCGACGTTCTCGACCCCCAGCACCGGCTCCTGCTGGAGGTCGTCTGGGAGGCCCTGGAACACGCCGGGCTGCCCCGTGACCAGCTCGCCGACTCCCCGACCGGCGTCTTCACGGGGCTGAGTTACAACGACTACATGGACCAACTGGCCGGGCGGCCGGAGGAACTCGAAGGCTCCATCCTGACGAACGGCCACTGTGTCGCCGCAGGCCGGGTCTCCTACCTCCTCGGTCTGCACGGCCCCAGTCTCGCCCTCGACACCGCGTGCTCGTCCTCCCTGGTCGCCTTCCACCTGGCCTGCGACGCGCTGCACCGCGAGGAGTGCGACCTTGCCATCGCCGCCGGTGTCACTCTCATGCTCGCCCCCCGCATCACCCGCTCCTTCGCCCGGATGGGCATGCTCTCCCCGACCGGACGCTGCCACACCTTCGACGCTGCGGCGGACGGATTCGTCCGCGGCGAGGGCTGCGGCGTGGTCGTCCTCAAGCGCCTGTCCGAGGCCCGCAGGGACGGCGACCGCATCCTTGCGGTCGTCCGCGGATCCGCGGTGAACCAGGACGGCCGCTCCGACGGCCTCGCCGCCCCGTCCGCCGCCGCCCAGCAGGCCCTCTACCGCGCCGCGCTCAGCCGAGCCGATGTCGACCCGGCCCGGATCTCTCTGATCGAGGCTCACGGCACGGGGACCCCCGTGGGCGACCCCGTGGAGTTCGCGAGTCTGGCCGCCGTCTACGGCCCTGGTCTCTCACCGTGCGCCCTCGGCTCGGTCAAGACCAACCTCGGCCACCTGGAGCCCGCCGCCGGAATCACCGGACTGATCAAGACCGTCCTGTGTCTGCAGCACGGAATCATCCCTCCCAACCTCCACTTCACCCGCTGGAACCCGGCCATCGCCGCCGACGCCACCCGTCTGTTCGTCCCCCTCGAGAACACCCCGTGGCCCAGCAAGGAACCGGTCAAGCTGGCCGCTGTGTCCTCGTTCGGTTTCTCCGGCACCAACGCCCACGTGATCCTGCAGGAGCCACCGCATCTCGCCCGCAGGACCAGGCTGCCGGCCCCCGCCGCCCCCGGACGACATCGCCGGACGTGATCCTGGTCGGGGCCGGATCCCACCGAGCTCTACCGGACGCCGCCCGCAGACTGGCCGACTGGCTGGACACGGACGGCGCCAACGTCCCGCTCCGGGACATCGCCCACACCCTGGCGCTGCGCCGCAGTCCCGGCCGGGGACGCCTCGCGGTCGTCGCCCGTTCCCGTACCGAGACCGCCGAAACGCTCAGGCTGTTCGTCAGCGGCCTGCCGACGCCGGCCCTCGTGTCCGGCACAGCCGATGTCACCGCCCCCCGCCATCCAGTGTGGGTGTTCTCCGGACACGGCTCCCAGTGGGCCGGCATGGGCCGCCAACTACTGGCCACGGACGAGGTCTTCGGCAAGGCTCTGACCAAGGCGGACGCTCTCATTCGCAAGGAGGCGGGCTTCTCCGTCCTGGACCTGGTCCGAGCCGGCGAGCCCGTCACCGGATGCTCACGGGTCCAACCGGTCCTGTTCGCCCTGCAGATCGCCCTGGCCGCAGCATGGCAGGCACACGGAGTCCAGCCCGCCGCTGTGATCGGCCACTCCATGGGGGAGGTCACGGCCGCGGTCGTGGCCGGAGCCCTCAGCCTCGCCGACGGCGTTCGCGTCATCTGTCGTCGCTCGGCACTGCTGGAGCGGATCGCCGGCACCGGCGCCATGGCCTCCGTCGGCCTGGACCGGGCCGCGGTGGAAGCCACCCTTGCCGACGCCGGTGCCGACGCCGTGTCCGTGGCCGTCCTGGCCGCGCCCGACACCACCGTCATCTCCGGCGATGCCGACCAGATCACTCGTTTGATCAGCCGGTGGGACGAGCGCGGAATCCTCGCCGTACCCATCGCGGTGGACGTCGCGTCGCACAGCCCTCACGTCGACCCGCTGCTGACCGATCTGCGCCAGGACCTCTCCGGCCTCACCCCCCGCCCGCCTCACATCCCGTTCTATTCCACCGTGGCCGAGGACCCGAGGGAGAACCCCCTCCTCGACGCCGCGTACTGGTGCGACAACCTGCGCCGGCCGGTTCGCTTCCACCCCGCCGTGGCTGCCGCCGCCCAGGACAGGCACCAGATCTACATCGAGATCTCACCCCACCCCGTGGTCACCCAGTCCCTGACGGACAGCCTGGCCCAGTGGGTCCCCAACGCCGTCGTTCTGCCCACTCTGCGTCGTGCGCAGGACGAAGTCACCACCTTCCGGACCCAGCTCGCCGCCCTCCACTGCAATGGCGGCACCGTCGACTGGACACCCCTGTACCGCGACGGTCTGCTGGCCGACGTGCCCACCACCACCTTCGATCGCACGCGGCACTGGGCCTCCTCGGGCCAGGAGTCACCGGTCGACGACGGGGCCCTGCCCGGCCGGCACACCGAGGTCCCCGGTGCCCCGGTCCGCCACAGCTGGCACGCCACCGCCCCCGTCCGGCACCTGCCCTGGCTGGACGACCACCGCGTCCACGGCACCCCTGTCCTGCCGGGCGCCGGCTTCTGCGCCGTGCTCCACACCACGGCCCGTACCGCGCTGACCGGTGCCGCGCCCGACGTCGACGGTGCCGCCTGCGACATCGACCTCATCGACATCGCCTTCCACGACCTGCTGCCCCTGGACAACGACACGGAACTCAGCAGCACCGTCACGCACACCGGCGACGGACAGGCAACATGCGAGATCCACTCCCGTACCCCGGACGGCTCATGGCAACTGCATGCCTCGGCCATCGCCCGCCGCACGCTCGCGTCCCCCGAGACCCGTGCCGCCTCCATCTCCGGCCTGCACCGCAAACACCCCGTCCCTCTCGATCCCGGCCAGCTCTATGCCGGGCTGCGCGCCTGCGGACTGGAACACGGCCCAGCCTTCAGCGGCATCACCGAGCTGTGGACCACGAAGCAACGGGAGAGCTTCTGGGCCCCCATCGAAGTGCCGCCACTTGCTCTCACCCCGTCCGCCCCCCTGAGCGTCCACCCCGTCCTCCTCGATCTGTGTCTCCAACTGCTGGTCGCGGGAGCGGGCCAGGAGAGCGCCCCCGCACCGATCCTTCCGGTCGGGGTCGGCGCCCTCCGCCTTCTCGGCAACCCTGCACGAGCCGTACACGCTCACGCGTTGATCACAGAGAACAGCGATGCGACGCTCGCCGGCCACGTCCGCGCCCTGGACGCCCGTGGCCGTCCGGTCCTCGTCCTCGACGACGTGCGGTTCCTGCGCAGGACACCTGCCGGAGAAACCCCCATCGACCAATGGTTCATGGAACTCGGCTGGCACCGCGTCCCGCAGCCGCGCACCGAACAGACCCCGCCCGGGAACTGGCTCCTCCTCGGTGAAGGGGACGGCCGGGCCGAACGCCTCGCCGGATTCCTGCGTTCCGCCTGCGCCCGGGTCGAGGTGCGGGAGATTCCTCTGGACTCGCGGGAACTCACCTCACTGGCCGAGACCTTCGCCCGGCACCTGGCTGCCGGAATCGAACCCTGGCGCGCCGTCGTCCTGCTGTGCAGCGCACCCTCCGCCGACAGCACCGACCCCACCCAGGGCGCGCAGCAACGCGCGCGGCGGCTGCTCGCCCTGGCTCAGGCCGCCGACGAACACTGCGGAACGTGGCGCCTTTACGCGGCCACCCAGCACGCGTACGCCGTCACAGCGGACGAAGCCGGCCACCCCGCCCAGGGCACCGTACGCGGCGTGGCACGCGTCCTGGCGGTCGAGCAGCCCGGTAGGCGTCCCACCCTCGTGGACACCGACCCCGATGAACACGGGCTGCACACGCTGGCCGCGGAGCTTCTCGCCGACGCGCCCGAGGACGAGGTGGCACTGCGCGGTGACATCCGATACGTCGCGCGCATCGACCGAGCTCCCGTCACGCCCGCCGAAAACACGGCCCGAACCACCCGAACGGTTCGGTTCGGACACGACGGATTCCGCCTGCGCGTCGGGCGGCTCGGAGATCCGGACAGCCTCGAACCGGCCGCGACCGGCCGTCGCCGGCCCGGCGAGGGCGAGGTCGAAGTACGTGTCCAGGCTGCGGGCGTCAACTTCCGTGATGTCCTGACCTCGCTGGGCATGCTCGGCTCCGATCCTGCCACCCCCTACCGCATCGGCTTCGAGTGCGCGGGCGTGGTCAGTGCCGTGGGACCTGGCGTGGACCACCTCCGTGAGGGGGACGCCGTGCTCGCCGTTCAGCTCGAGGGCGGCGCCTTCGCCTCCTTCGTCACCCTCCCCGCCACCGCCGTCGCCCATGTACCACGGGGCTTCACGCCCGCGACGGCGGCGGGACTGCCCACGGCCTACCTCACGGCCTGGTACGCCCTGCAGCATGTCGCACGACTCGCTCCCGGCGAACGCGTGCTGATCCACGCCGCGACCGGAGGAACCGGCCGGGCCGCGATCGCGGTCGCCCGTCTCCTGGGGGCGGACGTACTGGCGACGGCCGGCACGGAGGAGAAACGGCGCCAGTTGCGCGGGATGGGAGTTCGCTGCGTCATGGACTCCCGCACCTTGGACTTCGCCGAACAGACCCGTCGGGCCACCGACGGCCAAGGAGTCGACGTCGTCCTCAACTCGCTGTCCGGCCCCGCCGTCCGCGCCGGACTCGAAAGCCTGCGCCCGTTCGGCCGCTTCGTCGAACTCGGCGTACGCGACATCATGGCCGACGCGGCCCTCAGGCTGGGCCCGCTGCGCCACAACATCACTTTCAGCACGGTCGACCTCATCGAACTGCAGCAACGCCGGCCGGAGCTGTTCACCACAGTGTTGCGCGAGGCCATGGTCCACATCGCCGCAGGAAGACTGAAACCGCTGCTGTGCACCGAGTACCCGCTGGACCGCGCGGCCGACGCCTTTCGGTTGATGGCCCGTGCCGGACACACCGGCAAGATCGTGCTGACTGTTCCCGACCGGGGAGAGACCACCGCCGTGGTGCCGGACGGCCCGCCCATCGTGCACAACGACGGCGCTTACATCATCACCGGGGGACTGGGAGGTCTGGGCATGGCCACCGCGTGCTGGCTGGCTGAGCAGGGCGCGGGCCGCATCATCCTCAACGGTCGTCGGTCCCCGTCGCTGGACACCGCTCGCGTCATCAACGACCTGGGCGCCGACACCACGGTCGTGCTGGGCGACATCTCGCAGCACGGCACCTCGGAACGGCTGGTCGAGGCTGCCACCAAGGGGGGCGTACCTCTGCGCGGCGTGGTGCACTGCGCCATGGTTCTCGACGACGCCGCGTTGACCACCGTCCGCGACTACCAGCTCAGGCGCGTATGGGCGCCCAAGGTCACCGGAGCCTGGCACCTCCACCGGGCCACGGCAGACCAGCCACTGGACTGGTTCGTCGTCTACTCCTCGATGAGTTCCCTGCTGGGCAACGCCGGACAGGGAACGTACGCGGCGGCCAACGCCTGGCTCGACGCCTTCGCCACCTGGCGCACGCGCAACGGCTTGCCCACGCTGGCCGTCGACTGGGGCCCCTGGGGAGAAACGGGGCAGGCCGTCGACTTCGCCGAGCGCGGATACGAGACAATTCCCACCCGCAAGGGCTTGGAAGCGCTCCACTGCCTCCTCACCCACCACAGGGTCCAGACCGCCGTGATCCCCGGAAGGCCACAGACCTGGATCCCTCGCGCAGCCTCGGATTCCAGCCTGTTCGCCCTCCTCGCACCGGATGGCGTCCACGCGGAGCAGAAGGACACCGGGACCGGCCGCGCGGATATCCGCGCCCGCGTCGAGGCACTGCCTCCAGGCATCGCGCGCCAGACCGCCCTGGAGAGCTACCTGGCAGAGCACATTCGGGCGATCCTGCGCACCGGCAGCACCACCCTCGACCCGCACACCCCCCTGAAGTCCCTCGGTTTCGACTCGCTCCTCGCCACCGAGCTGCGGATCCGCCTCGACGCCGACCTCGCCGTCCGCCTCGCGAGCAACTTCGTCTGGCAGCACCCGACCATCGCCTCCCTGGCCACGGCCCTGGCCGTGCACATGGGCCTGATGCAACAGGAGGAGACGTCGCCTTCCGGCACCTGACCACCGCATCGGCCGGATCTCGTGCCCCGGTTGTGTCCCGCTCCCGTCGAGCAGCGGGACACAACCGCGCGGACGCCACCGGACACAGCTCGCCCGGTACGCGAGGGGTGGGCGCTGCTGCGCTAACGACACGGTTGCGACATGGCTTTCCTGCACTCCACAGGGTGCATCATCAAAACCATGTCATGTAGGTCGGAACCGCCAGAAACAGCACACCAGATGGTGTTTTCCCACCCTCCCGGTGGTGGGGCCTTGCGGCTTTCAAACGAGACCGACCACGCACTGGTCTCCCGACGCCGCAGTGACTTCTGCCTGGCCCTGACACAGCTGGCTCTGGGCACTCCTAACGCGTCTTCTGCGCCCGGGGGGGCGGGGGCATCAAGAGAATCTCAATGAGCGCTGTATGTCGTGAAGTTGCCGGTCGCGAGCCTGGTATGCGTGGGCATCGGGGTGACCAGCGCGGTCGCCCGCTCCGGTTCGGTGCGTATCTTGCCGAGTACGCGCCAGTTCTTCAGGTACGCGAATCACGTTCGCCCAGCGCCCGAATCGCGGCCAGCACCTTGTCCGGCAGTCTCTGACCACAGGTCAGGGGCCGGCACCGTCCTCAGGGCATATGTTCCGCCAGCCACGGTCGACGAGTCTGTCATCTTCGCACGCAGTGGCTCCGGCTTACCGCCCGATACCGCACAGCTCGCTGGCGAGCAACTAGCAAGCTGCCCGGCTTCGTACGATCGCCCTGGAGAGCCGGGAGAAGCTCATCCCGGCCGGGGAGTCCCGGCAGGCTCTCCTCGAATCTCTGTTGTTGGACTACTAGCCCCCCCCGGATCGACCAGCCCCGACCCGCTTCTCGGTCCCATAGACCTCAACTTCCCCTGCACATTACGGACTTCACGCTACGAAGGCAGGGACGGCGCGTACGCCGGTGGCGTGACTCGGTGACTTGTGGCTATGCGCTCGACCATTCGGGTGACAGTCACAGGGATGCCTTGCCCGTGGTTCGCCCGTATGGCGTACTTGAGGCAGTGAACCGGTGGGCCGCCCATCCCACAGCCGGGAGATCGCGGTAAGGGCGGTGTCCGCCGGTCTTTCCTTGTCGACACAGGAAACCGCTCCATTGTGGGCGCCGGCCAAGCAGCAAGGCCCTCCCGTGCACACCTTCCGGGGATCATCGCTGCCTTAGCACACGCTTCGCCAGCGGTGCGTCGGTGCAACTCCGCCAGCTGGGTGGTCCGGTTCAGCACAGTTCAGTCCTCTGTCCCTGCTCTACCAGCGAGGAGTCTGTCCATGCCCATCTCTCCGAATCAAGGATCCACAGGCGGCGGCACGTTGGTGACCATCACCGGTACGAACCTGTCCGGCACCACCGCGGTGACGTTCGGCACCAAGCCGGCCACCAATGTCACCAATGTCTCGGCGACCCAGGTCACGGCCGTGTCGCCCTCGGGCAGCGGCGAGGTCGGGGTGACCGTGAAGACCGCGGGCGGCACGAGCAACCCCCTGCCGTTCTACTACGTCGGCGCTCCGTTCAAGTCGTCGCTCACTCCGACCTCGGGTCCGCAGGCCGGCGGCAACACGGTCACCATCAACGGTGTGGGACTGGCGACCGCGACCAGTGTGGCCTTCGGCACGGCGACCGCCACGCCGACGGTCATCTCGGACACCCAGATCACCGCCGTGGTGCCGACGGGCACGGCGGCAGGTCCCGTCGGGGTGAGTGTGACCACCGCGGGAGGAACCAACAACGGGCTGTCCTACACGTACATCGCCGTCCCCACCATCACCGCCGTCGCCCCGTCCTCCGGGCCGACGTCCGGCGGTACCGGTGTGACGATCACCGGTACCAACCTCGACTCCGCCGAATCGGTCACCTTCGACGGCGTCGTGGCACCATTCTCCGTCGTGAGCGCCACCACGCTGTCGGCGGTGACTCCACCGGGTACCGCGGGTGCGGTGGACGTGGTGGTGACCAACCCGGCCGGCGCCGCGACGGACACCGGCGCCTACACCTACGTGGCATCTCCCGGCATCTGACCGTCGTCCACGCTGCCGCCCGGTCCACCACCGGGCGGCACTGCCGCGCTCCCGCGCAGAAGGCCGATACCGAACGGCTCATCCGGCCTGACGTCCTCGGCATCGGTCCTCCAGGGCACATGCCCTGACCTCACCCGCCCCTGCACCAGGTGCGGTTGGCTACCCCAGTCCGCACCGACATCCGCGCAGATCCCGGGTTCTGCCCGAGCTGCCCTAGGAGCATCCTCATGCCTCCCACACTCAGCACCCTCAATCCCTCGCAAGGGCCCACGACCGGGGGCACGACCGTCACCCTCACCGGCTCCGGACTCACCGGCGCGACTGCCGTGCGCTTCGGCAGCACGCCCGCCGCCTCCTACACGGTCAACTCGTCCACCCAGATCACCGCCGTCACCCCGGCCGGAACCGCGGGCGCCGTGGCAGTGACGGTCACCAGCCCGGCCGGCACCAGCAACGCTGTGACCTTCACCTACGTCACGGCTGCCGTACCGGTGATCACCGGTGTGGCACCCAACAGCGGTCCGACATCGGGAGGCACCAGCGTCACCATCACCGGGACCGGGTTCGCCGGCGCCACGGCGGTGAACTTCGCCGCGACGCCAGCGGCGTCGTTCACGGTCACCTCAGCCAGCCAGATCACCGCCGTCACTCCTCCGGGCAGCCCCGGCGGTGCCGCGGTGACGGTCACCACGCCGGGGGGAACCAGCTCGGCCTCCGCGAACGCCTACTTCTTCTACGCCGCACCTCCGGTGCTGAACGCTGCCGACCCTGCCCAGGGCCCGACGGCCGGGGGGACGTTGGTCACCCTGACCGGAAGCAGCCTGCTCAACACCAGCGCCGTCACCTTCGGCTCCACGAACGCGACCTCTTTCACGGTCGTGTCGGCAACGCAGATCACGGTCACAGCACCACCCGGCACGGGCAGTTCACCGATCACGGTGATCACGCCGGGTGGCACGAGCAACCCGATCGGCTTCACCTACGTCGCCCCGCCCACCCTGGCCAGTCTGGCACCCAACAGCGGCCCGACGTCCGCGGGCACGGTGGTCACCCTCACCGGCACCAATCTGGCCACCGCCACCACGGTCGCCTTCGGCACCGTGGCTGTCGCCTTCACTGTGGTCTCCAACACCCAGGTCACGGCCGTCGCGCCTGCCGGGGCCGCGGGGCCGGTCACAGTCACGGTCACCACAGCGGGCGGCACCAGCGCCGGCCTGACCTACACCCGTGTCGCCACGCCCGGCATCTGACGTCTACGCGGCCTGCTGACCCAACCGGGTTGCTTGTGCACATTGCCTACCCGCACCACGGCATAGATCACCGTAGCGTAAAGATCCGCAGCCCCACGACCCAGCAGACCCGTTGATCGACACAAGGAGCCGAAGCAGTGAGCATCCCAACGCGCAGAGCAAAACTGGTCATCGCGACGGCGCTGACCGCCATGCTCGGGTTGGCCACGCCCGCCGAGGCCGTGGCATCCAGCACCACCGTCGTGGCAACACCGCAGTCCACCGCAGTGGGCACACCGGTGCAGCTGACAGCGACGGTGACCTGTACCGGTGATCCCAGCGGCGGTCTGGGGATGACGTTCTTCGACGGCAGCAACCAGCTCAACACCGTGCCCGTGGCGGCCGACGGCCAGGCCATCTACACCACCACCTTCAGCACCGTCGGCGCGCACACCATCACCGCGGCATACAACGGCAACGGCACATGCGACGCCTCCAACGGCACCACGACCGTCCAGGTCACGACCACCCCCACCCAGCCCCCTGGATTCTGCCTGCTCACCTGCGGCGGGTTGATCGGCTTCAACGTCGGCGACATCAACAACACCGTCATCATCTCATCGCGCAACCACGGGCACTGGGCACCACCCATGCGGTAGGCCGCAGGCACAATGCGGCAAGTCCCTGGCGCCGGCGACCTGTGTACCAGGAACGCCACCACGTGCTGCCTGTGCGACAAAGGTCCATACCGGCCGTGGGACCCGCAACCTGGAATGTCCGGCCGGTGCTCGTCGTACCAGACCCGGGCACCGGAAGACGTCGCAGCCACGGAGACACCGCCGGTCCTCCCCTCTTCACCACCGGGGCCACCGAATCTCGTCCGAAGCCCTGCCTCGCCCTTCGATCCTGGCTCCTCATCGATCACTCTCGGACGTCAGGTCGTGGTGGTTTGTTACTGAGATTCCCAAGCTGAGAGCGCGAGTTCGATTCTCGTCACCCGCTCCACGAAGAAGGCCCAGGTCAAGGACCCGGGCCTTTTTGCTGTTCGTGGTGATCAGTCGCCGCGTGCCAGATCCGTGCCAGAAGGCTTGTTGGGCGCTCTCTGTACGGCAGCGGCCCGCGCCTTACGGACCGTGGCGTCCAGCCCGGCGGCGACCTCCTCCTGCCGCTCGTCGTCGGAGTGCTGATAGATCAGCGCGGCCTTCTCGGAGGACTGCCCGGCCCGGACCATGGTGTCCTTGAGCGTGGCCCCTGAGCGCGTCGACAGCGTGTGCCCCGTGTGCCGGAGATCGTAGAATCGAAAGCCCTCAGGCATGCCGACGATCTCCCGCGCCTTCCGCCACCTTCGCCCGAAGGCGCTACGCCGGAACGGAGCGCCTTCCTCCCCGACGAAGAGCAACCCGTCCGGCCCCTGCTCGGCGTAGCTCTGCAGATGCCAGCGGAGCTCCCGGTGGAGGAACTCGGGAAGAATCACAGTCCGGGTTCCGGCCTCGGACTTGGTGTCGCCCGGTACGCGCCGCCCGTTCATCCGCTCTGGCTCGGCGAGGCGAACGCGGACGCGCAGGTTGTCGAGGTCGACATCCCGGCGGCGGAGGCCGGCCAGCTCTTCCGGTCGCATCGGACCGTACGCGCCGAGGTAGACCATGAGCCGCCAGCGCATCCCCACGGCGTTGGCGAGTGCGTCGACCTGGGCGACCGTAGCGATGCGCCGCTCAGCCGCCTTCTCCTTACCGGCGCCCTTGATCCGGCACGGATTGCGAGTGATCAACTCGTCGTCCACGGCCGTCTCCATGATGGCCTTGAGGAGTCGGTACGCCTTGGCCGTCATCGTCTTGGCGTTGGCGGTCCGCAGCCGATCGGCCCGCCACTCACGCACGCGCGGAGCTGTGATCTCGTCCAAGTCCGATTCAGTGAAGGCGAACAGGTGCTTGTCGAGGAGATAGCGATAGAGGTCGTGGGTCAGAGGCGCGAGCTCCCGTTCCTCGACCCACTTGTCGGCGTAGGCCCGGAAGCTCACCGCGTCTGCCTCCGGATCGCGTCACTCGCCCCGGCGGATCTCCGTCTGCTTCTCGGCAAGCCAGTCGTCCGCGTCCGCCGTCGTCTCGAACGTGATCGGAGCCGGACGCATCACGCCATCAGGGCCCGGATAGCGCGCCTGGTAGCGACCGGAAGGCCCATCTCAACATCACCCGTCCGAACGATCGCCGTCTGAGTCCGAAAGCTCCCATGATCATAGGACGGAAAACCGCGATCACGCTGCGATCAGCTCGCCACGTCCGGCCAATACGGGGGCTCGCCCACAAATTCTTATCAGAAAGGCGGTTCGTCGGGCCATTGCGAGATGCTGACCTGACTAGCAAGATCGGCGAGCCCATCATCTTTGAGAGCACCCGCGTATTCTGACCGCTTGGACCAAGGGATAGCTTCGAGCAGGACGCGGTGCATCCCAAACCGGTTATGACGGGATCCCGCTGAGTTACTCCTTCAGGCTGTCGTCATCGTCCTCAAATGGCGTGTCGGGAAACACCGCATGGTCGCCCCGTTACCGTGCAGGGGTCGACCACAAAGGACTGCCCGGCGGCTGGCGGGCAAGGGCTCCCTCAGCCGCGTAGCGGCGTAGCCCGATCGAGAGGATCTGGACCTTGAGCGATTTTTCCCGCCGCTACGTGCTCAGGGCGTCAGCGGCCGCCGGCGCCGGGGCGGTCGTCGTCCCGGGCCTTACGGCCGCAGGCGCGCCGGACATTGCGGCCGCGACCACCTCGGGCCTTCTGGCCGCGAGCGACCCGGCTAAAGGGTCGCCGGGATGTCGGCCGGCGAAGCTGACCGGTCGCGTCGTCCGCCCCGGTGACGCCTCGTACACGAATGATCGCATCGACTACGACCAGCTGTTCTCTCACTACCCGCTGGTCATCGTCTTCGCCCAGGAGACCAAGGACGTGGTGAACGCCCTCACCTGGGCGCGGCAGCACAACGTCGCACTGCGGGTACGCAGCGGCCGCCACGCCCTGGAGGGCTGGTCGAACATCGACAACGGCATCGTGATCGACGTCAGCCAGCTCAAGTCGGTCCACATCGACACCGACGCTCGTATCGCAACGGTCGGCGCCGGCCTGACCCAGTTGGAAGCGGTGACGGCGCTCGCCAAGCAGGACCTCGCGGTCACGACCGGAAGCGAGGGCAGCGTCGGCTTGGTCGGTGCGACGATCGGCGGCGGCCTTGGCCCCCTCAACCGCTTGCTCGGCATGGCCTGTGACAGCCTGATCGGGACCGAGGTCGTCGTCCCGTCGGGTCGCGACTGCGCCGAGGTGATCCGTGCCGACCTGAAGGACCACTCAGACCTGCTCTGGGCGCTCCGTGGGGCGGGAAACGGCAACTTCGGAATCGTCACGCAACTCACCTACAAGGTGCACCCGCTCAAGAGCGTCGCCTATGTGCAGGCGACCTGGGACGGCCTTACGGACCTGCATGGGATCTTCGATGCATGGCAGCGCACGGTACCGTTCGCCGACAACCGCCTCGGATCCGAAGTCGAGTTCCACAAGTCCCAGATCCTGCTGTCCGCGTGGCTCGCGGAGGGCACGGCGGCAGAGGCCAGAAAGCTGCTGGCCCCGATCCTGTCGATCGGAACGCCCGATGTGACGGTGCAGGTCGGTAACTGGGGCCCCATCTTTGCCGGAGCCCAGGTCCCGCGCTCGCAGGAGCCCGCCAACGTGAAGTTCTTCTCACAGTTCGCCAAGAAGCTGTTCCCGAAGAAGGCGATCGACGTCATCGGCTACTACATGCAAAACGCTCCCACGGAGGACAGCAACTACTTCGTCGATGCCTTCGGCGGGGCGATCAAGAAGGAGCCCCGCGGCGGCACCGCGTTCGTACACCGCGACGCGATCTTCTACGGCGAGATCGGCGCAGCCTGGGGGACTCCTTCAACGACACCCGGCGTCTGCGACCCGCTCACCTCGACGTGCCAGGCCTGGACCGCCGAATTCAGCCAGGCGATGCGCAGCTTCGTGGACGGCGCCTACGTCAACGTGCCGAACGTCGGAATGCAGGAGTGGGAGACCGCCTACTGGGGGACACGCAACTTCGAGCGGCTGCGCAAGATCAAGGCGAAGTACGACCCCGACAACGTCTTCCAGTACGAGCAGAGCATCCCGCCCGCGTCACGCTGATCGACAGTTCGCCGCCGGGGCCCCGCCCCGATCAGGCTCGGCCTTTCACGCAGAAGGGCCCGACGCAGTCGAAGGGGTGTCGTCAGCCTCGATCTTGCATGAGGGATCGTCAGCTTGCTGACGATCCCTTTGCTCGTTCAGAGTGAAGATTTCTGCTTGCGGGCAGGGCTGATGGTCCGGCTGTCGTGCCGGGTGGGCGCCGGGTTCCACGGCTCCGGTTGTGATGGTGCTGGTAGCAGGGATGGGATGCTGCTGGTCAGCCAGGGTTGGGCAGAGCTTCGAGCCGGTCGAGGGCGATCAAGGTGGAGGGCCCCTTTTCCGCGACAAGATCGAGGACAGCCTGCCAGTCCTCCACCGAGGCACCAGGGACACGCACGTCCGGCAGCGACCCCACCAGGTCCGGATCGAAGAAGCACTTCACGTCATCCCACAGCAGATCAGCCACCCCGCCATGCTGCCCGGCACCCCGACCCAGCGCACTCCCGTTTCCCTTGACCAAAGACATAGAGGCACCCCCCGCTGAGGTTTTCGCAGGTCAACGCGCACCTCACCGAGAACCCCGGGTCAGTGCCCCTCTCTCACTTCCGCGGCGAGAAACTCGTGCCCCCCTATCGCGATTCTGTCATTCGTCACCTCGAAAAAGGACTGAATCACTCGTTAGGCGCCAATGACTGATATAACGCATTTTCACATGCGCCTTTCATGACATGTTGACCTCCCTGCTTCCCCGAGGGAGGAACTGCGTGCCCAACTCCCCCACGCCCACGGACCCGGCCCCGCGATACCCCAGGTGGTCGGACCGCCTCATACGTCAGCTCGACACCTTCGCGGCCACGCGGTCCCGTGCCGAGAAGGTGCCTGCTCTGGTCCTCACCAGGCAGGACGGCGGCGATGTCCGGGCACCGGCCTTCATGGTCCGGGAATACGAGCACCGGTTGTCTCGACGACGGGGCACCCCTCATTTCCAGGTACCGCACGCCGTCATCGACGACGCGGAGCTGAGCGGAGGCTTCCTTGCCGCGATCGACCGGGTCGGACTGCGGTTCCAGCTCACCATGCCGACTGGAAGACTGCGGTTGCCGGCCCTTCACACCTGCCGGGCCGTACTGAACTCCGAACGCGGCACGGGCGACTTCCAGGCCCAGCAGCAGCCGATCCTCGACGACCTGTACACAGCGCTGCTCAAAAGACGGAAAACGCTGCGCGCCTGCGCTCGCCTCGCGGACTTCCTCGGTCAGCATCTCCTGACTGGCTGGCTGCAGGGACTCGTGGCAGCCCTGGTCGTCGGCTTTCCCAAGCTCTGTTACCGGTTCCACCTGCGGCACTGGGGCCTGCGCTGGGTCGCGGACGAAGCGAACGCGACCTGCTTCCTGGACGCCGCGCTCGCCTTCTGCCAGGACGGCGAGCTGGACAGGGAGGACCCCCGCGTGCGACGCATCCTCTTGCGCGCACTGCTCACCGATCTGCGGAAAGCGACCCGAAGGAGGACCTGGCTGAGTCACCTGTGGGCGCGGCGCCGGTGGTCCTTCGTCGTCCTCGTTCCCGAGATCGACAACACGGACGGCCCGGGCCGCGCCTTCCTCGGCACGTTCGAGGAGCTCGCCGGTGACCAACCGTCCAAGCCGCTGCTCGTCTTGGCCGCCTGCGCGGGTCCGCCTCCGGACTACGCCGCGCCGCTGGGCGCCGACCCCGACCGGCCCAACGGCATTGCCGACAAGGTCTTCACGTTCCTCAACGAGGGCAGTGACGAGCCGGTACGCCTGGTCACGCTGCCTGCCGAGGACGACACGGAGGGCACGGCCAAGACGAAGATCGACACCCACTGGGGCGTCATGGCTCGCCGGGACCACCCACTCGACTGGTTGCGTCCGACTGCTCTGCCCGTCATGGCCGCGGCGACCGCGGGCATCCTCCTGGCCCCGCACTACCTCTTGCCCACTCCGCCCCCCGCGCCTCCCTCATGCGTCACAGTCAAGACCGGTGAGCGCGTAGGCGTCACCGACGGCAGCCAATGCGATCTGGCCGTACCGGGAGCCCGCGGAAAGGAACTGCGGGACCTGGAGCGCCAGGTCGCCAAGGAGAACGCCCAGATCCCGGACGGGCGTTACCGCACCCTGGTCTTCCTCGCCCCCCTGAGTCTGCAGAACGGCGTGTACGACGACCCGCCGATCGGCCTGCAGATCCTGCGCGGCGCCATCGCCCAGCAGCACAAGCTCAACACCGGGGTCCGCCAGAACAAGATGCCGATCCGCCTGCTCATCGCCAACACCGGCCAGTACTTCCAGTACGGCGCACACAGCTCCACAGCGCCGCAGGACCCGGACGTCGCACAGATGATCATCAGCCGTCAGCGGCAGGACCACATAGCCGCGGTCATCGGCATCACCCAGAGCCGTCCCGAGTCGCTGAACGCGGTCCGGGAACTCGACCAGGCCAGCATCCCGGTCATCGCGAACGGTGTGTCCGGAAGCACCATGGTCGGCCCCGACTCACCGCAGCGGTACTTCCAGATCTCGGCGCCCGACGGGCGAGTCGCGCCCGTCCTCGCCGACTTCATCCGCCACTCTCCCGCGGTCCGCGGACTCACCAGTGGCACACCGCACGCCGTGATCGTGTACGACCCGACCGACACGGCCTTCAGTACGGACCTCAAGAACCTGTTCATCACCGCCTATCGCGGACACGGCGGTATCGACGAGATCAAATACAGCGAGAAGCCCGGGGCGACCACGCCGGAGAACATCGCGAGCGAAGTGTGCAACAAGGTCGCCGCGACACACGGGATCGTGGTCTACCTCGCCCGATCCGGCGTGCTTCCCAGCCTCCTCAACGCGATGCAGAGTGCGGGCGGTCAGTGCCAGCCCCCGGAAGGCACGACCATCCCGATGATCACCGAGAGCTCCCCCATCGACTTCCAGCTTCATCCCGAACAGACGGCGCGTGCCTACCCGTACATGACGCTCTTCTACGAGACGACGAACGCCCCCACCCCGGACTCCCGGGATCCCTATGCCCAGTTCGCCCAGGACTTCGCCACCGCCTTCGGCGGACGCAGCGCGGATGCGGACGCAGCCGGCGGCTTCGACACCGTGGGGGTCGTCAGCAAGGTCATCGAGGACCTGCTGCCGGCTTCCGACGACGTCCAGCCCAACGACATCTACCTGTGGCTCACCGCCCACGGCGTGTCCCAGTACCCCGGCGCTTCCGGCGTGCTGCAACTGGACGGCAAGAACAAATACCCACCCGAAAAGGCGGTGTTCATCCGCGAGATCGCCCAACCGAGCGGAATCACGGCCACACTACTCAGCTGCGGAGTCCTACCCGACCGGCAGAACCCCGCGAAGTGGGGCACTCCTCCCGACACCTTCCCCTGCCCCAGGGACGACACCGCGGCGACTTCCCCATGAGAGGCTCCCGGTTCAGTTCGTGCTGAGCATGCCTTCCCACAGGCGGGCAAGAAGGCAAGGAGGCACTGACAGCGCACCCCCGGAATGCATGGAATCCTCCCGGCCGAGTGCAATCGCAAAGTAGACGCACCCTGGAAGCGTGACAGGAAAACGGACCGCATGAGGCGCCGGCGCAGCCGATCTCACGACTCCGTACAGAGGTCCCGTCAGGACGAGCCCCGGCGGGGCCTCGCCGTATCACCCGCCTATCACACAGCCCCTATGAGCGGGGTACTGGCTGAACCTGTTTGACCAGGTGGAAGACCTCCCTGGCAGCGTAGCGTTTGAGGCAACGGACGATTTCGCGCCGGGTCTTGCCCTCCTTGATCCGGCGCTCGTAGTAGTCCTGGGTACGCGGGTCGACCCGCAGGCGGGTGAACACGATCCGACGCAGCGCGGCATTGGCCTGTCGGTCGCCGCCGCGGTTGAAGCGACGGCATTGTCGGCGTCCCGAGGAACGCTCGACAGGGCTGACACCGCATAGCCCAGCGAAGGATGCCTCGCTGTCCAGCCGTTCCGGGTTGTCCCCCACCGTGATCAGCAACGAGACCGCCGTGTCCGGGCCGATCCCCACCACGTCGAGCAACTGTGGGGCGTGGCATTTCACGAGCCGTCAAGACGAGTCTCCACGTCCCGGATCCGCTCGGAGAGCTGGCCGATCCGCTGAGCCAGCCAACCCAATGCGATCCGAGTGGCCTGCAGCACCAGCTCCTCGCCGACCTCCTCGCAACTGCTTTGAAGACCCGGTTTTCGAACTCCCCTTCGCCAAGGCCCTCGTGATGACCAGCGGACGCATCACCGACGGCAAGACCCTCCTGCTCCTACACTGGGCGGCCCTGCACGACCCCTTCGCCCAACAACAGAACGGCTGACAGGCTGCCTTCGTCGGAGAGTCCAGGATGCGCTGAGCTGGGACTCCCTGAGGGGTCGTCACGGAATGGGAACTTCAGTCGCAGCGAAGCGATAAATTCCGTTCGCATCTATTCTCGGTGAAAACGGTGAAGATCAATAGGTCAGGCCGTGGTTTCCGTGTGCATTTACCGAAAGCGGTGGACCAGGGCTGTACGCGCTGGATACGCTCGCCAGATGCCTATATACACGTACCTCCTCCAGGTCCATCCGAAAGGCGAAGGGAACTGGGCCAACCTTCTCGAACCGCGTTCCGGGTCCCCGGTAGACGGGACCTTCGGCACCGTCGAAGTGCCGGAGAACGGGTTATCGGATGCCGCCACGGACAAGATGAACCGGTTCTCGGGCATGGGACTCAAGCTGAGAGTGGCGTTCTGGGAAGGGAGAAGAGTGAATGAGCGTCTGTACAGCAATGAAGTCTTCCGCCTGATCTACGACGACGGCAGAATTATGGATGCCGATGGAGTCGCTCGGGACGGCGGCGACGAAACGTCGCGCGGTTCCGGGAATACGCGGCCCGGGTGTCCTCACGCTCCGCACGACGGTTCATGCGGTCACGAGGGCGCGTGCATGCCCGCGCATCACGGCAGGGACTGTGACGCGGTTCGGCCCGTCTGCCCCTCCTGCTTCGACGAAGTGTTTCCCAGCAGAGTTCCGGACATCGTCGAGCGTGTACGCCGCGCAGGAGAGCTGGTGCTGAGATGCTCGTCGTGCGAACAACTCTCCTTCCACTTCGACACCGATCTGATCTGCAATCTGTGCCATTGGCTCGTACCGGATGCCAATGAAGAGCTGGAAGACCGGTTCGCGTCGAACGGCGGTGAATTCCCCCCGCAGCCGGACTCCTGTCCCGGCTGCAGCAACCAACTGCCGCAACTCGCGGGGCCTTTCACTTTCGGCTGCCCGAAGTGCGGACAGAGCGTCATTCTCGCGCAGGATGCCTTCCGCCCCGGAACCACCATCAAGACGATGTGCCCGAACCGGGAATGCAGGCTCTACATCACGATCCCGCCGAGCATCTGGTGCCAGGTGTGCGGGCAGAACCTGCGTCCCTTGGACGTCGTCAGGAGACTGACCCTGGAGGCCAACGGCACCCGGCTACCTGCTCGGAGCAACGTCAGAGAGGATGACGCCACCCGTCTCGCCCGACGCCTGGCCGAAGCCGCGGAGACCGGCCTGAGGAATTACCCGTATCTCTCGAAGGAGCAGCAAGGGCTCCTCCTGGACAAGGGGCATCTGGACTCGCTGATCCCTTCGGCCGAGCAGGCTGACGCATGGGTACGGGGCGCGGTCGAAATCAGGGCAGCCGGACATCAGCTCAACCGAAACGGTGGCATGCGCGCGATGCAGGAGACCCACCAGCGGGTGATGGAACTCGGCCTCAACTACCGCGCTGCGGCCCGGGAGATCGAGCGGCTCTGGGACGGCATCGGAGACTGGTGGGGGTGAAAGCGGCGGCGCGTTACGTCGGCGGCAGGTCTTTGCGCCGGAGCAGCGCGCCGATCGCCCTTCCGGCCTCCGTAGTCAGCTGGCCCGCGCATGGGACACGGAGCTGTTCGGCGACGGAGTGGATGTACAGGTCGCAGGCCGACTCCACCAGTTCGCACAGGCTGCTGATGGCGTCCCGCGTCTTGATGACGCCGGCCGCGGCGAGGATGCCGCAAACGATCAGCGCGGGCCACCAGAAGAGTCCCACTCCGCCGTAGAGAACAGCCCACGACACCAACACACTTGATTCCTGATAGGCGAGCTGTGCCGCCGCGATGTCGCTCCTCGACACGTCGGGCAGTACGGTCCACAGCCGCGGCCAGACGACCGTCAGGTCCAGCCCGTACGCCCGGTGAATCCTTATACCGGTCGCCGTCCAGCGATCGCCGATCCAGGTCGGCCTTTGCGGCCGTTCGAGCCCGATCGACTCCCGCCTTGCCAGCGCGTCGCGGTACTCCGGTCCCACCAACGCGGCTGACGGGTCCACGGCGTTGAGGATCTCCGTCCTGAGCTGGGCGGCCGTGCGGTCAGCGGCGTCCCAGCGGCGCCTGCGCCGGTCGCGGAGCCACCTCGCGGGCGCGACGGACGTACCGGGCAGCGCCCAGGCGCGCCGGAGCGCCGCTCCGAGACCGATGGCCGCGAGCCCGATCGCAGCGGCGGCACCGAACACTCCCGCCACGAGAAGTACGGCCTGGGCCGTGGACCGCTGGTCGCCGAGTCGACGCACCAGAGGTTCTGCCGCACGCGGGTCGACGGCGTGCTCCCAGCCGAGTCGGGCGGCAACGGCCGCGCAGCACAGCCAGAGCAGGCCGGGCAGGAGCAGGTTCACGAGCCACCGGTCCGCGATCCTCGCTCCGAGCTGCTGCAGGAAGGCGGTCACCCGCTCTCCACCGAGATCCAGGTCAGCGCATCACCGGTGACCGCGCACCTCCGGATCGGACTTGGGTCGACAGCGGCATACGCGCGTCCACAGCGATGGGGGTGCGGACATCGCCAGCCGCTCACCGTTCTGATGTCCGGCAGACCGCTCGGCAAAGGCTTGTATTCACGGTTCGGGTCGGTGACTCCGTCCAGGCCCGCATCGGCAGCGGCATCCTCGACGGCGTCGAGCAGTTCGGTCAGCGCGTCCGCGGAACCGGCCCGGATCACGGCCGCCAGTTCCTCCCAGTTCTCGCTCGGAAATCCCGCACGCTCGATCTCCTCCCGGAGCTCGGCGTCGGACTCAAGACTCTCGCAAAGCTGGCTGACTCGCCGCAGAATCGGCGTAAAGTCCGGCATGACTTAATCCTGCCACGGTCACGGGGTTCTATGGTCGAGAATGAGCGTCTCCGGCAGAACGTCATGCAGATTCGATGGCAATTGGAAGGCATGCCGCATAACCACCCGAAACGGGCGGAATTGCACGCCGATCTGACATTGGCGCTTCAGCGTCTGTTCGAGCAGTCCCGGGATGTCACCGTGCTGCGCGAGGCGATCACCGCATGCCGGACCATCATTTCACTCACACCTCCTTCCCATCCGGAATTCGAGGCTCACAACCGGAATCTGGGCAGGTTGCTGTTGGATCTGTTCACCAGCACGACGGACCTCGATCCGTGGAATCTTGCGCAGGCCGTGAAGTGGTCGTACCCGTGGAGAGCCGGACCGGTCGGCACCTATTCCACGGATCCCATTTCAGCCGCATCCCTCTATGGGCTCGCGTCCGCACTCCTCCGCGAGTACCAGCGGACGGACGACTTGCCCACGCTGCGCGACGCCGTCAGCGCGGCGCGGCGCGCTGTGGAGTTCATGCAACCCCACGACCCGGCCCTCGACACGTACCGCGAGACTCTCGCCTCGATGCTCTGGCTGCTTTCCGGACGTACCGGTGACGTCGAGATCCTGGACGAGGCATCCGGTCTGATCCGGCGGTCGCTGAGCGAAGCCCGGCGAGAGAGCGAGGATCACTCTGCACGGCGGAACCTCCTCGCCCATGTGCTGAAGCGGCAGTACGAGCTGACGGGTGACGTGCCCGCGCTGCGCGAGGCCGCGGGGTTCGGCCGCGGTGCGGTCGCGACCGCACCGGGTAGCGGCCGTGAGGCCGCGTCCTTCACAGGCAACCTGGCTGATGCTCTCCGGATGCTGTCCGAACGGACGAGGGACCTGGCCATGGCGCGGGAAGCGGTGTTCTACGCGCGCGAGGCGATCGGCGGCCTTCGGCCCGACGATCCCGAGTGGGCCGGAACCCAGGCCGTTCTGGGCAGCTCATTGGTCCACCTCGCCGACCGCACGGGCGATGAACGGACAGCCGCCGATGCCACGAGGGAAATCGACAAGGCTGTCAACGCCACCTCGGTGAACCATCCCGGCTACCTGCCGCGACTCAACGTGCTGTACCGGGCATTGATGAATGAGTACGGCCATTCAAAGGATCCGGCGCTGTTGGAAAGGGCTTTGGAGGCCGCACGGGACCTGGTCGGGACGGCGCCCGCAGACCATCCTGAGCGGGGAAAGTATCTGTCCCGTCTCAGCACGGCGCTGCGCGAGTTGTATCTGCGCAGTGAGACAGCTCCGGTCCGAGCCCTCGATGAATCCATAGAGTTCGCGAAGCAGGCGGTTGCCAGTACTCTGCCCAATCATCCTGACCGCGCCGACTGCCTCTCCAACCTCGGTGAGTTGTTGCAGCTGTCGTTCGAGAGGACCGAGTACCCCGCTACGCTGCGTGAGTCCGTTCCGCCCTATTCGGCGACCGCCAAGATGAGCGGAGCTTCGATCAGTCAGCGCATCACAGCGGCGCAGCGTGCAGCCCTTGCGGATCTCCGGCTGGGGCGCGTGCGGCGCGCGATGGCGATGATCCGACTCGCGACGGAGCTGCTGCCGCAACTGGGCCTGCGAGACGTAGACCGCGCCGACCGGGAGCACCGGGTCAGCAGCGCGAACAGGCTTCCCGCGACAGCCGCGGCGACCGCCATCGCCGCGGGACTGCCTGGTTACGCGGTCGAACTGCTGGAACAGACCCGCGGAGTGGTTTTCGCGGGCACGCTGGACACGCGGGACGACGCAGCGGAACTACGGGCCACAGCTCCCGATCTCCTGCCGCGGTTCCAGGAGATCCGCGACGCGATCAACGCTGCCGATCACGAGATCACGCTGCCCTCCTTCGGCGAGCACCGCGACGCCACGGGACGCCACTCGCGCGAACTAGCCGCCCGCCGCGTGGCGCTCAACGAACAGTGGGACGCGCTCCTCGAAGAGATCCGCCATCGGCCCGGCCTGGCCGGCTTCCAACGCCCCACGCCCATCGCCGAGCTGTGCCGGCACGCAGACCGGGGTCCGGTCATCTACGTGACGGCGGACGAGACGAGCGCCCACGCCCTGATCGTCCGCAACGATCCCGATGAGCCGACCGGCACCGTGCACCTTCCCGCCGCGGTCACCCGGAAGGCGGTCGTGCAACAGGCGGACGCGTTCCGCACAGCTCTACGGGTCACCACCGACCGGCAGCAGCCCGCGCGGGCACGACGTGAAGCACAGCAACAGATGCTGGCCGTGCTCGCCTGGACTTGGACCAACATCACCGAACCCGTGCTCGACTCCCTGGGCCACACCGGTCCCCCACCGGAAGGCCGGCGTTGGAGCAGGGTGTGGTGGTGCCCGGTCGGCGTGGTCACGATGCTGCCCCTCCATGCCGCGGGCCGCCACGAGCCGACCGCACAGTCCGAGACGGTCATGGACCGCGTCATCAGCTCTTACACTCCCACCCTCCGCGCGCTGGCCCATGCGCGGCGCGACGGTTCCGGTGCGGAGTCCGCGCTGGTGGTCGCCGTTCCGGACGCACCGGACTGTCCGCCGCTCGACGGCGCCGCCCAAGAGGCCGACATCGTGCGCGACTTCATCCCCGGAGCGTCCGTCCTTCCGGCTCCCGGCATTACGACGGACCGCGACGCCGTGATCGAAGCACTGCGTCGGCACGGCATCGTCCACCTCGCGTGCCACGGCTACGCAGACCTGCGCGATCCGTCGGCGAGCCGACTGCTGCTGCACGACCACGTGGCCAACCCGTTGACGCTGCACGCCATCACGCGCCTCGATCTCCGGTATGCCCGACTGGCCTACCTGTCCGCCTGCAGCACGACCGACACCAACCAGGAACAGGCGGACGAGGCGACGCACCTCACCGCGGCCTTCCAACTCGCCGGATACCGCAGTGTCATCGGGACGCTGTGGCCCATCAACGACCGGACCGCGATCACCGTGGCGCAGGACTTCTACGCCAGCCTCACCGCCGATCGGACGCAACCGGCCGAGCCGGAGCTGGCGGCCGAGGCCCTGCATCACGCCGTACGCAGACTGCGCGACAAGACCCCGGCGCTGCCCAGCCGTTGGGCCGCCTACATCCACTCGGGAACGTAACTGACTGAGTTCTTCGAGTTGGCCACCGATCAGGTGATGGTCCGTGGAGCGCAACAAGCGAGACCCCCGGGCTGTTGATCGAGATGTCTGACGTCTCAATCACGTTGCTCGGGGGCCTCGTTGGTCGTCTATCCTGCCGCACTCGACCTGCCGCATGC
>NZ_JBIWOA010000055.1:0-52013 GCF_044767525.1 Streptomyces sp. NPDC101234 | reverse complement strand
CTTTGGCCCCGCCCGCGTCCCCGGGCCATCTGTCCGGGGCTGCCGGCCCCCCCGAGCCGGGGTGCCCGCCGGGGGGGCCGGGCCGCCCCCCCGGCCGCCCCGGCGCCGCACAGCGAAGGAAGCAGAAACCATGACCGAACCATCCACACCCCCTCCGTCCGGATCGCGCCGCAGGCCACTGGTGATACTCCTCTTCGGCGGCCGGAGCTCGGAGCACGGCATTTCCGTCGTGACCGCGGGGGCCGTGCTGCGAGCCATCGACCGGACGAAGTACGACGTCCTTCCGGTCGGCATCACCCGGGACGGGCGCTGGGTCCTGACGGCGGACGATCCCGAGCGCATGGCGATGACCGACGGGCGCCCGCCCATGGTCGAGCAGCTCACGGTTTCGGACCGGGGCAGCATCGTCGTCTCCGTCGATCCGACCGACCGGACCGTCGTCCGCAGCGAACGCGGCACGGAGCCCAAGGTCCTCGGCGAAGTGGACTTGGTCTTTCCCGTACTGCACGGACCGTACGGCGAGGACGGCACCGTGCAGGGCCTCCTGGAGCTGTCCGGCATCCCCTACGTCGGAGCGGGTGTTCTCGCCTCGGCGGTCGGCCAGGACAAGGAGTACATGAAGCGGGTGTTCAGCTCGTTCGGCCTGGCGGTCGGGCCGTACCTGGTGATCAGACCCCGCGAGTGGCAGTCCGACGCGGCGGGGGCCCGCGCGAGGATCAGCCGCTTCGCCGACGCGTACGGCTGGCCGCTGTTCGTGAAACCGGCACGCGCCGGCTCTTCGATCGGTATCACCAAGGTCGACGGGGCGCCCGGCCTTGAGGACGCGATCGCGGAGGCGCACCGGCATGACGCGAAGATCATCGTGGAGGCCCTGGTGCAGGGCCGGGAGATCGAGTGCGGCGTGCTCGAGTTCCCCGAGGGACCGAGGGCCAGCGTGCCGGCCGAGATCCCGGCGCCCGACGCACGCGCGTACTACGACTTCGAGGCGAAGTACCTCCACTCCACCCCCGGAGAGGTGCCCGCGGCGCTGACCGAAAGCCAGACCAGCGAGGTGCGCCGACTGGCCCTCAAGGCGTTCGAGGCCGCTTCCTGCGAGGGGCTGGTCCGTGCGGACTTCTTCCTCACCGAGGAGGGACGGTTCGTCATCAACGAGATCAACACCATGCCCGGCTTCACCCCCGTCTCGATGTACCCGCAGATGTGGCAGGCCAGTGGCGTCGAGTACGGGGACCTGGTGGATCGTCTGCTTCAGGCGGCACTGCGACGGACCACCAGGCTGAGGTGATCCGAGCCGAGCCGGAGCGGGGGTTTCACCGAGAGGCGACCGGACTGCAAAACTCGGGGTTTTGACGATTTCTGCGCCGAGCGGGGTGGAATTGAGCGGCGCCCTCGGCACGCCGCTGAGAATGCGTGCAAGGCTGCGCCCATGACCGGGCGGTCATGTGTCGATGGTAGGCCCCTTTATGTCGGTCAATCATGGCCGTGGACGCCCGGTGGCGCCAATGCCGATTCGCGCAGAAGTCATGCCGGTCTGGCATCGCCAAAGCCCAAGACGCTTTTTCGGATCATAGTTCGACAGGAAAAGCGGCGTGGCTAACATTGGCGTCATGGATATCGACCTCCGGCGTCTCCGCTATTTCGTGACGGTTGCCGAAGAGCTCAGTTTTGTGCGTGGTGCCGAACGACTGAAGATGACGCAACCCGCACTGAGCCGACAGATCCGCGCCCTTGAGGACGATCTCGGAGCGTCGCTGCTTCAGCGCGGCCCGCTGGGTACGGCGCTCACCCGGGCCGGCGGTCAGCTGCTGGAGGACGCACGGCCGCTGCTCGCGGCATCGCTGGCTCTGCAACGGCGAGTCCGGCTCGCCAGCCGTGAGGGGCACCACTTCACCATCGGCTTCATGCCAGGGGTCATAGTCACGCCGATCGTCAGGCAGTTCCGGGCGCTGGCGCCGGAGGTCAATGTGCAGGTGCTGCACACGGCGCCCACCGACCAGGTCGACTATCTGCTCGACGGGCGCGTCGACGTCTGCTTCGTCCGGCTGCCGCTGCCGGTCGACATCTTCGAGATCGTCCCTCTGTTCCCCGAGCCTCGGGTCGCGGCTCTCTCCGACGAACATCCGCTGGCACAGGCGGGGACCGTCCACATCACGGAACTGACGCCGTACCGCTTGCTCCAGGACTCCGCAGACGTACCGGAGTGGCGAGGCACCGACTTCGACGCGGCGACGGCACGCAACCGTCCGGAAGCCGAACGGCCCACCTCGATCGAGGAGAGCCTGGAAGCCGTCGCGTCCGGCACCGGGTTTCTCGTCGTCCCGGCCGGCCTCGCCGATTTCTACCGCCGCCCCGACATCCGTTACGTCCAGCTCACCGGGGTTGCCCCGCGCATGGTGGCGCTGGCGTACGCCAAGAACCGCAAGATGCCGTCCATCGACCAGTTCGCCAAGATCGTGATTGCGGCGCTCGGTTCGGCATAGAGGAACGCGCGTGGGCGAGCGGAACCGCGCTGTTCTGTCGCCATGTCCGATCGGCATGACGCTTCGGGCAATCGGCATTGGCGCGACGAGCCGCGGCCCGCAAAGCTCATCGGCAGAAGGAATGTGAACTGACAGAAAAGGTTTTGACGATGTGTCATCGCGGCTTGTTCGTGCCAGCGGGACAGAGATGACTGCCTATGACTATGTGGTCGTCGGGGGCGGAACGGCCGGCTGTGTTCTCGCGGCGCGACTGTCCGAAGACGCGGCGGCGGAAGTGCTTCTCGTGGAGAGCGGCTCGGCGCTGGGCCCACCGGCCATGCACCTTCCGGTCGGGTTCCCGCTCATTCCGGCCAAGGAGATCCTCTGGTCACGCTGGACGACCCCGCAGCCCGGGACGCTGTCGCGCACGCATCAATGGCCCAGCGGGCGGGTCCTCGGAGGATCGAGTTCGATCAACGCGATGATGCACGTCCGCGGGCACCGCGCCGTGTACGACGCATGGGCGGACAACGGTGCGAAGGGCTGGAGCTACCCCGAGCTGCTGCCGTACTTCCGCCGGACGGAGACGGCGATAGGCCGCAACCCCGCCCTGCGCGGCGTCATCGGGCCGGTGTGGGCGGCGCCGACGACCCAGCTCGACGACGGGTCGTTGACTTTCCTCGGCGCGCTCACCGAGGCCGGTCACGACCTCACCGACGACATCAACGGTGAACGGCAGCACGGCGCCTTCTGGTGCGACCTGGCGGGGGCGGGCGGCCGTAGGCAGAGCGCCGCGGACGCCTATCTGGTCCCGGTGCTCGACCGGCCCAATCTGCACCTGGCCACGGAGGCAGACGTCAGCCGCCTGGTGGTCGAGCGCGGACGCTGCACCGGCGCGGAATACACGTCCTTCGGCACGGCGGAACGCGCCGAGGCGCGCGGTGAGGTGATCGTGGCGGCCGGGACGGTGGGCTCCGCTCACCTGCTGCTGCTCTCCGGTATCGGCCCCGCGGCACATCTGCGTGATGTCGGGATTCCGGTGCTGGCCGATCTCCCCGGAGTCGGCGCCAATCTGCACGATCACCTGCAGTGCCCCGTGGTCTTCGAGACGGGGCGGCAGCTGACGACCAGCCACGGTTTCAGTACGGTCGGTGCCCTGGTGCACAGCGGCGCGACAGCCGTTCCGGACGTTCAGCTGATGCTGCTCGACGCTCCGGCGGACATCGCGGACGTCGGGACGCCCGAGTGCGGTCACACGGTCGCCTTCGCTCACACGGCGCCGGTGAGCCGGGGAACGGTTCGGCTCAGGAGCTCGAACCCGGGCCGGCTGCCGTTGATCGATCCGAACTACCTGGCCGACAGCGCTGACGTGTCAGCCATGCTCGCGGCCCTCGGTATCGCGCGGGAGATCGGCGGCATGCCCGCCTGGGGTCAGTGGGGTGCTCGGGAGACCGCTCCGAGAATGGGAGACGACCTCGTCACCTACGTCCGCGGGAACGCGGCACCCTTTCACAACCCCGTCGGCACGTGCCGGATCGGGATGGACGACCTCGCCGTCGTCGACCCGGACCTGAGGGTGCACGGCGTCGACGGCCTGCGTGTCGCCGACGCCTCGGTGATGCCGTCCATTCCCAACACCGGAGTCAACGCGACCGTCCTGGCCATCGCCGAACGCGCCGCCGACACCATCCGACGCGATGCGAAGCGGCCCCTGGACACGAAGGAGCGGCAACTGTGAAGTTCCTGTGGCGCATGATCGATGAAACGCTCGTCGGCGCGGTGATCTACGCACTCACGTGCAGGCTGCCCCGCAACTCGCCTCGTGCGGACGCCACGCGTGCGAACACGCAGCGGCGCGCCCCCGTGTGATCCATCCCGAATTCGCGAACCTCGTCAGCCGCATCATGCGCGCGCAAGTGGACTGATGCCGAACCGGCATGCAGGGCCAGCGGATAGGCATTGGCGACGAATGACCGCCCCGGGTCAGGATGTTCGACGTGACCCACTTCGACCTCGGAGTGCCTGGCGCAGCGGCAGTAACACACTGCTCGGCGACCGCCATGAGCGCCTGAGCGTCCCGCGGTGGCTTCCCCGGGTTCGCAGAACCGAACCCTCGAATGCTGCGCACACACCAACCGCCGAGTCGGCGAGGCGTCGCCCTGCCCTGCTCAGCTTTCTCGAAAGGCCGATCGATGTCCCACCACCAGGATTCAGCTGCCGCAAAGCAGGACCCACGCCTGGACATCAGCGATGTCTACCTGTTCAAGGGACGGACCGGAACGGTCTTCGTCATGAACACCAACCCGGTGTCGGCCGACAAGGGCTTCCACCCCGAGGCGCTGTACGAGTTCCACATCGACACCGGCGACGACGCGGTGCAGGATCTGACGTTCCGGTTCAGATTCCTCGCCACCGAACCGGACGGCGGGCAGGCTTGGGTGCTCGACCGGCTCACCGGATACGAGGCCACCGACCGCAACGCCTCGGGAGCCCTCGTGGCAACCGGCAGGACGCAGGAGATCGTCACCACGGCGGACGGTGTCAACGTCTTCGTCGGCCGGGCCGGGGACCCGTTCTACCTCGACGGCACCGTCGTCACGGCGGTCGTGACCGCGCTCCGCAACGGCGCGGCGGTGGACCTTTCCGCGTTCGACCCGCAGCGGGCCTCGAACCTGTTCGCCGGCACCAACGTCACCGCCATCGTCCTCGAAGTACCGGACGAGCTCATCGGATCGGGGACGATCAGCCTCTGGGCCACCACCGCCCTTGACGACCACCATGGCGGCTGGCTGCAGATCAACCGGTGCGCGAATCCGCTCGTCAGCACGTTGTTCGACGTCACCGAGGCCGGCTTCGACGACTACAACGCCACTGATCCGCATGCCGACCTCGACAACTACGGCGATCTCGTGCGCCGGAAGGTCGCGGGTCTCGTGGCCGCGAACGACACGCACTCCGACCCGCAGGGCTACGGCGCCGCGATACGCGACGTCATCTTCCCGGATGTCCTGCGCTACCAGGTGGGCACCGAAGCCGACTTCGGCGCGCTGGCCCGCAACGGCAGAGGGCTCACCGAGTCCGCTCCCGAGGCGATGTTCGAGATCGTGCTGAACGCTCCCGTCCCCATGGGCCTGGATGTCGGCCACGCCACCGGGACGCTGCGCGCCGTGTTCCCGTACCTGAGCGCACCGGCCTGACGACGCCAGGGCATCGGCCCCCTCCGCACTCTTCCCCTCCGCAACCAGGAGATTCCCTCATGTCCCGCCGAATCCTGACCGTCTGCGCGAGCTTCGGTTACGTGTTCATCGCACTGTTCTTCGCCGCTCTGCTGATCGCCCACTGGATACCCCCGATGGCGCCGAGCTGGTCGGCGGAGCGGGTGGCGGCCTTCTACACGGACCACGCCAACTCGATCCGTGCCGGCCTCGTGGTCATGCTCGTCGGCGCAGTGACGACCGCACCCTTCGTCGCGGCGCTGTCGAGCCTGATCCGGCGTATCGACTCGCGGCTGGCGCCGCTGGCCGCCACCCAACTCGTCTGCGGTGCCGCCAACGTGGCCGCGATCTTCGTACCGGTCCTGATCTTCACCGCGACGGCCTACCGGCCGGACCGCTCGCCCGACATCACGATGGCGCTCAACGACACGGCCTGGATCACCCTGGTCATGAACGCGTTTCCGGCCGTCGGGCAGGCCATCGCGGTCGGAGTGGCGATCCTGGCCGACAAGCGCCGCACGCCGCTCCTGCCCCGCTGGGCCGCCTACCTGAACTTCTGGATGGCCTTCCTCTTCCTGCCGAGCATCCTGCTGACCTTCTTCAAGACCGGCCCCTTCGCCTGGAACGGCATCCTCTCGTTCTGGGTCGCGGCCGGTGCCTTCGGCGCCTGGTTCCTCGTCATGACACCGCTGATGATGCGGGCCGCGAACCGGGTGGACGACGACCGGGCCCTGGCCGACCTGGAACCGGCGGTATGACCGCCACGGAGGCCCGGACCGAACCCTCGGCGCCCCAGCGTCACCGCCACATCCCCGGCGAGGCCGGACTGTGGGTCTTCCTCCTCGGCGACATGATCATGTTCTCGGTGTTCTTCGGCTTCATCGCGGTACTGCACGGCCGGCACCCGAGGATGTTCCGGGCCTCTCAGCAGGCCCTTCATCCAGACCTGGGACTCCTGAACACCCTGCTCCTGCTGATCGCGTCAGCGCTGGTGGCTTGCGGGCTGCGGCAGCTGCGATCCGGCAGACCTACACGGACACTGCCATGGGCGCTTTTGTGCGCGCTCGGGTTCGCCGCTATCAAGGGCGTCGAATACGCGCTCGTGATCCGCGACGGACATACCCCGAGCAGCAACGACTTCTTCATGTACTACTTCGTGTTCACCGGCATCCACCTGGCCCACCTGGCGATCGGGATCGGCGCGCTGACGGTCCTCATCGTCCTGTCCCGGCGGCCGGCCCTGAGTCGGGGCCAACTGCTGGCCGCCGAGGGAGCAGCCTCGTACTGGCACATGGTGGACCTGCTCTGGCTCGTCCTCTTCCCGCTCTTCTACCTGGTGGCGTGACACATGTGGGTCTTTCCGGTACTCGTCCTGGCCACACTGTCGAGCTGGCTGCTGGGCATCGAAGGCAGCACGTCGACCCTGATCGGCTGCGCGGTCGTCGCCATCGCGCTGATCAAGGTGCGCCTGGTCGGCCTGCACTTCATGGAGCTGCGCAACGCCCCGGCGGCCCTCCGTGGCGCCTTCGAGGTCTACGTCGTGGCCACGGGCGCCACTCTGCTCACCCTCTACGTAATCCTCTGAAATCACCGGACAATTCGCCAAGCCGATTCGGCATGGCAGGCGACGATATCGGCATTAGCGATACCCGTCGACTTCCTCAATAATTTTCCCAGCGATTCCCTTATGGAGGGGAGTTCGCGAGCAGTGGAGGTGAAAAAAATGAAGAAGCAGCACTCCTGGTAAATTCATCGGCCGCTCCGGTACTTGTTCGGGTCCGGAGCGGCCGCACATTCCGCGTAATTTCCGTCATCGCGAGAAACAGGATCCATCACCTTGCGGGCCCCTCGACCTTCGGTGCCGGCGCCGCTGCGCCATTCCGCGTTCAGAAAGCTCTGGTCCGCCACCACGCTGGCCGCCCTGGGCGACGCCATCTCCTCGGTGGCCCTGCCGCTGGCCGCGATCGAGGTCCTGGGCGCCGACGCCGTCCAAAGTGCCGTCCTGTCGGCCGTGATCTGGCTCCCGAGCCTGTTCCTGGCCATACCGGCGGGCACCTTCGCCGACCGTACGGGACAGCACCGCAAGCTCCTGGCCGGCGCCAACCTCCTGCGGGTCGCCGCCCTGAGCACCGTGCCGATCGCAACGGCCTTCGGCCTGCTCTCGCTCCTCCAGCTGGCCGTCATCCTGGCCGTCATCGGCCTGTGCTCGGTGCTGTCGAACGTCAGCGAGAGCGGTCTGTTCGCCACCACCCTGCCGTCCGAGCTCTACGTCGCCGGGCAGGCGGCCTCCTACACGGGCCAGACCGCCGCGATCCTGGCCGGACCCTCCCTCGGTGGACTCCTGGTCCAACTCGCGGGTGTGCCGGCAGCGGTCGGTGTGGACGCGGCCACCGCCGTCACGGCCGCCCTGTTCCTCCTCCGGCTGCGACCGGTGGAGCGCCGCCACGAACCCGGCACCCCGGAGAACCGCGACCGGCGCACAGGCTTGGCCTTCATCCGGCGGAATCCGCTGATCAGGACAGCACTCGCGGTCACCGCCACCGGCAACTTCTTCAACATGCTCTTCTTGTCGGTGCTCGTCTGGTACTACGTCCACAAGCTGTCCCTGACCAGTGCCCAGATCGGGTTCGTGTTCAGCGTGCAGGCCATCGGCGGGCTCGTCGGCGCGGCCCTGGCTTCCCGGCTCGCACGCCGCATCGGCCTGGGCCGGATGCTCCTGGTCGGTTGCCTGGTGTCGCACGCTCCGCTTCTCGTGATCCCCGCCGTCGGCGCCACCGGAAGCCTCGTCTTCGCCCTGGTCCTGGCCTCGACGCTGCTGGGCGGCGTCGGTGAATCCGTCCAGGACATCTCGGTCGGCTCGGTCTTCGCACTGGTGGTGCCACCGCACCTCCGGTCACAGACTCGGGGTGCGTACCAGACCGTGAGCTTCGGCCTCCGGCCGCTGGGCTCGGTCACCGGCGCCCTCATCGCCGCGACAGCGGGAATCCCCGTCGCGCTGTGGGTCGGCGCGATCGGTGGAACCCTCGCCTGCCTCTGGCTCCTTCCCTCACGCCTGCTGTCGTTCAGAGGCCAGGACGACCCGTCCGAGCAGTCCGAGCAGCCGGAAAGTGCCACCGCTCTGTCGCAGTGAGGCAGGGATCGTCGCCGACACCCGACACCAACCGTGGGGCCTGCGCCGCGCCGAACCCGCCCGGCACGTAGGCGACCTGAGGCGGTACTTGATCGGCGAGCCTCGCCCACACCCCAGCCGCGACCCGCAAGTTCACGCTGTACACGCCCCGCTGGGCTCGCTCATATGAGTTTGTTGCGGATGGCATAGGAGACGGCGTGGACGCGGTTGCGCAGTCCGAGGCGGTTGATGACTCCGTAGAGGATCTTCTTGATGTTGCGTTCGGAGTAGCACATCGCGTCGGCTATCTCGGCCAGGTCCAGGCCCTGTGAGACCAGTCGGAGCACGTCGATCTCCCGTGTGCTCAGGCCGGACGGTGTCAGGCCCCTGGGCATCAGCACGTTGCGCTGGAGGCGGTCTGCCTGGTCGAGCAGTTCGCCCTGTACCGCCGATGGCAGCAGCGCTTCGCCGGCGGCGACGGCCAGCACGGCACGGATCAGGGACTGCGGCTTCGCCTCGGCCCGCCAGAGCACGGCCCGTATTCCGCTGTGGGCCGCCACCGTCAGGTCGGCGTACCAGCCGTCGCTGACCACGAGCACGATCCGTGCCGGGGGCGGCATGGGCAGACCGCTCAGCGCTTCCAACGTGGAGTTGTCGGCCGTCTGGATCGCGGCCACCACGACGTCCGCCTCCCTCACCGTGGTGAGCGCCACTTTCGGTCCGCGGCTCAGCCCGGCCGCCAGCCCGGCGTGTGTCACCGGGTCCGCGGCGTCCACGGCCACCGACACCGAGGCCGTGGGGAGCCGTCTTATGACGTCGGTGTGCGGTCGCTGGCCCGGTCTGGCCGCATTGTGCGGGCGCCTGCTGCGCGGCGAGTCGGTGGCTGCCGTATCGATGGGAAGACGTCGGTTCGATTCGGCCTGACGCTGCATCGGCACCACCTCTGCCTGAGCCTCCGTCGGACGGCTTCTCATCGCTGCTCGCTTTCTGAGTTGAACGTGCCGGTCGGGTCAGCGCCAGGGGACGCAGCCGACAGCCGCTACCTCCGCACGGCCGCTATCCGACCCGTCCGGAGGAGACCTGAGCCCAGATGACCGCGAGCCACACCATTGCGCGGTCGCTGTGCCTCTGCAGGTCGAGGCCGGTGAGCTTCTCGATCTGCTTGATCCGGTACAGCAGGGTGTTGCGGTGTATGTGAAGGGCGACCGTGGTGGAGGCGCTGTCGAACTGGTTCTCGACCAGGCAGGCGAGGCTCGCCATCAGCTCGCCGTGGTCCCGGCCTGCCAGCGGGCCGAGGACTCGCTGGGCCACCGCGTCGGCGAGCTCGGGAGAGCGCGCCAGGAGCAGTTGGGGCAGGAAGTCCTCGACCTGGACACGTCCACCCCGATGGGATCGCGATGCGACAGCGACCAGCAGACGCAGATTGTCGACGGCGGTCTGAAGGCCGGCCCGCCCGGCCGGTAGGCCCTGTGCGAGGAGCAGGCGTCGGTCGCCCGTGAACGCGGACCAGTCGAACGCGGGCCCGGTGAATCCGGTGACGCGGACATCCTCGACGAAGGTCAGGGCTCCTGCGGTGCGCAGTCGGGCGGCGAGGTCGGCGCGCTCGGCAGGGGTGGACTTGTCGAGCAGCACGACAAACGGCACGTACGGAGGCATCAGATCGAAGCCGAGCCGAGCGGCACGCTCCTGGTCCTCCACCGTGATGGGCAGGTGGGCGCAGAGGCGGTCGAAGAGGGTGCGCGCCCGCCGGTCGCCCTGTGAGGACGGCAGGTCGGCCTGGTCCGCGTACGCCTGCGTGAACGTCCGGGTGACCATGTCGAGGTAGCTGTCGAGGTGACGCCGCGCCTGGTCGGTCCAGGCCGCCAGATGTCCGCGGTCCTCCGCGGTGGCCAGACCGAGCACGGCGTCCCAGAAGACGCCCGCAGCCTGGTGATGGAGAAGCAGGGCACCGCTCGACGGCTGTCCGGCGGCGGCGCACTCCCGCGCCTGCTCGTATATCTCGGACAGGACGTACGCGTCCGGAGGTGTGCCCCTCACCATCCAGTGCAGGAGCAGGCCGACGTGCCGGCGCAGCGAGGCACGAAGTGCGGAAGCCCCGCAGTCGCGCGCCGAGCACCCGTATCCGGGCGTGCGGTGAAGTACGGGTTCCATACGTTGGACCACGGCATCGGCGTCGATGCGCTCCAGGATGTCGCGCAGAGCCGCTGTCGCAGCCGCAGCGCACTCGGATCTGCCGGTCATGACGGACAGGCACGAACCACGCGGAGAGCCGACCGCCGTGCCGTGCCGTCGTATGCCGCAGCGCTCGGGGTGTGTCCGGTGGACGGCGTGGCCCTGCCCCGGTGCCGGCGTGATCCCATGGTGACTCCTTTCGTGGGGTCCATCCGCCCCGTCGGCCGGAGGGGGGTCGATGCCCGAAGGCGCGGGCGTACCCGCGAGGAGACGGTGGTCCGACCGCGTCCGCGCCTGACGCGCAAGGGGTGCACCGCCCTGTGGCCGCACCCGATCGGCGGTGTGTGTCCCCCGTGTCCCCCGGTCCGCGACGGTGGCCAGCTGTCCTCACGGGCCCGGCGCGATACACAACTGCCGTTACAGCGACGGACGTTGTGGCTTCCCCCCTCGGTCTGACCATGGTGGACCGGCTGAGGGGGACCGCGCCAATGCCTATCTGTTCGATTCTGAAGCCGTTTCGGCATATGCCGTGATGGGCGTGGCTACGATGAGCCGCATGGATCTCGACATACGCCGGATGCGCTACTTCGTGGCCGTGGCCGAGGAGTGCAGCTTCGTGCGGGCGGCGAGCCGTCTCTACATGACGCAGCCCGCGCTCAGCCGTCAGATCCGGGCGCTGGAGGAGGATCTGGGCGTAGTCCTCTTCCTGCGTGACCGGCAGGGCACCGTCCTGACGCGGGCGGGGCACCAGTTGCTGGAGGACGCTCGGCCGATGCTGGCGATGGCGCAGGCGGTGCAGCAGCGGGCGCGGACGGCGAGCCGGGAGGTGAACCAGTTCACCATCGGCTTCATGCCGGGTGTCATCGTCACCCCCATCGTGCGCGAGTTCGCCCGGATGGCGCCCCAGCTCGACATCGATGTCGTCCACACCTCGATCACCGACCAGGTCGACTTCCTGCTCGACGGGCGGGTCGACGTCTGCTACGTCCGACTGCCCCTGCCCGAGGGCATGTTCGAGGTTGTCCCGCTCTTCCCGGAGCCCCGTGTGGTGGCACTGTCCAGTGATCATCCGCTCGCGGAACTCAAGGCGGTGCACGTCGAGGACCTGCGGGACATGACCTTGCTACAGGATCCGAAAGACGTACCGGAATGGCGCGGACGTGTCCCGCTCGACCCGGTGGCGCCGCCGGGGGACACCGGACGGTTCCCGGCGACGATCGAGGAATGCCTGCAGACCGTCGCCTTCGGGTCCGGGTGCTACGTCATGCCGGCTGGCATGGCTGGCTTCTACCGCCGCGACGACGTCGTCTACCTGACGCTGGAGGGCGTCGCACCCCGCATGGTCGCCCTGGCCTACTCCAAGCACCGGACCATGCCCGAACTCCTCCAGTTCGCCGAGCTCTCGCGCCGCATGCTCGGCCCGGGCCCGGACTGACCGGCATCTGTATGGGCAGCGGGCTGTGATGCGCGGTGTGCCCTGCACGCAGGGCCCGTGATCGGAGATCGCGCTACCGGCGGGGCCGTTGTGCTGGTGCCCAAAGAACGGAGATCATGCTGGTCCCGCGCACGTTGTGCGCGGCTGCGTCACGCGTCGACACTGACACACAGGCATCTGCGGTCACAGGACCCGGCATGCCGGAAGGGCGCCCGGCGAGGTGCCCTCACCGTCTCCGCGGTGCGAGGAGGTGACCGGTACCGGATGTCGCCCATGAGCGGCGCGGCGGGCAGGTGCTGAGTCCGCCGCCTCCTGGTCCCGGTCGAATGTCGAACGGCAACTGCGCTGGAGTTCCGCCCTCATGTCAACACCCGTCACTGTCGGACGTCACCGCCTTCAGCGCCTTCTGGGCTGCGGAGGTTTCGGCATGGTCTGGCTCGCCTACGACGACCTGCTCGAAGCCCCGATCGCGGTGAAGGTCATGGCGGAGAAGTGGGTTCACCGCCCCGACCTCCGGGAGCGTTTCCTGGACGAGGCCCGGCTGCTGCGCCAGGCCGCGTCGGACCGCGTGGTGCAGGTGTACGACATCGGCGAACTACCGGACGGGCGCCCGTATTTCGTCATGACCTACGCCGACGGCGGAACGCTGGCCGACCGGCTGGCCCAGGGACCCCTGGCCGTCGACCAGGCGGCGCGGTTCGCGGTGCAGGCCGCACGGGGCGTGGCCGACCTGCACGCGGTCGGCATAGTGCACCGTGACATCAAGCCGTCCAACATCCTGCTCCAGACGGCGTCGGGCGGCCGTGAACGGCTGCTGGTGGCCGATCTCGGCCTGGCCAAGAGCCTGGCGCACGCCTCGGGACTGACGCAGGGCGTGGGATCACCCGGCTACATGGCTCCGGAGCAGGTCCCGGAGGACCGCCTGGTCGACGTCGACGAGCGGGCCGACGTCTACGGCCTGGGCGTACTCACCTACGAGCTGCTCACCGGGAGCCTCCCGGGCTCGACGGAACAGCTCGACTGGCCCGGACCGCCGCGCCCCCAGGTGCCGGCGGCAGTCCGACGCGTGACGCGACGCGCCCTCGAACCGGAGCGGGAGGGGCGCTGGGCCGACGCCGCCGAGTTCGCGGACGCACTCGAAGCCGCCGGTGCCACGACCGTCCGCAGCCGCCTGTTCCGAACCGTTGTACCCGGCAAGGGAACCCGCGCACGGAGAGCGGGGGCCATACTCGCCGGGACCGCAGTCCTCGTGACCGCGGGGCTGGCCACCCGCGCGGCCTTCGAAGCGGACTCCGCCGTCGACACGAAGCCCCGTGCGGGCGCAAGCAGTACAGCGATCGCCGAGCCGTACGCGACCTCTGCCGCCTCGACATCACCGTCCCCGCACCGAGCACCCGCCGCGGCGGCTTCCTCGTCTTCACCCACCCGGACCGCCGCGCCGCCGTCACCAAGCCCCACTTCCGCCGGACGCGACGCCGAGACGACGAAGACGACGGCCCCCACGGGCAAGGCGGCGGCCCCGGACCCGGGCGGGACGGCATCGGCCTCGCCCGAATGGACGACCTTGACCGTGCGGCATGACCAGCAGCTGATGCCGGGTGAGTCCTGGCAGACCAACCGGACGACCATGACGATGCAGACCGACGGCAACCTCGTCATCTACGACGAGGATCACCACCGGCGCTGGTCCTCGGGCACCTCGGGCACCGGATACCGCGCCATCATGCAGGCCGACGGCAACCTCGTCGTCTACAACCAGGACACCTGGGGTGTCTGGAGCTCCGTCACCTCCGGGCACGACGGCGCCTATCTGTACTTCGGCACCGACGGCGGCGTCAGCGTGATCTACCAGGGCACCACCCTCTGGTCCGCCGAAACCCAGCACTGAACCGTCGCCGGTCGTCATGCGGAGCCTTCGTCGTCTGGTTGCAGTTCTGGTAGCAGTTGGACGATCCGGATTCGCGTGGACGTGGACGAACGACAGGGAGACAGCGCACGTAGCCGGACCGAGACCTGGGTAATCGGGCTTATTTCAATCTGCGCTGCCCCCCAATGCGGCTTCCTGCCGCTTCCAAGGGCGCGTGGGAATCTGAGGTGCCGGGAAGCCCGCCTTCGCCGCTTCCCAGTCCGCGAGGAAGGCGGGAGAGAGATCGGAACGCTCAACGACTCTGACCGCCTCACGCACCGTAGTCACCTCGCCCTCCGGCGACGCATGCGTGAAACCGAGCGCGACCAAGCGGTCGATGCACTCGTCGCGCTCGGCCGCCGAAAGCCGTGCGAATGCCGCGATGAACATCAGGACCATCGGGTTGGTGACCGATCTGAAGTCCATAAGTGTCGGGTCCGCGTCACAGAGCCCCAGGTGGAAGAGCGCACCCACATCCTCCGGTGCTTGGAAGAGGGCCCCGAACACAGCAGGGTGCAGGGACATCACCAAGGTGTCTGGATCACCGATGGCGATCTCCATGTGCATGCGCTCGTCCGTCGCGGGCAGCAGCTGCCGCGGAGGCAAGGGTTGAAGAGCCCTTCTGGCGGAATCGATCCGACTGCGGTGGGTGTTGGAACGGCCTCCGGGTCCCGGAAGGCATCTTTCCCCCGGCGCCACTGAGCAGTCCGGGCATGTGCGGTCGCGCGCTGCCGCACGCAGGGCGGGATCCACAGCTCTGGTCACGACTTGCAGCCTTTCGAGTTTCAGATGCTCAAGCCCTACCGGTCAGCCGACGTGTCGGCTTCGATGTCGTCCTCCGGGTCCGAGTTCGGGTTCGCTGCCCGCTGGGCCGCGAGGCTGCGGTGGAATTCGAGGAGCCAGCCGGGCGGGTCGTGGAAGAGAGCCGCGAGTTCGCCGACGGTACGCACGTCCAGGCGCTGCTTGACTCCAGCGGCGTGCGCGATTTGGAGAGCCTTGGTGACCTGACCGGACTGCAGTCGCTCGGTGGGCGGCTTGGCCAGCGTTCGTTCCGCTCGGGCCGAGATCAACATACGGGGATGCGGTGGACCGGTCCGTGGAGTCGGCCGGGCCGCTTCCGGTTCGTTGCGGTCCTTCGGCTTGGCGGCCGATGCTCGTGCCAGCTGACGTGCCTGGTTGATCGCCCGCTTGGCTGCCAGCGTGTGGTGGAAGTCGACCAACCACTGCGGTGGAGAAGCAAAGACCGCTTGAAGCTCGCGTACGTTTCTGATCATCAGAGCGCGCCCCTCGAACGTCCCTGGCGCCATCTGAAGTGCCTTGCTCACCTGCGTGGATGTCAACTGCTGGTCGAGGGGCAATGCGAGCAGTACCTGTGCCTTGGCCGAAACGAGCAGGCCGGGATGCGGCGGTGGAGGCGGAGCCGTGCGCTGGGTCGGCATCACCGTGGGAGTGACAGCGGGCTGCCGCTGCTCGGCGAATGTGATCAGTTTCGTGACCGCGGTGTCCGGAATGTGATGCCAGCGGGGCTGGGGGCGATGGTTGGGCCGGGCGGCCTGCTGGTGATAGCGCATCGGTAGCCGCCAGCCTTGGTGCCGAGCGAGCCTGGATGCGTGCCGGGCCTGGGTCTCCGAGACGCCCCCCTTGGCCGTAAGCACGTCCAGCAGGCGGTCCTCAGGGGTATCTGGGCACCGCTCGCAGGCACTGCAGATCCGCCATACCCGGCCCCGGATCTCCAACTCGACCGTGTCCGGCTGGGCCGGGCCACCGCAGTAAGCACAGCCCCATGCCGTATGCGCGGCGACTGTGGGCCGAACGCTACGCGGGAGCGGGCCGACTGCCGGCAGCTCGCGAAGAAGCCCTTCCAGGACGTTCAGCTCTGCTGGAAGCGGCTCGTCCGCCACCGGCTTCCGAGACGTGGCCGCATTCTGGAGCAAGGGCTGGGGCGCCAACGACCGCATCCCCAGGACGGCACGCAGCGCGTCGACACGCGCTTCGTCAGCGATCGGATGGCCGGCCGCGGTGCCGTACACCTGAGGGCGTTGTTCGGCAACACACAACGCGTCGGTGGCCTCGGCCAAAAACCTGGCCGGGATCCTGCGCTTCTTTGCTGCGGCGGTGACCAGAGGCAGGACCTTCCGGATCTCTGGCCCGTCCATGGCCACAAGGATGCGGTGGGCGGCCTTGACGCCCTGCTCGCCGATCTGTTCCAGACCCGGCCAGCTTCGCAGCGAAGCGCACGCCATTGCCAGGTATTTGAACGCCTCGCGCCGGCACTGCGCGGCGTATCGGATCCGGCTCGCCTTCTCTGCGGCCTCCGCTTCACGAACACGTCGGCGGGTGTCGTCGACCCGTGCGGCCCACTGCTCCAGGCCGGCCTGGATCTCGTTCGTCAGCATTCCGGTTCAGGAGCGCCGGACTCAACGCGGGCACTGGCCGTACGAGCCTGCGCCGAGACCCGATGACACTCGTCACGGACGGGCGAGCAGCCTGAAGCGGAATCGGCAGGATGGCCTCGGCGAACCGTCGGAGCCATCCACAGGCGGCCGACGGGACGAGGAACAGGAGCTGGCATAGCGAAAAAGCCCTCCGGGAGGGGCACGAGGACGAAGGCGGCCTCATGGTGGACCACCGCACCCCGCCGCCCCCGGCGGCACGCGGCCTGGATCACCCGTTCGAGTGCACAGTCGACACGATGTGCCGCGGGACGCTCCCACTCCTCCGGATCGCGCCTTAGACAGCTATTCGATCGGAGGCATTGCCCTCCTATTGGTGTGGGGGCCACCGGCTCCGAGGACCGTGCTGTCACGGCAGGCGGCCCCGGAGGTGTCCTCGAAAGGTCAGGGGCTGTCGACGTCTGTGGGCAGGCGTTCACTGCGGAGGCCATCGGTCACTTCTTCGCACGGCCAACCCCAGTCGTGTTGCCGACGGCTGTCTGATCACGGCCACCGTCCTGGCAGGTCCTGATCGCCGCCTCCCAGCACAGCAACACGAAACTCCACCGCATCGCCGACGCCCTTGTGCAGACCACCAACGGCCACGACCTGCCCGCACCTTTCGCCGGCCACCTGGCCACCGCGGTCAAAGCACACACCGAGCAGCCCACTGACCGGACACCTGCCCGTGGACAAGGAGCTGGGGAGCGCTGACATGTGCTCTGCCGCGTAGCGCTGCGAGATCGTCATGGAAGACGCCGTCGACGTCGACGAGGTCGGGCCACCATCGTAGGGAGCACCGCGACGGGGGCACCTTCCGTCGCTGCCCCCTGCGAGAGCGACGGCGCGGCTGTGATGAGCGGCGCCACGTTCTGGCTCGTCAACCAGCTCTCCGGCGGGCAGGGCGGCATGAGCTGAGCTTCGGATCTTGTGCTTGATCATGTTGATCACCAGGCTGTCCTGCACAGGGATGCCAGAGAGATCCATTGCTGGGCATTCGTCGGCGCACCGAGTTGCGTATACCGACCGCCGGACCTGTAAGACGTGCCATCACCCCAACACCCCCTTCACGGAACACCCGTTCGAAGTGAAGGATGGGGGTGATCGCGTGTCAGTTCGGCACGTCGCTCGTTAGGCAGCGCAGTCGAGGCGTCGAGTGGGCAAGCGCTGATGGCCCTTGTCCACCCGCTACGGGAGGGACCATGGGCGACCGGAGCACGATCGAGTGGACTGAGGCGACTTGGAACCCCACCACGGGATGCGACCGCATCTCGCCTGGGTGCGACAACTGCTACGCCCTGGTGTTATCCAGACGCCTCAAGGCCATGGGGGTCGCCAAGTACCAGGCTGATGGGGATCCAAGGACATCCGGCCCGGGCTTCGGCCTCACTCCGCACTCGGACGCGTTGGCCATTCCCCGACAGTGGAAAGCCCCGCGAATGGTCTTCGTCAACTCGATGAGCGACCTCTTCCACGCCAAGGTCCCCCTGAGCTTCGTTCGGCAGGTCTTCGAAGTGATCGCCGAGACGCCTCAGCACACCTACCAGCTACTGACCAAGCGTGCCCGGAGGCTGCGACGAGTGGCCGGCGACCTCGACTGGCCCCCCAACCTCTGGATGGGAGTCTCCGTCGAAGACGCGGATCACCTGGACCGCGTCGACGATCTACGCCAAGTGCCCGCCGCCGTTCGCTTTCTTTCCTGCGAGCCCTTGCTCGGCCCGTTGACCGGCCTGCGTCTGGACGGCATCGGCTGGGTCATCGCCGGCGGAGAGTCGGGGCCGCACCACCGTCCCGTCCGGGAGGAATGGCTGATGGACATCCGCGACGCCTGCGGCGACGCCGACGTGCCCTTCTTCTTCAAGCAATGGGGAGGCCGCACCCCGAAGGCGGGAGGCCGCGAACTGGACGGGGCGACCTGGGACGAGATGCCTCCCCGGGTACCCGTCGCGGCCCATTAGCGGCCAAAGTACAGCAAGCGCCGTACGCACTCTGGTGGCGTATGGCAACGGTGTGTGACCCTCTCCCCAGCGGGGCCGACGCAAGCAGGGGGGAGCGGCTATGGCCGTACCGAAGGAAGCCGTGTGGGATCGCGATCCGCACACGGCGGCCAAACACGACTTACTCAAGCGGTACTTGGAGGCGTGGGCGCCGATTCTGCTGTCCAGGAAAGACGTCATCACCTACGCCGAAGGCTTTGCAGGCGCAGGGGTCTACAAGCAGGGCGAGCCCGGCTCCCCGGTCATTGCTTACGACGTCTTCGCCGACGCTCTGCACAGGTACCCGAAGCGTATGCGAGTGATCCTCATGGAAGAGGATCCGCGACGCGTCCGGGAACTTGAGCACCAGATGGCACTCGCCCGTTCCAGGCACACGGACCACATCGCCAAGCGGCTGACCGTCGACATACAAGAAGTCGACTTCCATCCGGCCCTCCTGCAGAAGCTGCGGAGCGTCGGCGCCCTGGGGCAGCCACTCTTCGTCCTCCTGGACAGCTTCGGGGGACCGGACATCCCGTATTCGCTGTTGCACGAGTTGGGGCACCAGCGAGGTACCGAAGTGATGGTGACCTTCGGCCCCACGTTCCTCACCCGGTTCGCCAAGAAGGACGAGGGTCACCGCCAACGGGGCGACGAAGCGTTCGGCAATCAGGAGTGGCAGGCTGTCTTCCAGCAGCCCTCCTCGCACAAGTCCACCTTCCTCCGCGAGCGGTACCGGGACACTCTGCGCCAGGCCGGCTTCACACACACCCTCTACTTCGAGATGGTCGACGAGGGCAACCGGAAGCTCTACCTGCTCTTCGGCACCCAGCACGAGCTGGGACTGGAGAAGATGAAGGACGCCATGTGGAAGGTGGACCCGTCTTACGGTGTCCGCTACCGCGACCCCAGGGATGCCAAGCAGCAGACGCTGGAGCTCGAACTCGAACCGAATACCGCTCCGCTACGGCGCATTCTGCGCGACTTCGTCTCCGAAGCACCCGATGGGCGGACTGTCCTGGAGCTTCAGCGATACGCCCTCTTGGAGACCGTCTACCGGCCCACTCAAGTGATCAAGGTCGTTCGTCAGCTTCGCGACACAGGCGTCGTAACGACGGGGCCGGGCGCCATCACCAACAAAACACGGGTCACCATGGCAACCGCTGCACCCGAGCCCAGCCCGTCGGCGGAACAAGAAGCGCTCTGGTGAGAGGGGAGTGGTCGCGCTGCCACGGTCGGGCGCCGTGAACGGCGGCCGACCTCAGCTTCCTTCCCTCGTAGGCTCTAGGCATGACGATGACGCCGGGGGAACTGCGGGATCAAGAAGCGACGCTCGATGTGCTGAACAACGAGTTGGCCGCGCGGCTGGCTCGCCAGTCCGACTCCTTGGGAAAGATCGACACCAAGGCGGTGTTCCTGCTCGGGTTCGCGGCGACGGCGGCCCAGTTCCTGGCGACACACAAGCATCACGCCGTCCTCGCCTACCTGGCCTTCGCCGCGTATGCACTCGCCCTGCTGGCAGGCGTCCAGACATTTCGTGTGGCGGACCACAAGGACCTAGAGCCGCGTCAGTTGCTCGTCGCCCACGTGCGGTCCCCGAAGAGCCAGGTGTTGATCGAATTGGCAGCCACGCGTGCCTCGATCTTTGAGGAGAACCAGCGGCGGCACCAGCAGAAGGCCAGGTACTGGAGCGCCAGCCTGTGGCTGCTCGTTGGCGGGCTCGCGCTGTCGACCGCCGCGCTCCTCCTGCACACTTGAGTCTCATGACCGACAACCAGAACCAGGGCGCGGGGCAGACGCCGGCCGCGCCACCGCCCGCGCCGCCGACGCCGCAGCCGGACATCGTGGATATCTATACCAACCAGGCTCTGATCGGCACCGAGAAGAAGAGCGACACCAACCCCACGATCACCAAGGCGGTTCGTCCTCAGAGCGGCGTCGAGTACCGCTGATCGCGCGGTTCTCCCTGATCAGGGGCTCGTCCTGCGTGAGCGATGCGTGAGCGGATGGTCTGGCACGAGCCATCACGGAGTAATCCGTGCGAGGCGCAGCATCTGCTCTGACCAGGTGGTTCCGGACACCGAAGAACCGTCCGGAACCACCTGGCAAGCTTTGGCCAGGACTTTTAATCCATTGGTTGTGGGTTCGAGTCCCACACGGCCTACCGGATGTGGGCGGGGGAGATGACCCCTGACCTGCCGGGCAGCGCCTGATCCGACTTCGGTCGGGTCGGGCGCTGCCGCGTTTTCGGGCTCGTGCGGCCGAGTTGGGCCACCCGTCATGCCAGGGCTCAGTCGCGCTGGACGACGATCATCGCCATGTCGTCGTTCAGCCGGCCGCCCGCGTACGCCCGGACGTCCGCGGCGAGCCGCTCGACGAGCGGACCGGGCGCGTTGTCCGCCCAGGCCGTGGCGCGTTCGGCGAGCGGATAGAAGTCGCCGTCCGCGTTGCGGGCCTCGCTGACGCCGTCGGTGTACAGGAACAACCTGTCGCCGTGTTCGAACGGGAAGGTCACCGGTACGTAGTACCCGTCGGCACCGTCCGTGTCGCCCAGGCCGAGTGGCGGCGCCGGTTCGGGGACCGTCAGCGCCAGCGTGGTCCTGGTGCGGCCCAGCAGGAGGGGCGGCGGGTGCCCGCAGCTGATCAGATGCACCACGGGCTCGTCGTCCGGGATGTCTATGACGGCGGCGGTCACGAAGCGCTCGGCGGCGTCCTCCGCCGGCTCCGAGAACTCCGCGAGTCCCCAGCGGACGGCGTCCTCGATATAGGCGACCAGCTCCGGCAGCGGGATCCGACGGTGTGCGGCGGCGCGGAAGGCACCCAGCACGATCGCCGTGTCGCTGATCGAGGGCAGCCCCTTGCCCCGGACGTCCCCGATGAGCAGCCGCGTGGAGCCGGGGATCCGGGCGGCCGCGTAGAGGTCGCCGCCGATGGTCGCGTCCACTTCGGCGCTGCGGTAGTGCGAGGCGAGAGTGACGGGTCCGGCCCGCTTCGGCAACGGCCGCAGCACCACGCGCTGGGCCGCGTCCGATACCGAGCGCACCCTGACGAGCTCCCGTTCATGCCGGTCCCGCAGGCGGGTGAAGAGGACGAGGAAGGCACAGACGGTGACGAGGGCGGCGAGCTCGACGAGGACACTCTCGGTGGCCAGCGTCCGTCGCTCCAGGCCGGCGAGGACCAGTGCGAGAACCGCCAGCGCCCCGATCAGCGCGGTGCTGCGCGGCCCGGTGCCGACCGCGGTGACGGCCACGGCGACGACAAGGAGGTGGGCGAGATGGATGTCCGGCGGCAGGAACCCGTCGGCCACCGGGATCGTGACGATCACCAGGATCGGCCCGGCCAGCCAGCGGGCCGCAGGCGCGGAACGGCGCCATCCTCGCAGGGTCTCGACCAAGGATGTCGTGATCATCGCAGCGCTCACGTCGTGCTCCGGTGCTCGTCCCCCTGCCCCGCCAACGCACGGCGACGTCTCTCCCATTCCCGGGCGTCCCCGAGACGGGGGCGGAGCAGGCGCGGGACCGGTCGTGGCGGGACTGGCGGATACGGCCGCGTACGGCATGCGCCGGCGCTGGTGCTCGCCCCTGCGCAACACCGCTGGAACCGGAGCAGGCGGCTACATCGTCACCGTGCCGGATCTGCACCCCGACGGGTTGCTCGCGTCGGCGTGTGTGCCCGGGCGGGAGGTGTGATCCGAGGTTACGGCTGCTCGGGGTGGTGGTTCTCTTCGGGAGCGGGTCGGGAGGAGCCGTCGTGGCGTCGGCGGGAAGGGTGGTCGCCCGTGCGGGAGTCGGTCGGCAGGCAGGCGTGCAGGCGTTGCCGGGCTCGGGTCTGCAGCCGTGTCATGAGCTGGAGGGCCTGGGCGGCCGGTACCGGGTCGCTGAGATCGTCGGTCAGGGCCACCTCGACTCCGCCGCTGAACCGCGCGGTGTAGTTGTACATGAAGCTGCACAGGCAGGCCAGGACGGTGCCCAGGACCACCTCCAGCGTGACCACCCCGGAGGCGACGATCAGCGTCTCCCACGGCGTCGGCCACTCGCCCGGGGCCACGATGTCCAGCAGCACCGACGCACCGAGCACGGCGCCGAGGACGCACACTCCCAGGCCTCCCAGGAAGAGGGAGCTCATCACCGTGACCGACCAGGGGTTGGTCTCGGATATGCGCATGTGGGTGAGCCGACGCGGTGGGGCGTGCGGGAGGGCGTGATCACGGGCTGGCGCGGGCTGCGGTGACTCGGGTCCGGGTGTCTTCGGGGTGGGCGCCGTCGGTGCCGTCACGATGCGGGACGCGATCCTCGGCACCCGCTTACGGGCCGTGCTGTGGGTCCTGCTGCGCTTGGTTCGGCTCATGTCCACTCCCTGGCTGGCCCCCACCTGCGACGTTATGTGCGGGTGTGCGGCCGCGCATCCCCGGCGACGACGGTGAGTGAGCGGGAGCGGGCCGGTCTCGGCGGGCCGGTGCGGGGCCCGCCCGGTCCTGGGTCCGTACGACCGGACATCACCCGTTCGGCCTACATCTCCGGCCAGTAAGGGCTTGCTAAAGATTCTTTCGGCGGGGGTTGTCCACCGAGGGCTGTGGATACAAGTGACGAGTCGAACAGACGAGTCGAACAGGCGAGTCCGACAGACGGGTTCGTCAGCCGGGGGGATTCTTGACGCGGTCGGGCGGTCGGGCGTCGTGGTTGCTCGGGCGGCGGCGGAGTTCACCCGGTGCACATCCGGCAGGGTCCCGGCGGAACACGGCCGGGATCGCGGTCTTCCTCGTGCTGATGGTCGACTCCGTGGTCACCGGGCTGTTCGTCCCGTTGTCCCTGCTGTACCTGTCGGCGAGTTCGGGTGCGTCGCTGGTGCGGGTGGGGACCCTGCTGAGCCTGGCCGGGCTGGTGTCCCTTCCGCTGCCGCTGTGGGTCGGCGGTCTCGTCGACCGGCTCGGGCCCAGACCGGTCGTGCTGGTCGCGCAGCTGCTCCAGGCGGCCGGTTTCCTCGGGTACCTCATGGTCCGTGACAGCGGTGGGATCCTGCTGGCCGCGACCGTCGCGTCACTGGGGCAGCGCGCCTTCTGGTCCTCGGCCTTCACCCTCGTCAGCAATCTGTCCGACCGTGACCCCGGCGGGCACTCCCGGGAGCGGTGGTTCGGCATCATCGGCTCGTTGCGTGCGGCGGGCTACGGGGTCGGGGCCATCACCGCGGGCATCGCGCTGTCGGTGAAGTCGGGCCCGGTGTACCGGGGGACGATCGGTGCCTGCGCCTGTCTGCTGCTGGTCGCCGCCCTGCTGCTGGAACGGGGAGTGCCGCGGACCGCGACGCTGCCGGTCCGGTCGGGTCGTGAGGAGCCGGGCGGACGCGGTTACCGGGCGTTGTGGGCCGACCGTCCCTACCTCGCGCTCGTGGGGCTGAACACGGTGTTCGCGCTGTGCAACGTCATGCTCAGCATCGCCTTCCCGCCGTTCGTCGACCGCCGGCTGCCCGAAGTGACCTGGGCGGTCGGTCCGCTGCTGGCGTTGAACACGGTGGTGCAGGCCGTGCTCCAGACCCCGGTCGTGCGTCTGATCCGGCCGCTGCCCCGGCACAGGTCGCTGTGTCTGGCCGGCGTTCTCTGGGCCGCGTGGGCGGGTCTGACGGCCGGCCCGCTGTGGCTGCCGCGGGCTCTGTGGGTGCCCTGCCTCACCGTGGCCGTGCTGTGCTACTCGGCGGCCCAGCTGGTGCACTCCCCCGTCTCGAACGCGCTGTCCGCGGATGCCGCGCCCGACGGGATCCGCGGCCGTTACATCGCCGTCTTCCAGTACTCCTTCGCCATCGCCACGGTCGTCGCCCCGCTGCTGTTCTCGCTGCTGCTCGGCATGTCGAGCGCGGCTCCCTGGATCACCCTGGCGGCGCTCGCCCTGGCGACGGTTCCGGGCATGCTGGCCCTTGCCCCGCGCCTGCCGCACGCCGCGTCGGCGACGGGCGCAGCCGGGCGGAGCGCCGCCTGAGACCGCACGGAGTGAGCACGACGCCGACCGCATCCGGCTGTGCCGCAGCATCCGGCTGTGCCGCGTGCTGCCGCCACCACCGCGCTACAGCTGCCGGTCCGCTCGCCGGCCGACCGAAGTGAGGGCCGCCGGGCCACCGTTGGCCAGGCCCTTGTGGGTCACCGTCCGCGACGGGCCGAGCTCGTGCGCGAGCCGTTGCGCCGACGCCGAGCCCGCGCGGAACAACCGCTCGCACTCGGCGCCGTACTTACCGTCGTCCCGGGCCCGCACGAGCAGGAACTGTGGTTCTTCGCGGGGCATACCGGGTCAGCGCAGCCGTACGCCGGTCAGTACCCCGTCGCCCACCTCGTGGAGTGCGACGGCGAACTCCTGCTCCGTGGTGAGCAGTTCGTGGAACGCGGCCACCTGTTCCCGGTGGCTCGACGCGTTGTCGACGGCCAGCACGCCGTACGGCTTCAGGATCCGCCGCAGATGCGGCCAGTAGTCCACGTACGCCGGCCGCTCGGCGTCGAGGACGACCAGGTCGACGGTCGCGTCCGGGGTGCCGGCCAGGACCACGGCGCCGTCGCCGTGGACGACGTCCACGTGGTCGCCGACCCAGGCGCGCGCCAGGTTCGCCCGTGCGGCCGCGACCCGCGCCCCGTCGATCTCCACCGTCGTCAGCCGGCCGCCGGTGTCGCGGACCGCGTCGGCGAACCAGATCGCCGAGTAGCCGTTGGAGGTGCCGATCTCCAGTACGGACGAGGCGTGCCGGGCGCGGATCAGGGTGGCGATCAGCCGGGCGGCGTCCGGGGTCATGTTCCGCAGCCGGAGCAGCCGGTCGGCGAGCGGGCCGTCGTGCGCCCGTCCTTCCCGGTGGAGGTCGTCGAGAACATGCGCCAGCTGGTCGTCCACGGAGGCTCCCGTCACAGAGGTGCGTGAGTTCTCGTTGCTAGCACATCCGGCCGGTCCGTGCCGGGGCTCAGCCCGCGTTGAGCTCCGTCAACTCGCCCAGCGGCAGGGTGTGCTGGGTGTGCAGGACCTTCGCGCGCAGGTAGCGGACGTTGTGGGCGGTGCTGAAGACACCGGTCGGGACGCGGTCCCGGACGGTGACGTCGAGTCCGCGCAACTGCTCGGCCTTGTCGGGGTTGTTGGAGAGCAGGTCGAGCTCGTCGATGCCGAGGGCGCGCAGCATCTGGGCGGCGGCGGTGTAGTCGCGGGCGTCCTCGGGGAGGCCGAGGGCGGCGTTCGCCTCGTAGGTGTCGAGGCCCTGGTCCTGGAGGGCGTAGGCGTCGAGCTTGTTGTAGAGGCCGATGCCGCGTCCCTCCTGGCGCAGGTAGAGCAGGACGCCGCCGCGGTCGGCGATGCGCTCGACGGCCTCGCGCAGCTGGGGGCCGCAGTCGCAGCGGGCGGAGCCGAAGACGTCGCCGGTCAGGCACTCGGAGTGCAGGCGGACCAGCGGGAGGGTGCCGGGGGCGGGGTCGCCCAGGACGACGGCCACGTGCTCCTGGCCGTCGGTCAGGCCGTGGAAGGTGACGAGCTCGGCGTCGACGCTGTAGCCGTCGTTGAAGCGCAGCGGGACCCGGACGCGGGCGCGCTGGGTGGCGGCGGGGTAGTCGGTCATCGGGTTCTCCTGTGTCCGGGTGCAGGACGGTTGTCCCTGTGGGGGACGTCGCGGGCGCCTGCTTCAGATTTGAAGCAGATCCACGGCTGGAACCCTACCCCATGTTTTAAATTTGAAGCAACAGATTTCTGTGAGGAGCCTGAACCCGGGGTTCACGAAGAGGAGGAACCGGAACAGGGGGACGAGCGGCGCCGCCACGGCACCTCGTCGGACGTCGGCCGCGGGGCCTCGTCACCCTCCAGTGCCCGCGCGATCACGGAGCTGATCTCCTGCAGCTGTTCCACCTGGTCCTCGGAGAGACGGTCGAACACCGCCGCCCGTACGGTGTCCACATGGCCCGGCGCCGTGCGCTCCAGCACCGCCATGCCCTCGTCCGTCAGGATCGCGAAGCTGCTCCGCTTGTCCCACTGGCAGTCCTCGCGCCGGATCAGCCCGTCCTTCTCCAGCCGGGTCACGGCGTACGTCAGCCGGCTGCGGGTGATCTTCGCCTTCGCGGCGAGATCGGTCATCCGCAGCTTGCGCTCCGGCTCCTCGGAGAGGTTGGCCAGGATGCCGTAGTACAGGTGCGGCATGCCGGCGTCCTGCTGGAGCTGGCGGTCGATCGCGTCCTCCAGGAGGTTCGTCGCCGCCATGAATGCGCGCCAGGCGCGCTGCTCCTTCGGGGTGAGCCAGCGAGTCGTCATGGGGTCAGTGTAGGTTTGTTTCAAACTTTAACCAAGCGTCCAGTTCGCAGGTCTCGTCCCACCGCCCCCGCCCGCCCGCCGCCGAGAGTGAGCGCGTCCGATGCCGTACCCCCACGTCCTGCTGTCCGCCGCCGTCTCCCTCGACGGCTACCTCGACGACACCGGCCCCGACCGACTGCTGCTCTCGTCCCCGGCCGACTTCGACCGCGTCGACGAGGTGCGCGCGTCCGTCGACGCGATCCTGATCGGCGCCGGCACGATCCGCGCGGACAACCCGCGGCTCCTGGTCAACGACCCCGGGCGGCGTGCGGCCCGGGTCGCCGCCGGGAAGCCGGAGTACCCCCTCAAGGTCACGGTCACCGCGACCGGCGACCTCGACCCGGACGCGAACTTCTGGCACACGGGAGGCGAGAAGGTCCTCTACACGACGGATGCGGGTGCGGATCGGGCGGCCGCCCTGGGCGTCGCCGCCGACATCGTCGCCCTCGGCGCCGACCTCGACTGGCGCCGCCTCCTGGAGCATCTGCACGACGTACGGGGCGTACGGCGCCTGATGGTCGAGGGCGGCGGCACCGTCCACACCCAGCTCCTCCAGCAGGGCCTCGCCGACGAGGTCCAGCTGGTGCTGGCCCCGCTGTTCGTGGGCGACCCGAAGGCGCCGCGCCTGTTCGGTCCCGGCGGCTACCAGGCCGGGCGGCTGCGGCTCCTGGAGAGCCGCCGTATCGAGGACGTCGTCCTCATGCGCTACGAGCCCACGGCCCCCGGCGAGGGCGCGCCGGCCTTTGCCGCCGACCGCCACTGGCTGCGGCTCGCCTGTGAGCTGGCGGCCGAGTGCCCGCCGTCCCGGACGGCGTTCAGCGTCGGCGCGGTGGTGGTCGCGGCCGACGGCACGGAACTGGCCCGCGGCCACTCCCGGGAGGCCGGCGACCCCGTGGTCCACGCGGAGGAGGCGGCCCTGGCCAAGATCGACCCGGCCGACCCCCGCCTGCCCACGGCCACGGTCTACACCAGCCTCGAACCCTGCACCCACCGCTCCTCCCGCCCGCACCCCTGCGCCGAGCTGATCCTCAGGGCGGGGGTACGCCGGGTGGTGACGGCGTGGCGCGAGCCCGACACGTTCGTGGCGGCCGCCGACGGGACGGGGATGCTGAGGGACCGCGGGGTGGCGGTGGTGGTGCTCGGGGAGTACGAGGAACTGGCGAAGGCGCCGAACGCGCACCTCGTGTGACGAGGGCCCCTCGTAACCCGTGTGACTTCCCCTCTTCCGATGGCGTATGCTGGTTTCACCGACGCGGGGTGGAGCAGCTCGGTAGCTCGCTGGGCTCATAACCCAGAGGTCGCAGGTTCAAATCCTGTCCCCGCTACTGAAGGCCAGGGCCGGAATCCGAATTCTAGGATTCCGGCCCTGAGTCGTATCCCGTCCGCGCTGATGGGCGCAGCCTCGCCGCCGTCACACTCGGTGTCCGGACGACCGCCCTCCGCGTAACATCTGAGACACCATCAAAACGCGTGTGACTCCTGGTGTGAACAGGAGGTCCGGTCAACTCGCCCGTTTTTCGCCTGTCGTGGCAGGTAAGTCCATGCTGTGGAAGCTTAATGATCAAGGCGAACAGCTTGGAATCTGACGGCTGGGTCTATTAACGTTCGATAACGCAGCGCGGTCGTCCCAGCCGTCACCCGCGACGGCTCCGTGCGCACGCGCCGAATCCCGTGAGGGAACCGGGGAACCACCACCTTGGGGTGAATCGCGAGGCTACCGCCGGGTACAAAACGGCCGGTATACGCGCGTAGGAGACCTTCTGCTCCGAACCCGTCAGCTAACCCGGTAGGCGGCGGAAGGAAAGGAGTGCGCCCGCGTGGCGTCCAACCCACCTGCCCCGACAGCTCCGTTCGTGCCCAGCCAGCGGCAACCCGACACCTTCGGCTACGGCAGCTACCGCACCGACGAGGGCCCCTGGGAGGAGTGGAACCCCACCGAGGACTCCCTCGACCCGGTACGCGGCCGGCACCGGGTCGCCAAGCAGCGCGGCGGCGGGCTCGCCCGCAGCTCCACGGTTCTCGGCGTCGGTGTCATCGCCGCCGTCGGCGCGGGCGGCATGGCCAGCGCCAACACCGGCAAGCCGCCGGTCTCCATCTCCATGCCCGACCTGTCCTCCGTCGACTCCCTGTTCGGCGGGAACGGCGGCCACCAGGCCACCCAGACCGCGCTGAGCAGTGTCACCACGACGACCGCCACCGACGCGGACTCCTCCTCGTCCGACGCCGGCGAGGCGCTGCGCAACCGGATCATCGCCCAGGCCGAGCGGCAGCAGAACCAGCTCGACACCAAGGCCGTCGCCGCCGCCGACAAGGCGATCTCCGCCGCGGAGGCCAAGGCGGAGAAGGCGGCCGCGGCCAAGGCCGCCGACTCCAAGGAGAAGGCGCAGGCCACCGAGAAGCAGAAGGCCGAGCAGGCCCGGCTCGCCGCGCTGGCCAAGCAGTACACGCTGCCGGTCGTCTCGTACACGATCACCGGCACCTTCGGCCAGGCCGGCTCCATGTGGTCCTCCGGCTACCACACCGGCCTCGACTTCGCGGCCCCCACCGGCACGCTGATCAAGGCCGTCCACAGCGGTACGGTCACCGAGGCGGGCTGGGCCGGCTCCTACGGCTACCGCACGATCCTGACCCTGGACGACGGCACCGAGCTGTGGTTCTGCCACCAGTCCTCGATCGGCGTCTCGGTCGGCCAGAAGGTCTCCACCGGCGATGTCATCGGCCGCGTGGGCGCCACCGGCAACGTCACCGGACCGCACCTCCACCTGGAGGTCCACCCCGGCGGCCAGGCCACCGCCATCGACCCGATGACCTGGCTGCGCGGCAAGGGCCTCAACCCCTGACGGACACTTCCTGATCTCCGGCGGTCCTGACGACAACCCCCCCGACGTCAGGGCTGCCGGTCAGGCGTGTCGGGCCTGCTCCTGCCAGCTGCCTGCTCTCCGGCTGCCCTCCGCTTTTACGAGAACTTCGTATAGCCCCGGCATGGTGTGCCAGGTCACCGATGTTGAACTGAAGCATGACTGCTTCTTCCGCTTCCGCTTCCTTCCGTAAGCTCGGCGCCTCCGACCTGGAGGTCTTCCCGCTCGCCCTCGGCGGCAACGTCTTCGGCTGGACGGCCGACGAGGCCACCTCCTTCGCCGTCCTGGACGCCTACGCGGCCGCGGGCGGCAACTTCGTCGACACCGCCGACGCCTACACGGCCTGGATCGAGGGCAACAAGGGCGGCGAGTCCGAGACGATCATCGGCAAGTGGGTCAAGGCGCGCGGCAACCGCGACGACGTCGTCATCGCGACGAAGGTCAGCCAGCACCCCGACTACCTCGGTCTGTCGGCCGCCAACATCAAGGCCGCCGCCGACGCGTCCCTGCGCCGCCTCGACACCGACCACATCGACCTCTACTACACGCATTTCGACAACCCCGAGGTCCCGGTCGAGGAGATCATCGGCGCGCTCGACGAACTGGTGAGGGCGGGCAAGGTCCGGCACATCGCCGCGTCCAACATCACGCCGGAGCGCCTCCAGGAGTCCCTGGAGTTCTCCGACCGCGAGGGCCTCGCCCGGTACGTCGCGCTGCAGCCCCACTACAACCTGGTCTCCCGGGACACCTACGAGGGCCCCCTCCAGGACCTGGCCTCCCGCACCGGCCTCGCGGCGGTCCCGTACTTCTCCCTGGCCGCCGGCTTCCTCACGGGCAAGTACCGCCCCGGCACGACCGTCGACAGCCAGCGAGCGGGCCGCGCCGCCCAGTACCTGGAGTCCGAGCGCGGCCAGAAGGTCCTGACGGCCCTGGACGAGGTCGCCGAGACCCACAGCGCCCCGATCCCCACGGTCGCCCTGGCCTGGCTGGCGGCCCAGCCCACGATCACCGCCCCGATCGCCTCGGCCCGCACGGTGGAACAGCTCCCGCCCCTGCTGGCAGTCGCAGACCTCCACCTGACAGAGGAAGACCTGAAAAAGCTGACGACCGCATCGGCATGAGCTGACGGGTGGCGGTGGCGGTGGCTTCGGCATGAGCTGACGGGAGGCGGTGACGGTCGCTTCGGGGCGACGTCGGAGGGGTGTGGCACTGCTCTCCCCTCCGCCTCACGCCTCCTCTTCCGCCGCAACGGCGCGCACTCGCAACGGTGCGTTTCGGCGGTGCCGGGCGATCGTGGTCCTGGCGGAGAGCTTCGGCGGCGTCGGGCTGATGGCGGTGGCCTGGCGCCGTGGTCGGACTTCCGGGGCTGCTGCCTTCGCCGTTCACCCTCTACGCCCCGCACCCTCTCTTCCGCCGCAACGGCGCTCGGCCGTAACGGCGCATTCCGGCGGTGCCGATCGGCCGTGGCCCTGACCGCTACGTCTGGTACGGGTTGTACGTCGGATACGGTGCCGCCGTTCCGTACCATCCCGGCGCCCCGTAGACCGGCGCCGGGTATCCGCCGTGCCCCGGCCACCCGGCCGGCGCGGCCGTTCGGGCCGCGTACTCCAGTGCCGGTCGCGTGATCTCCCGTCGGCTCCACAGCTCCGTCAGGAGCTCCCGCTCGCGCACCACGAAGTCGGCCCCCGCCCGCCCCCGCTGCCCGCGCCGCCGCAGCAGTGCGAGCGTCGTCGCGTACCCCTCGTACTCGGCGACGGCCTTTCCCGCCGCCTTGCCGAAGTGGTACGCGGCGTACTCCCGGGCCATCTGTCGTGCCCGCATCGAGCCGAGGACGAACGGCTCGGCCACCCCGATCCACCCCGCGTAGACGTACGCCGGCAGCTCTTCCCGCACGGTCCGCAGTTCCCGCTGCCGTGTCCAGACCGCCAGCCAGGTCAGCAGCCCGAACACCGGCACCATGAACATGCCGTACACGGCGAAGAACCCGAACTGCCCGAAGGTCGACGAGCCGTTCCAGAACGCGTGCATGCTCATGGCGCACAGCAGCCCGGCGATCGGCAGCAGCACGCGCCGCGTCCGCTGCCGTTCCCCGGAGAGCGCGGCGATGCCGAAGCCGATGCCGGTGAAGACCGTGAACAGGGGGTGCGCGAAGGGCGACATGACGATGCGCACGAAGAACGTCGCGGCGGTGACGGAGGCGATCCCGCTGTCACCGGTCAGCTGGTCGGTCCCGAAGGCCGTACCGAGGTAGAGGATGTTCTCGGTGAACGCGAACCCGGTGGCGGTGAGCCCGGCTATCACCACCCCGTCGACGATCCCGGTGAAGTCCCGGCGGCGGAAGAGGAAGACCAGCAGCACGGCGGCGGCCTTCGCCGACTCCTCGACGATCGGCGCTATCACGGTCGCCCCGAGCGTGTCCGCACTGCTCGGATCCGCGGTCGCGGTCGCTATCCAGCGCGTGGCGAAGCTGTTGGCGACGATGGCTATCAGCGCGGCCGCGCAGGCGCCCCAGGCGAAGGCGAAGAGCACGTTGCGCCAGGGACCCGGCTGGACCCGGTCGAGCCACCGGAACGCGGCCACGAGCAGCGGCACGGGCAGTACGGCGAGCCCCAGCCCGACGAGGAAGCCCTCCGTGCCCGTCTGCTCCCGCACCAGCGCCAGGATGACCAGGCCGGAGAGGGCGAGCAGTGTGCTCAGCGCCCCGTACCGCACCCAGCGCCGCTGCCACCAGCGGGGATGCCGCAGACCATCGGCGGCGTCCGGGGCATAGGGCGGATACGTCGGATATGACGGCTGCGACGGGTACGGCGGCGGGTAGCTGGCCACGGCATCGACCCTAACGAGGTGACTCCAGTCGGTGCTGCGGACTCTGCCGCACCCGATGCTGTACGCGACGGAAGAGCAGATCGTTCACCACATGTCCCTTGTCCAGTCCCTGGCCCTCGAAACGGGTCAGCGGCCGGTGCCCGGGACGTGGCGCGAAACCGCCGTCGGCCTGTGTGTTCTCGAACTCGGGGTGCGCGGTGAGCACTTCGAGCATCTGCTCGGCGTACGGCTCCCAGTCCGTCGCACAGTGCACGACCGCCCCCGGCTTCAGCCGGGTCGCGGCGAGGTCGAGGAACTCGGGCTGGATCAGCCGCCGCTTGTGGTGCCGCTTCTTCGGCCAGGGGTCGGGGAAGTACACGCGCAGCCCGTCGAGGGAGTCGGGGCCGAGCATCTCCCGCAGCAGGATGATCGCGTCGCCGTTCCCGACCCGGACGTTGGACAGCCCCTGCTGGTCGGCGAGGTTGAGCAGATTGCCCTGCCCGGGGGTGTGCACGTCCACGGCGAGGATGTTGGTGTCCGGGTCCCCGGCGGCCATCTGCGCGGTCGCCTCGCCCATTCCGAACCCGATCTCCAGCACCACCGGGTTGCCGTTCCCGAACAGCTCGCCGAGGTCGATGGTCCGCTGTCCGTCGATGTCCAGCCCCCACTTGGGCCACAGCCGCTGCAGCGCGTCGGCCTGCCCGGCGGTCACCCGGCTGCGGCGCGGCTGGAAGCTGCGGATCCGCCGCTCGAAGTGCGAGCCGGCCGGATCGGCCTGGGGCCCGTCCGGGAACCGGGGCTCGCCCTTGGCCCGGGTGTGCCGGACGGACACGCCGGGGATGTGGTGGGAGCCCGCGCCGGGGACGGCCTCGGCGGGCTGAGGGGCTTCGGGGGCATTGAGCGAGTCAGACACAGTGCAGTCGATTTTACGGCCCGTACACGGCTCGGAGGGGCCTCGGGGCAGCCTCGTGCTTCGGGGGAGCACACGGGTCACACCGAACCCAGCATGTCCAGCGCCCTCCGTGCCACCTCCCGCCCGATCGGCAGGGAGGCCGTGGCCGCCGGTGAGGGCGCGTTCAGCACATGCACCGCGCGCGGGCCCTCCTTGATCAGGAAGTCGTCGACGAGTGTCCCGTCCCGCAGCACGGCCTGCGCCCGCACCCCGGCGGCCGCCTTCACCAGGTCCGCCTCCTCCGCCACGGGCAGCAGCCGCCGCACGGCCGTCGTGAACGCCCGCTTCGACACCGACCGCAGTAGCTCCCCGCCCCCGTACCGCCAGTGCCGCCGCGCCAGCGCCCACGCCCCCGGCCAGGCCAGCGTCCCGGCGATCTCCCGCGGCCGTACGACACCCCACCCGTACCCCTCCCGGGCCAGTGCCGGCACCGCGTTGGGCCCGATGTGCACGCCCCCGTCGATCCCGCGCGTGAGATGCACCCCGAGGAACGGGAACGCCGGATCCGGCACCGGATACACCAGCCCCCGCACCAGCTCCGGGCGCGCCAGCTCGTAGTACTCGCCCCGGAACGGCACGATCCGCATCCCCGGCTCGTCCCCGGTCAGCCGGGCGACCTCGTCGCAGTACAGCCCGGCACAGTTCACCAGCACACGCGCGCGTACGACGTCCCCGCGCGAGGTGAGCACGGCCACGCCCCGCTCCGGCCGCCGGTCCACCCGGACGACCTGCGCGCCGTACCGGAGCTCCGCCCCCGAGGCGGCCCCGAGCTGCCGGGCGACGCCCACGAAGTCGGCCACCCCGGTCGTCCCGACGTGTATGGCGGCGAGCCCCCGCACCTCGGGCTCGTACTCCCCGATCTGCGCGGACCCCAGCTCCCGCACCGGTATCCCGTTCTCCCGGCCGCGCTGTACGAGCGCGTGCAGCCGGGGCAGCTCGGCCCGCTCGGTGGCGACGATCAGCTTGCCGGTGACAGCGTGCGCGATGCCGTACTCCGCACAGAACTTGACCATCTCGGCGGCACCCTTGACGGCGTACCGGGCCTTCAGCGACCCGGGCCGGTAGTAGATCCCGCTGTGGATGACCCCGCTGTTCCGCCCGGTCTGGTGTCGGGCGGGCCCGCCCTCCTTCTCCAGCACGGTGACCCGGGTCCCGGGCGCGGCACGGGTGATCGCATACGCGGTGGACAGCCCGACGATCCCCCCACCGACGACGAGCACATCACAGTCGTAAGCAATCCCGGCGCGCACCTGCACCACCTCCCACATCGATAGTGCACTGCGCCACTGACATCACTTTGAAACGTGCTTGAGGAAAGCGCCCCGCAAGGGGCGCGGGGCTGTATTCGATATGCGGCTACCGCCGCGCGGGCGCGACCAGCCCCCACGCACCCGCACCCGCCCTACGACATGAACCCGGCAGACGCTCAGGCAACTCTCACGCCGGCGCCATCAGCAACGGCCGCGCCCGCTCCCGAAGCTCCACCACCCTCGGCTCGTCCCCGTACGGCTCCAGCCGGTGCAGCAGATCCTTCACGTACTCCGTCGTCCGCGCCGACGAGATCCGCCCGGCCACCTCCACGGCCCGCACCCCCTGCTCGCACGCCGCGTCGAGGTTCCCCGACTCCAGTTCGGCGACGGCGGAGACGACCAGCCGCAGCCCGTGCGACCGCACGAACTCCTCCGTCGGCTTGGAAAGGGCCTGCTCCGTGAAGCGCCGCACCTGCCGCGGGGCCTTCAGGTCCCGGTAGCACTCGGCGGCGTCCGCGGCGAACCGGTCGTAGCCGTAGAAACCGAGCCAGGAGGGATCGTTGTCCCCCTCCCGTGCCCGCTCCAGCCACCCCTCCGCGGCCTTGAGAGCGGCCCCCGCGGCCTGTGCGTCATTGGCACGCGCGTGTGCCCGTGCCTCGACCAGCCGGAAGAAGCTCATCGTGCGCGCGGTGGCCAGGCCACGGTTGCGTTCGACGGCGGCCTGCGCGAGATCGACGCCCTCGTCGCCGAACCCGCGGTACGTCGCCTGCAACGACATCGATGCCAGCACATACCCGCCGAGCGGTACGTCCGCCGCCGCGCGGGCGAGCCGCAGCGCCTGGATGTAGTACCGCTGCGCGGCCTCCTGCTGCCCGGTGTCGAAGGCCATCCACCCGGCGAGGCGCGTCAGTTCCGCGCTCGCCCCGAACAGCGCCCGCCCGACTTCGTCGGAGTACGCGCCGAGCAGCAGCGGTGCCGCCTCCACTCGTAAACACTCCGGCACCATGGACGAACGCCAGTCGCCGCCCCCGTACTTGGAGTCCCAGCGCCTGGCGTCCTCGGCGGCCTCCCGCAGCTTCTGCACATCGCTGTGGCCGACTTTGAGCGGTGCGCCCGAACCCTCGGCGGTGTTCGCCTCGCGCGCGACCGAACTGTCGGCGGGGGTTATCAGCCAGCGCGAGGCGGGCGTTGCGTATGCGCTTACTGCGAACGATCCGGCCAGCGACTGCCAGATGCCACCGGAACCGGCCCGGCGGCCGGCGAGGTCGAGACGGTACAGCTCCGTCGCCGACCGCACCGCCTGTCCGACGTCTCTGGGGAAGGCGAGGCCCACTTCGGGTGCGGGATCCGCGTCCGCCAGGCCGATCTCGTGGAGCGGCACCGGGCGGCCGAGTTTCTGGCCGATCGCGGCGGCGATGAGGTGCGGCGCGGCGCCCTGCGGCACCATGCCCTTCGACACCCAGCGCGCCACCGACGTCTTGTCGTAGCGAAGAGTCAACCCGCGTTGAGCGCCAAGATCGTTGACGCGTCGCGCGAGTCCTGCGTTGCTGATTCCCGCGAGGGCGAGAACGGCGCCGAGCTTTTCGTTCGGCCCGCGTTGCTCCCTGGACATGCGCCACCCCTCGACACAGACGGCTGCCGCGCTGGCATAACCACGCGGCATTCGTAAACCCAGCGTAGTTCGCCGCATCCCAAGCGTTAAGGGGCATTGTTCCGGATGGCGGGATTGTGGTCCGTACGCGAGTGCGGCCCATATACGCACCGTGCACGGCCTGTCGCGGCGTGCCCCCGCCGTGTGGCCGTGCGCCCGGCCGTGCGCTCTTCTCCGGCCACCGGGGGAGCGGTTCCATGGCATTGCGTGGGTCGGCCCGCTGTACTGGATCCAGTGGGCTGGGGGACACCGCCACCTTCATCCCCGCGGGTGGCGGACCGGTCCGGGAGGCGATGCCCGCCTCCCGGACTGTGCGCGTTCGAGCACGTGCGCGTGTGATGCGCAAAGCATGTACGGAGCGTGCACAAGCCCGAGCCGCCTTCGCCGATTTGGCCGAAAATCGACCCCACCTTTTGCGGGCGATCAACGCTCCTACCACGGCAATTGAGGGCGTGAAGGGCGTTCTGGGGGAGCGTTCAGGGGGCGCATTCACGTCGCAGTCGCCCTGTGCCGTATGGCGGTTCGCTTCCGCCGCGGCTTTTCCGTGACTCTTCCGCGGCACGCGCGCACGTGCCCGTCCTGCGGCAACTCCCGGAAATCCGCCAGGGATCAATCAGGGATCAAAGGCGGCCCCACCGCCCCTCCGGAGCGCGTCCTTCATGGCAGCATGGGGTCCGGTTCGTGCGGTGCACGGTTGTCCACACCCTGTGGAGGCGTCGATGCGGTGGTTGGTGGGATGGAGCAGCACCGCCTCCGGTGCCGCCACGATCGGCTCCGCCGGCGCCATGGGATACGACGGCGAGACCGTCCACCCGGTCGGCTCCATGCTCCTGTGGGGCGACCCGGATCCGCTCTGGGCGGTCGGCGACTGGCGCCCCGACGAGGTGCGGGTCATCAAGGCCGACGCCCAGAACCGCATCGCCGTCCTCGGCACCTGCGGCGCCACCGACGAGGAGCTGCGGCTCGGCCTGTTCACGGCGCGCGGGGGCGCACTCCGGCATCTGACCGCCTGGCCCGGCAGCTACACGGCCGTCGTCCAGGTCGGCCGCCGGGTCACCGTCTGCGGCGACCTCGCGGGCGCCCGCCCGGTCTTCTACAGCCCCTGGGCAGGCGGTACGGCCTACGCCACGGCCGCGCTGCCGCTCGCCGACCTCATCGAGGCCAACCTCGACTACGGCCATCTGGCCGCGCTCCTGGCCGCCCCCGACGTGCCCGCCGCACTGCACGACTCGACCCCGTACGAGGGCGTACGGCGCATTCCGCCGGGGCATGCGCTGATCCTGCGCACCGGGGCGCGCGAGATCGCCGGGTACGAGCAGGTCGCCTCGCTGGCCGTCGCGGCCCCCTCCGCCGATCCCGACAGCGCGGTGGACGCCGTACGGGACGCGCTCGTAGAAGCCGTACGCGCGCGGCTGTCGGCGCCACGCCACGTACCGGACATCGACCCAGGTCCGGTGCCCGGAATGGGCCCCGCCGAGCGTCGCGCGGCGCGCGGGATGCCGGTCCCGGGCATCGGCGCCGACCTCTCCGGCGGCCCGGCGTCGGGCACCCTCGCCCTGCTGGCCGCGGGCCTGCCCGGCATGCCGGGCACGGTCCTGGGCCACGGCACCGGCGCCGGCGAACGCCTCCTCGCCGTCACCTTCAACGACCTCGCCTCCGGCGGCCGCGAGGCGGAACTCGAACGCGCGGGGACGCTGGCGGCCAACCCGCGCCTGCACCACGTGGTGGTGACCGGCGGCGAGGAGATACTGCCGTACGCCGACCTGGAGGGCCCGCTCACGGACGAGCCGGGCCCGTCCCTGGTCTCCGCCGCCCGGCACCGCGCCCGGCTCGCCGCCGGCAGCGCCGACCACTTCACCGGCTACGGCGCCCGCCAGGTCCTGGACGCGCACCCCGCGCGCCTCGCCGACCTGCTGATGGACCGCAAGCGCCGGCACCTCGTGCGCCCGGTCGCCGCGCTCGCCAAGGCGGACGGCTCGGTGATGGTGCCCGCGCGCGTGTACAGCGCGGCGCGGCGCCTGGCGCGTACGCCGTACGGCGCGGGCGTCGAGACGCTCGCCGAGCGCCTGCTCAGGCGCCGCTTCGACGACCCCGGAGGCGCGGTGGGCGCGTCCCTCGCGGCGCTCACCTGGGCGAGACCGGGGCCCGCGGCGCGCTGGCTGACCGGTGAGGCCCTGGCAGAAGTATCGGTTCTGCTCCAGGGGGCGGCGAACCGCTCCGGCGTCGGCCCAGGACAGCGCCCCGGCGACTACCGCGCGCGTGCCGTCCTCGCCCGCCACGCGGCCGACATCCGGGTCCTGGAACAAGCCGTGGAGATCCGTTCCCAGCGCCTGCACACCCCCTTCCTCGACAACCAGGTGGTGCGCGCCTGCCGTGTCCTCCCCGAGGCGCTGCGGGTCCAGCCGGGCGCCCGGGCGGCCATCCTCCGTACGGTCCTGGAGGGCGCCGGCGTCACCGACCTGCCCTCCGGCTGGGGCGCCCCCTCCCACGCGTCGTCGGCGGCCGCGACCCGCACGGGGCTGCGCGTGGCGGCCGACGACCTGATCGCCCTCTTCTCGACGCCGTTGCTGGCGCAGGCGGGGCTGGTGGAGGCGCGGGTGGTCCGCAAGGCGCTCCGCGCGGCGGCCGCGGGCGAGCCGTTGCCGCTGGACGGGCTGGCCGACCTGGTCTCCCTGGAGCTGTGGCTGCGGCGGCTGCTGTCCCGCCGGGGCACGTGCTGGACGGGGACACCCGCACGCGCGCGTGCGGTCCCTGCGGGGGTGCGGCCGATGAGGGGTGCGCTGGCCTCGGGGGCGTGACCGGTCGGGGGCTGCTGTCCCCGGGGGCTGCCGCCCCCAGACCCCGGCTTCGGGGTGGATCCGGACGCTGTCGGGTGCGGGCCGGTGGGGGCTGGTCGCGCAGTTCCTCCCCCAGCCTTCGGCCGGGGGTACCCCCAGCGCCCCTTACGGGGCTTACTCAACTGCGGGCATGCGTGCCGCCTGGGGCGGCACGGGTGGGCGCAGCGGCACCCTGCCAGCGCCGGTAAGCGAAACCCCCCGCCCCCGCTCCCACCCCGGGCCCCCGGAAAACCCCGCCCCCGAAACCCCCGTGCCCCGCCCCCTCCCCCCGGCGACAATGACCCGGTGCGGTACCGAATCCTGGGCGTGGCCCAAGCCATCGACGACCAGGGCGCCCCCATACCCGTCGGCGGCCCCCGCCTCCGCGCGTTGCTCACCGCCCTCGCCCTCCACCCCACCCGCACCCTCACCCCCGACATCCTCATCGAGGAGATCTGGGCGACGGACGAACCGCCCCAGGACGCCCCCGCCGCCCTCCAGGCCCTGGTCGGCCGCCTCCGCCGGGCGCTCGGCAAGGACAGCGTCGCCTCCACCCCCGGCGGCTACCGCCTCGAAGCGACCGAGGACGACATCGACCTGCACGTCTTCGAACGGCAGGTGCGCGAAGGGACGGCCGCCCTCGCCGCTGCCGACCCGGCGACAGCGCACCGCGTCCTCACCGGGGCCCTCGCCCTGTGGCGCGGCCCCGCCCTCGCCGACCTCCCCGACCGCACCGCGGCCGCCGCCCGCCCGGACGCGCTCCGGCTGGAGGCCACCCGCGCCCGCGCCGAGGCCGCCCTCCGACTGGGCCGCGCCTTCGACGTCGTACCGGAGCTGACCGAGCTGACCACGGCGTATCCGTACGACGAACCGCTGCACGCCCTTCTCGTCCGTGCCCTGCGCGACACCGGCCGCCCGGCGGACGCCCTCGCCGCGTACGGGACCGCCCGCCGCACCCTGGCCGAAGGCCTCGGTACCGACCCCGGCCGGGAACTCCAGGACCTGTACACGGCGTTGCTCAAGCAGCCGCCCGTCCCGGCGGCCCCCGCCCCGCTCGGCGCGCCTCCGCCCCGCACCGGCAACCTGCGTCCACGGCTTACCTCTTTCGTGGGCCGGGAACCCGAACTCGACGCCGTCCGTTCCGAATTGCACAGGGCCCGTCTCGTCACCCTCACCGGACCGGGCGGCTCAGGAAAGACCCGTCTCGCCGAGGAGGCCGCCGCCGGGCTCCCGCAGGCATGGCTCGTCGAGCTCGCCCCGCTCGACCGGCCGGAGGCGGTGCCAGGCGCGGTGGTCAGCGCCCTCGGTCTGCGCGAGACCGTGCTCCTGACCAACGAGCTGGCGACCCCGCAGGCCGACCCCACGGCCCTGCTCGTCGAGCACTGCGCCCCGCGCAGCCAGCTCCTGATCCTTGACAACTGCGAACATGTCATCGAAGCGGCGGCCGCTCTCGCCGAGACCCTGCTCACCCACTGCCCGGGGCTCACGATCCTCGCCACCAGCCGTGAACCCCTGGGCGTCCCCGGCGAGTCGGTGCGCCCGGTCGAACCCCTCGTCCCCGAGCAGGCACACCGCCTCTTCGAGGAGCGCGCCGCCACCGTCCGTCCCGACGCCGGCACCGCGCTCGGCGACCCGGCGGCGGTCGCCGCGGTCGACGAGATCTGCCGCCGCCTGGACGGACTGCCCCTGGCGATCGAGCTCGCGGCGGCCCGGCTGCGACTGCTCACGCCCCGGCAGATCGCCGACCGGCTCGACGACCGCTTCCGCCTGCTCACCTCCGGCAGCCGCACGGTCCTGCCCCGCCAGCAGACCCTGCGCGCGGTCGTCGACTGGTCCTGGGACCTGCTCGACGAGCGGGAGCGCACGGTCCTGCGCGAGGTGTCCGTCTTCGCCGGCGGCTGGGACCTCTCGGCTGCGGAGGCCGTCTGCACCGGCCCCGCCGCCGACCTCGTCGGCGCGCTCGTCGACAAGTCCCTGATCGTCGCCACCCCGGACGGCCCGGACGGCACCGGCGGGATGCGCTACCGCATGCTGGAGACCATCCACGAGTACGCGGTCGAGCGGGCCGCGGAGGTCCCCGGGCTGCGCGCGGCGGCCGAGCGGCGGCACGGCGCGTGGGTGCGCGCGCTGGTGACGGAGGCGGAGCCGAAGCTGCGGTCGGGGGAGCAACTCCCGTGGATCCGCCGTCTGGAGACCGACCTGGACAACATCCGCGCCGCACTGGACCGTGCGCTGGGCGCGGGTGACGAGTCAGGGGCGGCCAGGATCGCCCTGGCCGTCAGCTGGTTCTGGTGGCTGCGCAACTACCGCCAGGAGGCGACGGACTGGGTGCGCGCGGTGCTGCGCCTGGGCGTCGCCCGGGACACCCTGCCCGAGGACGCCGGCCCGGACGAACTGCGCGTGGCCGCCGAGACGGCCGACCCGGTGGGCGCCCTGCTGGCCGCGCCGACGGCCGAGGCCGGGCATCCGCTGCGCGAACTGCGCATGGACCTCAGGCTGTTCGACCTGTTCCTGGCGTCCGAGTCCGGCTCCGTGTACCTGGTGACGGACGAGCGGGTCCCGGAGTACGTCGCGGTCGTCCGGGCGTACTTCGCGGAGGGCGGCCCCCGGGCCGCCCGGCTGCCGGGCATCGTCTGGCCGTTCACCACGTACTTCCTGGGCGGCCCGGCGGACGTGGCGCCCGACATGTCCTCCGTGGTCGCCAACTGCCGGGCGTACGGCGGCGACTGGGAGGTCGGCGCCACCCTGATGTACCGCACCCATGTCCTGGTCGACTCACCCGGCAACCTGAGGGGCGTCGACGAGGAACTGGCCGAGCTGCGCACCCTCAGCCGGCGGGTCGGGGACCGCTGGATGCGGGCGCAGGTGTGCAGCGCGGCCGGCGAGGCGGCAATGGCGCGCGGCCGGTTCGAGGAGGCGCGCGGCGAGTACGAGGAGGCACTGCGGCTCGCCCACGAGGTCGGCGCGTACGCGGAGACGCCGTTCCTGCTCGCGCGGCTCGCCGAGATCGCCTTCCGGTCCGGCGACCGGAGGGGCGCGCTGGCCGTCCTGGACCAGGCGAGCGCGGCCTCCGACCGGTACGCGGTGGCGGAGTCACGGGCGTATGTGGCGGTGCTGCGGGCGCACATCGCCCAGTACGACGGCGACGCGGTGCGTGCGCGCGAGTTCCACGATGCCGCCTGTGCGGCGATGACCGGCGGCACCGCGCCACCGCAGTTCACGGCTGCGCTGGGCGCGGTCGACGCCATGGTCACGGCGTTGGAGTCCGGCCCCGCCCGGGGGCTGCCGATCGTGGCGGCGACGCTGCGCGAGGCGGTGGAGTACCGCAGCGCCGAGGCGATCACGGCGGCGCTGGTGGACATCGGCGCCGACCTGCTGGCCCGGCTCGGCGACCTGGCGGGCGCGGTACGGCTGTACGCCACCGCCGACCACTGGCGTGCGGGGAACGCCCGCCCCGAGCCGGAGCGCATCCGCGCCGAGGAGGTCAACGCGGCCGCCCGCGCGGTGCTGACCCCGGAGCGCTACGCGGCCGAGCGCTCGCGTGGTGCGTCCCTCACCGAGGAGGACGCCTTGCGCGAGCTGACCAGCATGTCCACGGCTACCGGCAGCTGAACTTCGACTCGGCCCAGTCGGCGAGCGCCAAGGTGTCGAACGCGGTCAGCGGTTCGACCTCCAGGCGCACGGTGCTGTGCCCGGCGAGGTTCACATGGACGGGTACGGCGGCCTGCCCGCCCTCCACCGCCCCGGACTGCCACAGCCGTACCCCGTCCGCGTAGACGGCGAAGGTGACCTTGCCGAGCCCGAGTGTGGTGTCGTCGACGCCGACCAGTGCGTCGTAGGCGGTGCATTGGCGGTTGAGGTCGACGGTGACGGAGGACCGGCCGTGCACGGTGACGCCGTTCGCGTACTCCTTGTCGGCGACCCTCACGCCGTAGCGCTGCCACACCCAACTGCTGTCGGCGAGGCGCATCTCGGGCCGGGTGTGGTCGCCGGTGATGTCGTAGCTCAGCTCGTTCCACTCGTAGACGACCGGGGCCGGCGGCGTGGGCGTCGGAGTGGGGGGCGGCGTCGGCGTCGGGGTGGGCGTCGGAGTGGTGGTCGGCTCCGGCTGCGGGGTGGTCTTCGGGCTCGGCGTCGGGGTCGGGGTGGGCGTCGGAGTCGGGGCCGGCTCGGGGGCGAGGACGACCGGCTCGGGTTCCGGCTTCTTCTTCGACGGGGTGGGGGTGGGTGTCTCGGGCTGCACCACCGGTGCGGACGGGGAGGGTTCGGCGGCCTCCTTGGCGGGGTGGCTGTCGTTCGCCAGGGCGAGGGCCACCGCGGCGACCGCCGCCGCGACCACCCCGGCGGCGATACCGGCCTTCACAGGCGCCCCCAGCCCCTCCGCGGCGGCCGCACCGCCACCACCCGCGCCGCCGGACGAGCCGCTCACCGCGGCGGCCGCGCCCGCGGCCCCCGCTCCGGCGCCACCGGCGATGATCCCGAGCGCCTTGGCGTACCCGGCGGCACCGAACCAGCCGACGACCGCGACCGGGACGACGGCCGGGATACCGGCGGCGACCTCTTCGATCTGGGCGGCGGCCAGCCGGCACCTGGCGCACTCCTCCAGGTGTTTGCGCAGCCCCCGCTCCGCGCGGATGCGCAGCCTGCGGCGGGCGTAGCCGCCGAGCTGGTCGGCGTAACGGGCGCACTCCTCGTCGTCGACGAGGGAGGCGCTCACATGGGCCTGGAGATAGGCCTGCTTCAGCCCCTCACGGGCCCGGCTGGCAAGGACACGCGTGCCGTTGGCGTCGAGCCCGAACAGGGGCGCCACCTCGCTCGGCGACTCGTCCTCGACCTCGGTGTGCCACAGCACGGCCTGCCAGCGCTCGGGCAGCGAACGGAACGCCCGCATCGCCATCGACTGCTCGGCCTCGTGCATCGCGCGCACATCCGCGCCGAGGTCGAGTGTGTCGCCGTCGGCCGCCTCGGAGCCGTGCGAGGCCTGCGCCGCGAACACCGCGAAGTCGTCGACCAGCTGCTCCCGCCGGGCCGACTTGGTCCACTGCGCCGCGACCCGCCGTACGGAAGTGAGCAGATAGGCGCGCACGGCGTACTCGGGCCCGGCCCCGCCGCGCACCGCCTGCAGCATCCGCGCGAACACCTCGGCGGTCAGGTCGTCGGCGGTGTGCCCGTCCCGGCAGCAGGTCCGCGCATAGCGCCGCACGGCGTCCGCGTGGCGCCGGTACAGCTCCTCGTAGGCGGAGTCGTCGCCGCTCCGCATCCGCTCGATCAACTGGCTGTCGGCGGACGGCCGTTCGCGGGGCGGCGGCAGCACACTCCCGCCGCGCTGTGCCGGAACGTTCCCCTCAGTGGCTTCGCCGGCGGTCGGCACATCGGCCCGCCTGCCCTGACTTGGTACCTGCGGCGTGGCGGTCTCGTCACCGACGGACGACTCGTCCCACCCGTCAACGCTCATCGCGGACGCCCCCGATACCTGCCCAATCCGACCGAATCACCGGGTCAGACTGCCACATTGGCCTATGTTCAGGACTCTGAGGACCAGACCTTCCACTCGTCCGAGCGCACCTGTCAACATGCTGAACTGGCGTTCACTCGCAAGGGGAAACCTCGCGCTCCGTAGGGGCGCGGGGAACTGTGCGATCAGCCACAGTTCACCCGCACCCGTCCACGGTCATCGCGCGGCAGTGCTAGCGCCGGGACCGCAGCCCCTCCAGCAGGATGTCCAGCAACCGCGACGAGGCCGCCGCCTGTTGCGCGGCATCCGGCAGGGACGGCGCCGCCGTCGCTATCACGAGCAGCACGTCGGAGACGGAGACGTCCGGCCGCAGTTCGCCCGCCGCCCGCGCCCGGTCCACCAGCCGCCCCACGACCTCCAGCAGCGCAGCCGCGCCGGTGTCGTCGCCGACGGCAGCCACCGGCTCCCGCTCCTCCGACACCAGCCGCAACTCACCGGGCCCCGACTGGGTCCGCTGCTGCGGCACCCGCGCCTCCTCGGCCCCGGCCCCGCCGCCGACCTCCTCCGGCACTCCCACGCGCAGCACCTGCGGCGGCAGCAACCGCCCCGCCCCCGATGCCACCGACGTCCGCAGGAAGCGCGACAGCGCCGACCACGGCTCGTCCTCCTGCCCGAGCGCGGCCCGCGCCTGGTCGGTCAGCCGGGAGGTCTCCTCCTCGGCTATCCGCCGCACCAGCACGTCCTTGCTCGGGAAGCGCCGGTACACCGTGCCGACCCCGACCCGCGCCCGCCGCGCCACGTCCTCCATCGGCGCGCCGTACCCCAGCTCGCCGAAGACCTCGCGCGCCGCACGCAGCACGTGCTCCAGATTGCGCTGTGCGTCCACCCGCAGCGGCGTCGTACGCGGCCCGTCACCGCGTCCGTTGCCCGCCGCCGCGCTCACCGTTCCGCCGCCGGATGCGAGGGCGGAAGCCGTTGACCAATGTGTGTCCTGAATGTGCATCTGTGTTCCCCCGGTTAATGACGTCTCCCCCCGGAGACTCTCCCCGCCACTGATAGCCGGAGCGAGTGGAACCGCCGCCGATCCTCGATCGATCCACGAACGATCCATGGGCCGTCGGCCGGGCGGACCGCCCGTCGCGGACCGTTCGGCCACATCCCCCACACCCCGTCGACACACGAACATAGTTGAGAGGCTGTCAATTCAGAAGGGGGACGTTCCGCACAGAGCGCCCCCCGATCGGAGTACGGGTCGTTTACGTCCCGATTCGACAGCTTCACGCCCCCGTGTCCGCCCCCGCTGACCTGGCCCCTTTCCTGCGGCGCGAACCGCGCGGCCGACGCCCCGCACAGTCGCCCGCCGGTCACACAAATTGCCGGGACTGTGGACAAACAAGAGTCACGGGTGCGTCATGGGATGGTGAAGGAACGTGCGCGCATTCTCGTTGTCGGCGGCGGCTACGTCGGGATGTACACGGCCCTGCGGCTGCAACGGAAGCTGAAGAGGGAGCTCAGGCGAGGTGAGGTCGACATCACTGTCGTCACGCCCGATCCCTATATGACGTACCAGCCGTTCCTTCCGGAAGCGGCCGCGGGTTCGATTTCCCCTCGTCATGTCGTCGTACCCCTGCGCCGCGTTCTGGACCAGTGCCATGTCGTCATCGGCGAGGTGACCTCCGTCCGGCACGCCGAACGCACCGCCGCAGTCGCCACGCTCGCCACCGCCGAGGAGCGAAAAGGCGCCACTTTTCTCGAGTACGACGAACTGGTCCTCGCCCCCGGCTCGATCGCCCGCACCCTGCCCATCCCCGGTCTCGCCGAGCACGGCATCGGCTTCAAGACCGTCGAGGAGGCCATCGGACTGCGCAACCACGTCATCGAGCAGATGGACATCGCCTCCTCCACCCGCGACCCCGCGATCCGCGACGCGGCCCTCACCTTCGTCTTCGTCGGCGGCGGCTACGCGGGCGTGGAGGCCCTCGGCGAACTGGAGGACATGGCCCGCTACACGACGCGGTACTACCACAACGTCCAGCCCGAGGACATGAAGTGGATCCTGGTCGAGGCCACCGACCGGATCCTCCCCGAGGTCGGCCCCGAGCTGGGCCGCTACACCGTCACCGAACTGCGCCGCCGCAACATCCAGGTGCTGCTCGGCACCCGCCTGGAATCCTGCGCCGACCGGATCGCGGTCCTCAGCGACGGCCAGCGTTTCCCGACCCGCACCCTCGTCTGGACGGCCGGCGTCAAACCGCATCCCGTGCTCGCCGCCTCCGACCTTCCGCTCACCCCGCGCGGGCGCCTGAAATGCACCGCCGAGCTGACCATCGACGGCGTCGACCACGCATGGGCCGCGGGCGACGCCGCCGCCGTCCCCGACGTCACCGCCGCCGAACCCGGCACCGAGACCGCCCCCAACGCCCAGCACGCGGTCCGCCAGGCCAGGGTCCTCGGCGACAACATCGTGCACACGCTGCGCGGCGAACCCCTCGACACCTACGAGCACGCCTACGTCGGCTCGGTCGCCTCCCTCGGACTGCACAAAGGCGTCGCCCAGATCTACGGCCGCAAACTGAAGGGCTACCCTGCCTGGTTCATGCACCGCGTCTACCACCTGAGCAGGGTGCCCACCTTCAACCGCAAGGCCCGCGTGCTCGCCGAATGGACCCTCTCCGGGCTCTTCAAACGGGAGATCGTCTCGCTCGGATCACTCGAACATCCCCGAGCGGAGTTCGAACTCGCGGCCGGTGGAAAGCCTCCCCACAGTCCCTCGGACGACTCGAACGGGTCGTCCTGACGGAACTCAGGAACTCCACGGCCCGCCCCGGCGTCTCACGGATGTCGCCGTCGACGGCCACCCTGCCAGACTGCCCTCGACCGAGCACAAGGCTTCTCCCCAGAACTGCACCGGGGGACTTCCCCCGGACTCCCCGGCCGCTCCCGTAGCCGGCCGGAGACGACGACACGAGGCAAGGATTCGTGAACTTCACGCGCTGGAGCGCCCGGCTCCCCGGAACGCAGCGCCGCGCCGCAGCGCGGACCGAGCACACGGTCCCTCCGGACCGACGGGGAGACGGCTCCGTGCCCGCTGCCCGCGCCGAACAACTGACCGACGACCCATCCTGCGTTCCCGCCGTCGACGAACTGCCCGCCCGTGACGTCCTGGACCATGTACCGGCCCTGGTCGCCCTCGTCCACGGCGCCGACCACCACATCGCGTACGTCAACGACGCCTACGCGACGGCCTTCGGTGTACGGCCCCTGGGCGCCCCCGCCCGCGAGGCCCTCCCCGAACTCGCCGAACTCGGTCTCCTCCCCCTCCTCGACCAGGTCCTGCGCAGCGGCAAGCCCCGCACGCTCAAGTCCCGCAAGGCCCTCGACGGCCGCACCTACACGTTCACCTGCACGCCCGTCGCCGAGAACGGCGACCGCGACGGCGGCGTCCTGCTCTTCGCCACCGACGTCACCGACCACGCGGAAGCGGCGGAGCGGCTGCGCGCGAGCGAACGCCGCCAGCGCGAGACGACCGTGACCCTCCAGCGCAGCCTGCTCCCCCAGGAACTCGAACAACCGGACGACCTGCGCATCGCCGCCACCTACCAGCCCGGCGGCACCGAGGCCGCGGTCGGCGGCGACTGGTACGACGTCATCACCCTCGGCGGCGGCCGTACGGCCCTGGTCATCGGCGACGTCATGGGGCGGGGTGTCCGCGCGGCGGCCGTCATGGGCCAGCTGCGCACGGCGGTCCGCGCGTACGCCCGCCTGGACCTCCCCCCGCACGAGGTCCTCCAGCTCCTCGACGGCCTCGCCGCCGAGATCGACCCCAACCAGATCGCCACCTGTGTGTACGCCGTCCACGACCCGAACGAGGGCCGGCTGGTGTACGCCTCCGCCGGCCACCTGCCCATCCTGGTCCGCGACGAGAACGGCACCGTGCTCCGCGCGGACGAACCGACGGGCCCGCCGCTCGGCACCGGCGGCTGGATCCACGCGTCGGGCTCGGTCCCGCTGGGCCCCGGCTCCACGGCCGTCCTCTACACGGACGGCCTGGTGGAACGCCGTGACGAGGACCTGGACGAGGGCATCGCCTCGCTGGAGCGCGCGCTGGCCGGGGCCACCGGCACGCCCCAGGTGGTCTGCGACCGCCTGGTCCGCTCGGCCGGCGTGACCGCCGACCACTACGACGACGTCGCCGTCCTGGTCCTCCAGCACCCGGCCCGCACGGGCCACGACAGCGACCTGTTCCGTAACGCCGCGCTGGAACTCCTGGGGGGCATCGAGGCGGCGCCACGCGCGCGTGCGTTCGCCTCCGGCGTGCTGACCAGCTGGCGCTTTCCGGTCGACCTCCATGACCTGGGCGTCCTCGCCACGAGCGAGCTGGTCGCCAACTCCCTCCAGCACGGCACCCCACCCATGCGGCTGCGGCTTCGCCGCACCGACCGCCGCCTGATCATCGAGGTGACGGACGGCGACGACCACCTGCCGCGCCGGCGGCGCGCGGAACCGGGGGACGAGTCGGGCCGGGGTATCGCGATCGTGGCGACGATCGCGTCCGGGTGGGGGTCGCGTCGGACACCCGGGGGCGGGAAGGCCGTGTGGTGCGAGTTCGTGCTGCCCAAGGGGTAGGGGTGCGGCCGGCACGCGGCTGCGGGTGCGTGGTGGCTGGTCGCGCAGTTCCTCCCCCAGCCTTCGGCCGGGGGTACCCCCAGCGCCCCTAGAGGGGCGCTTTAGCCGCGGGCAGGCGTGCCGCAGGGCGGCACGGGTGGGCTGGGGGTCCCCCTCTGGGGGGAGGCACCCTGCAAGCGCCGGTAAGCGTCCCCACCCTCGCCCAGCCCCCACTACGCGGACACGGACTCCGAGGCCGCACCGCCCCGCGCGACCACCTTGCTCCTCGCAGCGAGCCAAGGCCGGTCCTGCATCTCCGTCAGGCTCCGCCCCAGCCGTATCGCCAGCACACTGATGCCCAGCGAGAACAGCAGGAACGTGATGATGTACGGCGCGGGCAGTGACGCGGCCAGCGGGCCGCCCACCGCCGGGCCGACCGCCAGGGCGAGCTGCTTCACCAGGGCGAACGCCGAGTTGTACTGCCCGGCCATGCCCGTCGGGGCGAGGTCGGCGACCAGCGGGGCGACGGTCGGCGACAGCATCGCCTCACCCAGTCCGAACAGCGCGTACGTCGACACGAACGCGGCCGTCGCCATCTCCTGACTGCCGTGCCCCAGCCCCGCATACCCCGCCGTGACCCAGGCGACGGCCCAGATCAGCCCGACCCCCGCGATCACCCGGGACCGCCGGCTCCGCTCGACGAACTTCAGCACGGCGAACTGGGCGACCACGATCATCAGCGTGTTCGCGGCCAGCGCCGTACCGAGCGCGGACGTCGATATCCCCGCCGCCTCCACGCCGTACGCGCTCAGCCCGGACTCGAACTGTCCGTAGCACGCGAAGAACAGCACAAAGCCCAGCACGGACAGCTGCACCATCGCCCGGTTCCCGAGCAGCTGCCGCCAGCTCCCCTTGGCGGAAGAGGCCGGCGCGTCCCCGATCCGCGGTGCGTGCGGCATCCGGACCGTCGCCATCACACCGGCCAGCAGCAGGAACATCGCCGCCTCGATCGCGAAGAGCAGCGTGAAGGAGGAGACCCGGGTCGTGTCGACGAGGTGGCCGCCTATGAGACCACCGACGCCCAGCCCGAGGTTCTGCAGGAAGAACTGCGTCGCGAAGGCCCGCGACCGGGTCTCCGCGACCGAGCAGTCCACGATCATCGTCGCCAGTGCCGGCTGCATCACGGCCTGCCCGGCCCCGAGCAGCGCGGCCGCGGCCAGCACGGCCGGGCCGTTCCCCGCCAGTCCCAGGCTCATCGCACCGATCGCGGCCAGGACCAGGGCGGTGAGCAGGACCGGCAGTGGGCCGCGCCGCACGATCGCCCGGCCGGCGAACGGCAGCACGATCAAAGCGGCCACGGCGAAGACGGCGAGCACGAAACCCGCCGTCATGGCACCGAGCCCCCGCACCTGCGCCACATAGACGTACAGGTAGGGGACGGTGAAGCCGAGCCCGAACGCGCTGAGTGCGTTGCCCACGTGGATCCGGCGCATCGCTGCGCCCATCGCCCTGGTCACGTTCACCTCTCTCAGGTAGTCAAGTCAGGGACTACTGAAGTCTCAAGACTTAGAAGCTAAAGTTCGAAGCTAAAGAGTACATCTCGAAGGACTTCAACGCCAAGCGTGCCCATGCGATACTTCGACCCATGGCCGACACCCCCGGCGCCGGCGAGCCGACACTCGACGAACAGATCGCCGCCTACCAGCGCGAGTTCCAGGACCTCGACCCCCAGGTCGAGAAGGTCGTCTCGGCGCTGTCCCGGCTCAACCGCCGGATGAACGTCGCCTACGGCCGCCAGACCTCCGCCCTCGGCATCAGCAACGCCGAGTGGGAGGTCCTCAAGGCCCTCGTCCTGTCCGGTGCCCCCTACCGGCTGGGCCCCAGCGACCTGGCCAAGCGGCTCGGCCTCACCCCGGCCGCGATGACCCACCGCATCGACCGGATGGTCGCCGAGGGCCTCGTCACCCGCGAGCGGGACGAGTCCAACCGGGTACGGGTGATCGTCGAGCTGACCCCCGAGGGGCGTGGGAAGTGGCTGGAGGCCATGCGCCTCGCCTCCGTCTTCGAGGAGGACCTGCTCCAGGACCTCACCCAGGCGGAGCGTGCGGTGCTGGGCGAGGTCCTCACCCGGCTGCTGCGCCGCGTGGAGCACGCCCAGCCCGACGCCGGCGGCCGGCTCACCGACCTGGACTAAAAGATCTTGACAAGGAGGTCTTGACACGCCTCCGGCCGATCCGTAGAGTTCTCCGGGTTGCCACAGAGCCGGAACGGTTCTTCGGTGACGCTCCGCCGCTTCGAGCGGCACCTCAAACCACAGCATGATCTCCCGACGGGGTTGATTTCGGCGTGCCCGAATTCAATTCGAATGGGAGCGGCGAGCCCCGATTGGGAATCGCCCAGCGGATCCGCTAAGGTTTGAGACGTCGGAACGGCCCAACAGCCGGGATGGCAACCCCCTCTGACTGGGAATCGGACGCCGAAAGGATCTGATAGAGTCGGAACCGCCGGAAAGGGAAACGCGAAAGCGAGAACCTGGAAAGCACCGAGGAAATCGGATCGGAAAAAGATCTGATAGAGTCGGAAACACCGAAGGGAAGCCCGGAGGAAAGCCCGAGAGGGTGAG
>NZ_JBIWOA010000054.1:0-53158 GCF_044767525.1 Streptomyces sp. NPDC101234 | reverse complement strand
GTACGTCACCCCGCTCGAAACGAGATCCTTGCTCAGGCAGAACCTCGTCCCGGCAGCGTAAACACCCGCTGTCCAGTTCGCGGGGGGAACTTCAGTGGTTTGTTGACGGCGGGTTCGTACGGGAGTAGGGCGTGAGATGAAGGCGTCAACTACAGCCTGGGGAGCCTGAGATGACGAAGCGGCTGCCGTGTCCGCCCGCGCCTGGTCCGCTGGAAGCGTACGCGGTCCGTTTTGATGATCTCTTCGGGACACTGGCTCAGCGGCGTGGGTTTCGCGAGTACCTGGCCGGGCTGCTCCTACCCCGGGACCGCAACAAGACGCTGACCTGTCTGACGGCGCCGAACCGGTGGCGGGCGCCCAACATGCGGCGGTACAGCGCCTGCAGTTCTTCCTGTCCGAGTCGGTCTGGGGGCCTTGTCCCCGAGGGGTGGACACCTGTTCGTATCGTTATGCGGCGAGTGTCAGGGTAGCTGACTGCTGCTCGTAGGCGATCGGTGCCTGCTGCCCGTTCGCCGAGTGTCGTCGGCGGGTGTTGTAGCGGGTGGTCCAGCGGAAGACGGCCAGGCGGCAGGCGCGGGCCCCGTCGAAGCGGCGGGCACCGCGGAGCGTCTCGCGTTTGAGGGCCGCGTTGAAGCTCTCGGCGAGCGCGTTGTCCGCGCTCGTGCCGACCGCGCCCATGGACTGCCGCACCCCCAACTCGGCGCAGATATCGGCGAATTGGCGGGAGGTGTACTGGGCGCCGTGATCGCTGTGGAATACAGCTCCGGCCAGGCTGCCGCGGGTCGCGGCGGCTGCCTGAAGCGCGTCGGCAACCAGGGATGTGCGCATGTGGTCGGCGATCGACCAGCCCACGAGCCGGCGCGAGAAGCAGTCGATCACGGTCGCCAGATACAGGAACTCGCCGTCGCCCACCGGCAGGTAGGTGATGTCGGTGTGCCACGAATGCGAAAAGAGAGGTGTGGAATGTAGGTAGGAACCTCTTGGAAAGCAATGCTGCGTGGAAGATGAAGGTAGGCCCTTCGGAACCGCTCTTCGGGGAGAGGTTTCAAACCGCCACATGCTGCGTTGGCTGAAGACCGTCGTGGTGAGCGATGTGGAAAAGGCGCCCAGGAGGCGTCAGGTGGGGATCAGGAAGGCGAGCGCAAGCGAATCGCTGATGACGTGTCGAAAACTTACAGATGGCATCAAAACTGGGGCTGTAGATATGGCTCCAGGACAAGTCTGGCGGAAACCCGGTTACTGGCCAGACGGTGCCCGGCATGGAGGCGACGCGAGCCTGGTCTGCTGCTTTCACGTGGAACGTGGGAAGGCGAGATCTGACATCGCTGTGCGCATGGGCGGCGTGAGGGAGCGTCCCGAGACGGCCGAAACCGCGAGGGACTGAGTACCGAGGTGGATCTCGCCGGCGGACCGGCCCGTAGTAGCGAGGAAGCCCCTGTAACGGGGGTGGAGCGAAGGGGTCGGGTCATCCGTGGCTGTGTTCGTTCGATCAACCAGAGCTCCTGGGAGGAGTCGCATGGACGAGCTGAAGTCTCCAGAAAAGCCGTTTGAGATCTCGAAGTGGGAAGTGTGGGAGGCATGGGAGAAGGTCAGGGCTAACAAGGGGGCGCCGGGCGTGGATGGCTGCTCGATCGAGGACTTCGAGAAGGACTTGCAGGGGAATCTCTATAAGATCTGGAACCGCATGTCCTCGGGTAGCTATTTTCCACCTCCGGTGCGAGCGGTGGAGATCCCCAAGGCCCATGGCGGAGGAATCAGGATTCTTGGAGTGCCCACTGTCGCGGACAGAATCGCGCAGACCGTGGTGGCCGCCCGGTTGGAAAAGCGAGCGGAGCCAAGATTCCACCCGGATTCCTATGGGTATCGGCCTGGACGGTCGGCGCTGGACGCGGTGGCCCGGTGCCGAGAACGCTGCTGGAAACAGGACTGGGTGGTCGACCTCGACATCCAGAAGTTCTTCGACAGCGTGCCCTGGGACCTCGTCGTCAAGGCCGTGGAGGCCAACACCGATGCCGTCTGGGTGAAGTTGTACGTCACGCGCTGGCTCAAGGCGCCGCTGCAACTGCCCGACGGCACCCTGCAACAGCGGGACCGGGGAACCCCACAGGGCAATGCCGGGTAGTTAAGAAACAGCGAGGATTTTGATGTCGGGTGGGTCGGGGTGATGGATGGTGGTTTCGGTGCGGAGCTTCTTTCTGTAGGCGTGGACATGAACGCGTTTGACGGCTCGTGGGCTGGTGCGGTGCCGGCGTCGCGGGTTGAGTCTTTCGAGGATTTCTGTGCGGGCTGTTTCAAGAGCTTCCGTGAGACGGTGAGGGGGAAAAGCCCGCCTGGTCGGTGACCTGGCGGCGGATGATGCGCAGTGATCTGATGAAGGACAGTCTGTCGGGGTCGATGTCGGCCTGGTCTGCTGCCTCGCACATCAGCTGCCGGACCGCGTAATGGGTCAGCAGGAGTGCCCAGATCTCTTGCTCGATCATGTCCGGTGTTTTCGAACGTAGGACGCCGCCGCGGCCGCGCTGGTGAGTCTTGATCTCATCCAGGCTGGATTCGAGTTCCCAGCGTTCTGCGTAAGCGGCCGCCAGCTCGGCGGCGCCGGCCTCGTCGGGATCCATGATCGTGGTGATCAGGCAGTAGATCTCGCCTTTCCCTTCACGGTTGGTCACTTCGTACTCGACGACACGGACCGGGATCCCGGACGGCTCCTCGATACGCGCAGATCCGCGGTAACGCTGGTTCCCGCGCCGGTTCCTGACTTTTGGGTCGAGCAGAAAGGACTCGTACGATCCGTCTTTCAGCGGCCGGACTACCGGGAGATGGGGTCCGTCGGGCATGCGCCACAGCAGATCCGCGCCGGTCGCGGCGGCGGTCTCCCACAGACGGTAGGCGTAAAACCCCCGGTCAGCGGTGATCAGCATGCCCGGCTCGAAGTCGGTGACGAGTTCTTTTGCGAGGGCGCCCTCGTCCACACGCCAGGGACCCAGCCGGGCGGCCACCACAGCGTGTGTCCCGCATTCGCCCAGTCCCACGACTTTCACCTGCGGGAAAGGAGCGGGGTTCTTCGTCCCGCCGGAGCGTCCGAACTCCGCGTCATTCGCGGGTGTATCGGGAATGTCCAGCACGAACCCGTCAATGGCCATCAGCCGCCACCGGCTCAGCCAGGCTCCTTGCGTGCCCCGCTGAGCGCACGGCAGAGCCACCCGCTCGAACAAGACCCGCAAAGGCTCTGGCCCCAGGCGCCGACGCGCCTGGGAAATCGCACTTGTCGTGGGCACCTTCCAGTCCTTCCGCCATGTCCCCAGAAACCGCAGGCCATTGACGAGTAGACGGATCACTTCCTCGTACGACTCGCCGAAGAATAGGCATAGCGCCATGACGTAATAGACAACAACGCGGGCCGGCAGCAGGCGGGACCGCTTCTCCAACCGGCCCGTCTCAGCCAATACCTCATCGACCAGATCCCGGTCAACCAGACGCGTCAGAACCCCGATACCCACCCGGTCCGTCAACCGCGTACCGGAAACCGCCGAGCCACCCCGAACCCCACCCATGACGAAGAAAGATAGCCCGCTTCATCGCCGGCACAAACTGCAGTGACCATGCCGGTTGACCATCCACAACCAACACGGGCGTGTCGTTGTGCATATGTGGAAAGAGAATCCCCAAACACTTATCTACGCGGCATTGCCCCACAGGGATCAGCGGTCTCGCCCGTACTGGCGAACCTGTTCCTCCACTACGCGTGTACGTCCAGGAGTCCGGGCGTCGTCTCAACTTGAAAGAGGTGGAGGGGATGTAACCGGACGTCAAGCTCAGGGCAGCCAGCCGGTGCAAGTCCGGTCCGGGGAGACGCCAGGGTCCCCGGTAGCTGACTCCCGGCGTCGTTCGAGAGGACTGCGTCGAAGTGGAGTGACAAGCGTCCTTCGGGGGCGTGCGACCGACCGGTCCGCAACATCAAGTGAAGCCTGCAGCGTCGTCATGTAGACCCCGCCCGGTGGGGTGGGCCAAGGAGGTGCCGAGCCCGTATGCGTAGGGCGAAGGCCATGGAAGGCGTCCGGGAACCTGGAGCGGGCGCTGAAGAACCTCCCGGCGTAAGGGGCGTGGAACGGTCGGAGGGTTGTCCTGGGAACTGGAGAGGGCCTACTCGGCCCCGGGCATGCGGCCCGGGAGCGTGGCCCGCTTATAACCGGCGGAACCGGGAAGTGGCGGGCTGCCGAGAGGCAGTCGGAGGGGGCCGTAGTAGTGCTGATCGGCGGGACAACATAACCCGCCGGGAGCGAAGGGCCCCTGCTTCATCGATGCGATTCACGAACGGGGAGGGGCCCGGATGAGTGCCGTTTCGGCTAGTCCCATCCGTCGGGAGGAAGGCGTCGCACGACTGGACGGCCGCCCTCTGGACAAGGTCCGAGCCTTGCAGTGGACGCTCTACCGCTGTGCCAAGCAAGAACCCGAACGACGATTCCATGCCCTGTATGGCCACGTCCACCGCATGGACGTCTTGTGGCGGGCATGGTCGATCGTGTGCGCGAACCGGGGAGCCCCTGGCGTGGACGGCGTGACCGTCGACGCGGTGGCGGCCTCGGGGGTGGATGTATTCCTCCAGGACCTGGCGGAACGACTGCGGACGTATACGTATCGTCCGTCGGTGCTGCGGCGGGTCCAGATTCCCAAGCCGGGGCGGCCGGGGGAGTTCCGGCCGCTTTCGATTCCCACCGTGGCGGATCGCGTGGTGATGACGGCCGCGAAGCTGGTTCTCGAACCGGTATTCGAGGCCGGGTTCACCGAGGCGAGCTACGGATTCCGACCGAAACGGTCCGCGATCGACGCGTGCGATGCCGTGCGCGTTGCAGCGAACAAAGGTCGGGAATGGGTGTTCGAGGCCGATATCCGGGACTGTTTCGGGACGATCGGGCACGACGCACTCGTCGCTCAGCTGGCGAGACGCGTGGTGGACCGGTCGATGCTGAAGCTGATCCGGACGTGGCTGCGGATGGGAGTACTGGAGGGCGGGGTGACCTCCCCGACCGGGGCGGGAACCCCGCAGGGCTCACCGATCTCCCCGTTGCTGGCGAACGTCGCTCTGCACGTCCTCGATGAGGCATGGCAGGACGAGGGCCGCCGGCTGGGAGTGCTGGTGAGGTACTGCGATGACTTCGTGGTCCTGTCGCCGACCAGACAACGGGCCGAGCAGGCCCAGCAGCTGGCGGCGAGAGTGCTGGGACAGCTCGGGATGCGACTACACCCCGAAAAGTCCGGCATCACCTGCCTCACCCGAGGCGGGCAGGGCTTCGAGTTCCTCGGCTTCCACCACCGGAAAGTGGAGTCGTGGAAGTGGCGGGGCAGGTTCTACCTGTACCGGTGGCCCTCGCAACGAGCGTTGAAGGTACTGCGGGACAAAGTCCGCGCGGCTACCTCACGCTCTCGGACCGAGCGGCCGGTGGCTACCGTGGTGGCCGAGCTCAACCCCGTGCTCCGGGGATGGGCCGGATACTTCCGCAAGGGAAACTCTGCGCGGAAGTTCGTAGCGGTGGACCAGTACGTCCACGAGCGGCTGGCGATTTTCGCCAGCGAGAAACATGGCCTCTCAGGCCGGAATTGGGCTGCCCGCTACAACTACGGGTGGGTCAGTCGGCTCGGGGTCTTCCGCATGTCCGGAAAGTGGCACGGGGCAATGGCGCATGCCCAGCGGTGAACGATGTCGGAAAGCCGGATGCGGGAGAACCGCATGTCCGGTTTGAAGTGGCGGGGGCTGGAAACGGAGATTCATCTACCGCGCCAGTCCCCGACCCTACTCGACACGTGGATGGACCGGGAGTTCCCGGGCGTCCCGTTCGAAAGGTACGTGGACGACGCAGTTGTGCACTGCGTCAGTGAACGCCGGGCCAGGCAGCTGGTCGAGGCGATCGGGAACAGGATGGAAGAGGTCGGACTGCGACTGCACCCGGCCAAGACCCGGATCGTCTACTGCAAGGACGCGAACCGCGAACGCTCCCACGAGCACACGTCGTTCACGTTCTTGGGGTTCACCTTCCGCGCCCGCAAAGCGCGCAGCAAGCACGGGGTCACCTTCCCGTGTTTCCTGCCCGCGGTCAGCGACGGGGCCCTGAAGAGAATGGGTGCCGAGGTGCGCAGCTGGCGCATCCACCGGCGTACCGGACACACCTTTGCCCAGCTCGCGCGGTTCATCAATCCGATCGTGCGGGGCTGGATCCAGTACTACGGGGCGTTCTACCCCTCGGTGCTGAAGCCCTTCCTCCAGCGTATCAACGCCTACCTGGTGCGCTGGATCCGCCGGAAGTACAAGCGGCTGTCCGGGTTCAAGAAGTCCAAGCAGTGCTTCCAGGACATCACCCGGCGATACCCGGGCATGTTCGCGCACTGGCGCTTGTGCCGGACCTACTGGATGTGACCAGGGTGACAAGAGCCGTGTAACGGGAGACTGTTACGCACGGTTCTGTGGGGGCCGGAGGGTGAGACTCCCTCCGGCTACCCGACCCGACGTACTTGACGTTCGGCGCGCTCGCGGTGAAGTCGCGCCGGAACAGGTCCGGCACGGGCGTGGCGGACGGTTCGGGGACGGTGGTGAACTGGCGCTTGCGCAGCCGCAGCCCGGCGATGCCGTACTTGCGCATGACCCGTCCGACGCGCTTGTGGTTCACGCGCTCACCATCGTCGCGCAGCTCGGCGGTGATCCGGGGCCGGCCGTAGGTGACGTCCCACTCGGTGTGCACGGCCCTGATCCGCTCGGCGAGCGCGGCGTCCGCCCGCTCGCGCGCGGCGCGGGCCTTCCGGCCGGCCCGCCATTTGTAGAAGCTGGAGCGGGCGACCTCCAACACGTGACACAACCGCTTCACGCCCCAGGCGCGGTGGTGGTCCTCAATGAACTTGAAGCGGTTCACCAGTTCATCTCGGTGGCGAAAAACTTCGTCGCCTTGCGGAGAATGTCCCGTTCGGTGGCCAGCGTCACGTTCTGCTTGCGGAGGTCCTTGTTCTCCGCGCGCAGGGCCGCTATCTCGGCCTCCAGCTCTTCCTTCGTGGCCTCGCTCACCGGGACGTCCTTCGTGCTCTTGATCATGGCGCCGTTCTGGCCGCGGCGGGCCCGCTCAGTTGCGCAGCGTCTCCCGGCTGATCCCCAGGTCCTTGCCGATGCCCTCGAAGGTATGGCTCGGATCCGACAGGTACAGCGCGACAGCGTCCGCCTTGAACTCGGGCGAGTAGACCTTCATCACCATAAGAGATCCCTCCTCCCCGGCCCCTGCCGGGGCCGGGCTCAGAGGTGTCCACCCCTCGGGGACAGGTCCCTGGATCCAGGAAGCCGTCAATGCCCGCCGCCTGGAGCTGCTGCTGGCCGACCCGGCCACCGCCCCGCACTCGGGCGGGGTACTGGTAGTCGACGACTCCGGCGCCTCGTGAGGATGCCGAACCGGCCGCCGGCACATCCTGAACGCTTTGCCTTTCCGGGGCAGGCGTACAGGACGCGCTGCTGAAGGTGCCTTGGGGAACGAGGTCCCGGCTGGAGAAGGTGGTGGCGAGGCGTGATCCTCACCGGCCTCACCCTCTGACCTGCCACGGGCAGGACACCACGGCCGGAGCCCGCTGTGTGGGGGCTCCGGCCGTGGTGTGTTCAGAGCTGGCGGCTCTGGTGATGCTCGACACAGTCAGCCATGTCCAGCCGTCGGTACAGCCAGTCACTCGTCAGGGCGATAGCGAGGGTGCCTGAGCCAAGATGCCATGCAACTCCTTGCAGCAGCGTGCGCCTCGCGTCACCGGGTGGCTTCGGCGTTCACACGAGTGATTCTCGCACCGGGAATGTCCAGGGCCTGAACGATCCTCTCGGCGGTCTCGGGGGAGTAGAGCCCCTTGGTCGCGCTCAGTACGAATCCGGGCTCGACGGGATGGTGCACCTGTCGCAGCAGTAGGAACGCCTCCCCTTCCGCCGGTGAGAAGGCGAAGCAGAACCACTCCGCGAAGTCGTCGCTGGTGATTTCCGGCGAACCCCATCGCTCCTCCAGCGCCGCGCACTCGACATCGACCTGGACGAGCCACCGGATGTCACGCGGACTGACGTCCCCTTCGGCAATCCGCTGCAGACCTGTCGGGCCCGACTCCCGTTGATCCATATCTACCGCACCTCCTTGACGGTGATCGGGATGTCGGCCCATTCACCGCCGTCCTGAACGAACGAGCGAGCGAGTCCTGGTCCTCACTGGCCTCGCCCTCTGAGACCGACACCGAGAACGGCCGCAGCCCACTGTGCAGGGGCTGCGGCCGTGGTGCGTCCGTGGTGCGACTCAGACCTGGTTGTTCTGTCTGAGCTCGATCAGACGGCGGTCGACTGCGGCCACCTCCTCACGGGTGAGGACCGGCGGAACCCACTGCCGGGCCGCGCCGTGGGATAGGAACTCCTCCGGCAGCCCGATCCCGTAGTGCTCCACGTAGTCAGCCGCATCAAGCCGCCAGAAGAACCGTCCGTCGCTCATGATGGCGGTGCCGCCGGACCGGGAGAACTTGTTGCCCAGAACGTCCTCCGAGAATCCCATCAGCGCGATGACGGGAGTACCGGAGCGCAGATACCCGGCAATCTGTGCCCGCTCCCCGACGGGAATCTCACCCGTCCGCTGCCGGAGTTCCTCGGCGATCTCCGAGAAGGCGGACTGGCTTGCAATCCTCCCGAATATCCCCAGGGGGGCGATGTTCGTCATAGAGATGTCCCTTCCGCTCGCATCCTATGTGTCACCGCGAACCCACCGGAACCGGTGCGCCCAGGGGGCCGTCCGGCCACTCACGCACGGTGCCCGTGGTGGGGTCGAGATCCACCTGGTGCTTGCTCGCGCCGGTGACCTTGACACCCAGGGCTTCCGCAAGTTCTTCCGCAGAACCGCAGGCGGCGTGGCAGGAAACGATCTGAATGGGGCCTCCCCTGTAGTGCGGGTTCTCCCGGACGAGCTGGGCTATCTGCTCAGGGTGAGTGATGAGGCCGTCGACGCGAAAATTACCCGCCTCGTCGCCGTGGACAATCACGTCGTGGCCGTTGGTTCCGGTCGACCGCACGAAATTCTGGATCGTGTTGGCGTCGTCCCCGATGGCCGTCGCGGTCTCGCTGTACCGGACCTTGCTGCCCGCCCAGGTGAACGAGGCTCCGGCTCCGGCGCCCACGGTCAGGCTGCCGCCGGAGGCGCCACCGGTCGCCATCTCGGCGATTTCCGCGGCACAGACCGGAGCCGTGGCCAGGCATCCCTCGCCCACCGCGACGGCCACCGGTGCGGCGACCACGGCCACCGCCACGGCCGAGACGACCCCCAGGACGACCTTTTGCCAGGTTGCCAGTTTCCCTGTGTCAGGCAGGTCGTGGGCTTTCGGGTCGTAGTTGGGGTTGGTTCCCATGGCCCAGCAGGATTTGCATGTCCATCCTTCCTTCTCCTGGGGCTTCGGGTCGGGCCCCTTCCTGAACACGATCTGCGCCGACTTGTGGCCCGCGGCCGTGTGGACGATGACCGTCATGGTGCCGGATCCGGTGCCGCCGCCCGCCTTCTGGTACTGGAAGGTCTGGGTGTATTGCTTCGTGGTCTGGTAGACCCAGGTCCCGTTCGGACCCATGGTCATGTAGTCGTGGTAGCTGCCGCCCTTGCCGTCACTGCACCCACGGTCGCAGGCCGTGATGGGCCGCAGACCCGTCGGGTCGGACTTGGTTACGGGGGTGTTGTTGGCGTAGGCGTATCCGTTCAGCGACTCGTGGTCGTCCGGGGCCAGGACCGGGTCGACCGACAGGAAACGTCCGGTGGCCGGGTCGTACTCGCGGGCGCCGACGTGGGTCAGGCCTGTGTCACCGTCGGCGGGCTTGCCGAGGAAGCCCTTGTCGTCCGGCCAGGCGGAGGGTGTCGTGCCGCGTGCCTCGCCGAACGGTTTGGTGTAGCGGCGGGTGACGGCCTGCGTCACGGCGTCGACCGTCATCGAGGCGGTGCCGTGGTGGTCGTCGACCATCCAGGACAGGCCGGACTCGGTACGGACCGCCGTAGCGTCGCCTGCCGGGTAGTAGCGCTGAGCCGTGAACTTCTTCGCGACCGTGTCGTAGTGGAGTTCCTGACCGGCCAGGTAGAGCACAGTCTTCGCCGCGCCGCGACGGATCAGGAGCTCACCGTTGGCGTCGTACAGGTAGTCGGTGGTCCTGGTGCCTTCGGTGAGGCGGGTGAGCTCTCCTTCGATGTCCCAATCGAGACTTTGCGCCGTGCCCGTGGTGCCATACCGCTTGGTGGTGTTGCCCTGCTCGTCGTACTCGTACGACTTCGCTGCGGCGGTGCCCACCGTGACGGAGGTCATCGTGTGGGGCTGGCCGGTGCCGTCGGCCTTGACCGTCGGATAACCGTAGGCGGTCGTGGTGTTACCGGCGGCCTTGTGCTCGATCTGGGTGTCGCGCAGGCCGCCGGGCTTGTAGGTCCAGCTGGTCCAGTACGGGGCCGGGCCGCCGAGCGCGGACGCCGAACGGGCGGTGGCGCAGTCGTTGGACGACGGGGTCCACGCTTCGGTGAGACGGCGGTAGCCGTCGTAGGCGAAGCACTGGGCGTCCTTGCCGCCTGTCTTGTCCGTGATCGATTTGATGTTGCCGGTGGCGTCGTAGACGTAGTCGACGTCGCTGGTGTAGCCGGTGTTGGTCTGGTCGACCGTGTGGGTGTTGGCCAGGCGGCGGGTGCCGTCCTCGTACTGGTTGAGGATCTGGAGCTGCTTGGCACCTGTGGAGGTGCCCAGGCGGGTCTCCTCGATCTCGCCGTATGGGGAGTAGCCGATGTTCTGGACGTAGTCCGTCATGCCGTCGGTGCCGGTGAGCATGCCGAGGCCGTTGTAGCTGTTGGTGACGGTCTCGGCGGCCAGGCCGGCCACTGCGGGCATCGAGGTGGACTGGACGGTGCCGTCGATGTTGTAGGTGGTGGAGGTGGTGAAGGTCTGCGGCGCGCCGGCGACGACCAGGGGGTCGGTGGCGGCGATGACGGTCTTGGTGCCCTTGGGGCGGCCGAGGGCGTCGTAGCCGGTGGCGACCTGGGAGTAGATCTTGCCGGTGGTGCCGCCGACGTAGCGGATCGCGGCGGTCGGCTGTCCCTTGGCCAGGGTGTCGTAGGTGAACTTGGTCAGCTGGTGGGCGTTGTCCTTCGTGCCGTCCCAGGTGCCGGTCTTGCGGCCGAGTTCGTCGTGGTCGGTGATCAGGGTCCGGGAGACGCCCTTGAGGGTGGATGCGACCGTCAGCGGCTGGTCGGCGTCGTTGTAGGTGGTGTCGATCTTGCCCTTGTCCGGGTCGGTCGAGGTGGTCTTGCGGCCGCGCAGGTCGTAGCCGTACGTCCAGACCGCCCCGTCCGGGCCCGTCAGCTTCTTGAGCTGCCCGCCGGGCGTGTACTCGTACAGCGTGCGCGTGTAGTCGCTGCCCGTGGGGGCGGGGCCGCCGTACTCGCGGCGTTCGGTGACCCGGCCGCGGGCGTCGGTGATCGTCAGAGTGCCGGTGCCCCCTGCGGCGGCGGTGACGGCGGTGCGGTCTCCCTGGTCGTCGGTCTTGGTGCGCCACTTCTCCTGGTCGTAGACCCGGAAGATCGATTCGGTGGCGCGGCCGGCGGCGTCGTAGACCGTCTCGGTGGAGGCGGGGACGGAGCCGGGGAAGGTGTTGGCCAGGGTGCCCGATGGGGCGTTGTTGTCGTGGACCTGGGCGTTGGAGATGTAGGCCAGGCCGCGGTCGTCGTAGAGGGTCTCGGAGATCACCCGGCCGCCGTCCGGCGCGGGGACCTGCTTCTGGCGGGAGCGCAGCAGGCCGTCGAAGATCTCGTACGAGCTGTTGTAGGTCTTGCCGTCGGCCTTGAGGGCGTCGGTGCGGACCCAGGTCTCCTTGTCGTTGTTGATGCTGTACGCGTAGACGATGCTCTCGGCGTCGCCGAGCGTGCGCGAACGGTCCGGCTTCCAGACCGACTTGAGACGGCCGAGGGCATCGAAGGCCCACTCGGTGACGTTGCCGTTGGGATCGGTGGTCTTGGTGGCCGCGCCCCAGGCGGGATCAACCTCGGTGGTGGAGGTGAAGAGCTTGGGGGACGGAGATGTGGTGGTCTTGGACGTCAGTGGACCGTAGCCGGTGTCGTCGGGGACGTAGGCGGTCGTGACCGTCTGGTTGAGGGCGTTGGTCGCGGTGAGCGGGCGGCCCAGCTTGTCATAGGTGGAGGCGGAGACCTGCTGGTAGACGGGTGCCTTGGTCACCGGGTCGTAGCTGGCGACCCGGTAGGAGGCGGTGATCTCGCCCTTGGTGGGCGCCGTCCCGACGACCTGACCGTCATATGCCGTGGTGACGTCGGAGATGACGTCGTCGGGGACGGTCGGGGTGGTCGCGCAGGGTACCGAGTAGGTCTCGGTGCGCGAGACCGTGTTCACCAGCCAGGCTGTGGTGTTGCGGGCGTAGCTGGTCTTCACACACGTCTCGTCGCCGCTCTTGCCTGCGTCGCCGCTGTCCTCGACGGTGATCGGCATGCCGTACGTGGGGTCGTATGTGGTCTTCTGGGTGACCGTACGGGTACCGGTGGAGGTCTTGGTGCGGGTGGCGGTCTCGCTCGCCTGGACGATCCAGGAGTCGGTGGTGCCCCAGCTGTAGGTGTGGCTGCCGGTCTTGCGGGACCAGGGGGTGTTGATCGTGCCGCTGAGTTCGTCGGTGCCGTTGTAGACGATGGTCTCGCGGACGAAGCCGGACAGCTGGCGGGAGTCGTCGATCGCGGTGCCGGTGGAGTCGGTGACCTTCTCCACACGGGCGGTGCCGTCGAGTTCCTTCTCACCGTTCAGACCGCGCATGTAGAGCGTGGACTTCTTGGACCGCGGGCCCTCGGAGTCGCCGGAGGTCTCGACGACCTTGCCGTAGCCGCGCCACTGCGACCAGGTGCGGTTGGAGGCCTTGGTCAGGCCCTCGTCGTCGGCGTAGCCCCAGCCGGCGCCGCCCTGGTAGTCGTAGTACTTCTCGCCGGTGTCGCCGTGGCCGTAGGGGTCGTCCTGGAAGGTGGACGTGACGACGTACTTGTGGAACCAGTCGGTGACCGGGGTCGCCCCGGACTGGGACCACTTGACCGGGTAGCAGCGGCGGGTGTTCTTGTCGATGTCCGCCGGCATGCTGCTGCCCCAGATGCAGTCCGGGTCGGAGTAGTTGACAGTGATGGTCGAGCCGGTTTCTGACTTGATGGTGCGCACACGCCACTTGATGTAGCGCAAGGTGTCCGGGCCGCTGCCCTCGACGTGGTTGGACAGCTGCATGCCGCCGAAGACGACCGGCGGCATGGCGGCCGCGATGGTGTTGGCCTTGCCGGTGTTCTGAATGGACTTCAGCCACAGGCTCGCCGAAGAGGCGTCACCGGTGTCGGGGAAGTCCTGGTCCAGATGCCAGGCGTCCACGTCCCGCTGAGCGGTGCCGCTGCCCGTCCATACCGAGGTGGTGACATCGGTGAGACGCTTGCGGGTGAAGAAGGCCGGGCCAATCTGGGTGGTGCACTTGGTGCTCGCGGCGCAGATCATGTCGAAGGGCACGTCGGGCCAGTTGGCCTTGGTGTCCTTGGTCAGGCTGGAGCACGAGGTCAGGCAGCGCTCGGCGTAGGTGAAGCGGACCTGCTGGGCCGCGGGCTTGCTGTAGACCAGGTCGCTGCGCAGGCCGTAGTCGATGCGGTTGAGGTAGCCGCCGCGGGTGTAGCCGGTGCCGTTGACCGTGGTGTCGGCGTTCTTGGAGTAGTAGTTCGTCTCCTTGGTGTACCAGTACGAGGACGCGTTGCCGTGCGGGTCGACGACGTAATCGAGGTTCCACCGCCAGGCCTGGTCGCAGGAGGAGTCGGCGAAACCGGTGGACTTGTAGCACGGCTCGCCCGCGTTGTTGCCGAAGACCGGGACGGTCCACACGGAGTTGGTGACCGGGTCGTCGTCAGCCGTGTCGGTGGTTCCCTTGTCGCTCCACCCGGGCAGCCGGTGCTTGCCGAAGAAGTACTGGATGCCGGACGCGTCCGTGACCTTCCAGTACTCGGTGTTGTCGTCGCCGTTGCCGGTGGCCCCGGTCAGGTGCTCGACGCGGGTGCCGTCCTCGTTCTTCGCCTTCCAACTGCCGCCAGATGCCTGGGAGAGGGCGGCGGTGTCACAGGCCGCCTTGTCGGCACAGGTGTTGACGAGTTCGACGGCCTTGCCGTTGAGGACGAGGGTGGCGTTGGCGTACTTCCAGCACTGGTCGCCCTTGCCGGTCTGGCCATCTTCCTTGCACGAGGCGTACTTGCGCTCGATGTAGGACTCGGTGAGGGAGAAGCCCTCGCCGATCACCGAGGTCTGGTTGTTCTCACCGGCCGTACGACCGTCCACCGAACCGGAGTTGTAGGAGATGGACAGGTTCGGGGACGGTCCGGCCGTGGCCGGGGGAACCCGCAACGGGTAGTTCCACGTGAAGTCCCCCGTGCTACCGCCGGCTTCCCAGGTCGCGCTCGGAGACAGGGAGGTGGCGCCGTAGTCGCCTCCGCCGCCCGAGCTGTCGGCCGCCGCCGCGAGCAGCGTCGGGGTGCCGGCCTTCAAAGTGCTGGCGGAGACGGTACCCGTCAGAGTCTGGGCCTGTGCGTTGTTGTCCGCGCCCTTGACCGGAGTCTGGGTGCGGCAGGCCTTCTTCGCCGGGGTGGTCAGCGCACACGCCGGGAGCGTCACCAGGTGCAGGCGGGGGCCGAAGTTGCCTCCGTACACGTCGGAGAAGGAGGAGTAGTCCAGGGAGACGCGGAGCCTGTCGGTGTCACCGGCGGACTTTCCGGACCTGGCGCCCGCCGGGTCGACGGTGAGCAGGACGCCGTTGACACCGGCCTTCTTCGCCGCTGATGGGGGGTGTACGCGGAGCGCCACTTTCTCGGCCGGGCCGGTGGCCTTCACACCGGATCTGGTCTTCGTCCCTGTCTTCGCAACGGGCGCCTGGGCCAGCTTTACGTCGAGTCCACCGACGGCGACCGAGGTCCTGCTCGTCGCCGGGACGTCGGCGGTGGCTCTTCCGCCCTTCGGCCACGCGGCCTTCTTCAGCCGTTCACGCGTCTTGCGGGAGGCGGGGGCGGCCTTGTCCTTCGGTGCCTTGGACACGCCGGGTCTGAGCACGCCCACCTTGTCGGTCTTCGCCTCGGGCTGGTCCTCCAACGGCTTGCGGGCCGTCGAAGGCTGGGCCTGTGCAGCGAAGTCGTAGCCCGAGGGGACGGCGACCTGTGGCAGGACGGCGAGGGAAAGAACCAACGCGCCACGGCCGAGCCAGCGGCGTACGACAGCTCCTGGCAAGGGTGGGCGGAAGGGTGATGAGGACAATGATTTCCCCGTTTCCTGGGTAGAGGCAGAGTCGCTCGGGGGACAACTGGTCACCCGAGGACGCCGGGTCTCGACGGCGCGTCGGTGAAAGTGCGCAGGGGCGTGAGCAGATCAGCGCATGGTGGGTCAAGGGCGGCCGCGGAGACCCGCCCTTGACCCCTGGTCGTTACCGCTGTTCGGTGTTGCGCCGGTTGGCGATGGTGTCGGTGGAGGTGGCGCCGGCCCAGACGCGGACGCTGTCGATCGTTCCGGGGAAGTAGCGCGCGGCGGCGCCGTCGATCTTCGCCCGGCCGATCTCGAACGCTCCGAAGCCCTGCCAGGGGGCCGAGAACGCGATGCCGTCCTCGTCGCCCATCAGCGCGCTGTCGACGTAGAGCTTGAGCCCGCCGAGCTGGGAGGTGTCGTTGGGGTTTGCCGCCGCCTGAGCGTCGTAGACGACTGTCAGCATGACGGGGACGCCCAGCTGGGTCCTTTTGACCGCGGTGGAACCGCTCGTCGTCCAGTCCGCCCCGGTGCCGTCCTTGTCGGGACGGCCGAACGTCCACCGGCCGTCGGAGCTGCCGACGGGCTGCTCGTACCAGACGCCCCAGGAGGACTGGCTCGTCCCCGACTGGCCGAACACCTGCACCGCGTACGACTTGCTGGTGTCGGTGAACTTCGCGGGATCGAGCGTGACCCAGGCGGTCGCGGTGAACGAACCGGAATCGTCGACGACCGGACCGGTCGCGCCAGCGTACGCGCTGGTGCCGTTCAGGCTCATCGTCTGGGTGGTGGTGACCTCTTCACCGATGTCCGGGTCGCCCGTGGTGATCTGGGTGAGCGCGGCACCGTTGAGGGTGAGGTTGCGGCCGAAGCCGCTGGTGTCCTTGACCGTGGTGCCGGTCGCGTTCGCCAGGTCCGTGGCATCCCACTTGGCGACAAGGGCGGGAACCGGGTCGCCGGCGGTGCCGTCGCTCAGGTCCTCGTCCTCCAGCCAGGCCTCGTGGGCGACCTCGGTGTCCGCGAGTGCGCGGGACCAGACCTTGACCTCGTCGATGGTCCCGGAGAAGTACTCCTTGCCGGTTGCGGCGTGCCACAGCCGTCCGACCTGGAGGTTGCCGGACGCCTTCCACGGGGTGACCGGGAACGGCACCGGCGTGGTCTGCGGGACGCCGTTGACGTAGAGCTGGATGGTGTTCGCCGCCGCGTCGTAGACGCCCGTCAGGTGCGTCCAGGCGTTGAGGACCGGCGGCCTGGTGCCGATCGAGCGGGTGATCGCCGGTTCGACGACGTCCGTCTGGTGGCGGTTGAAGATCCAGGCGTTGTAGGCGGTCGAGTAGTACAGCTGGAAGCCGGAGGCGTTCGTGCCGGCCTGCGACAGGACGGTGTAGTTGACGTCCTTCTTCGTCAGGCGCGCCCAGGCCGAGACGGTGAAGGACTTGGTGGTGTCCAGCACCGCGCCGGAGGTGGCCAGGTAGGCGCTCGTGCCGTTGAACTTCCCCGCTCCGGAACCGCTGCGCGCCAGGGTGTCCCACGTGCTACCCGAACCGGTCAGCGGATGCTGAGTGGCTTCCGTGGAATCGGTGAGGGCGTTGTCCAGGTGCCAGATCCCGGCAGGCTTCTCGGCGCCCTTCACCAGGAAGCTGTAGTAGCCGGTCTGGGAGCTGTGTTTCGCCGCGTCGTAGGCGAAGACCTGGAGGGTGTTCTCACCGGCCTGGTTCGGCGGGATGGACTGGGTGGTGGAGCCGCCCTTGGGCACGGGGATCGGATCGGAGAGTTTGCCGCTGTTCAGCTTCCACTGATAGCTGACGACGTCCGACTGGACCCCGGCCGCGACCGGGTCACTGTCCCCGGGGGTGAAAGTGAACTTGCCGGGCGTGCCCACGCCGCCCGCGGCAGGGTCGGTCTCGGCCGGCTTGTAGTCGGTGCTTGTCACCACCGGAGGCGGCGGCGAGTCGGTGTCGACCCGGAAGTAGCACCAGGATGACCAGTCCGAGTCCAGGACGCCCGTGTCACCCCGGTCCGTCTTGTAGTAGGCCTGCGTCTTGACCCGCATCCGGTAGTCCGCCTGCGGCGTCAGCGCACTGGTGGTCGCGTCGCGCGCCGCGTTGTCGGCCACCCAGGCGGCGTCCGGCGAAGCCGCGTACCAGGCGCGGGAGGAGCCGTCGGCCTTCCACACCTCGAACAGGGCGCGCAACTGCGCGTTGGAGCCGTCCGCGGACTGCACCGTGGCCAGCATCTTCGGCTTGGTGGCGCTGGTGACGAAGGCAGAGGCGGAGGCGTTGCAGACCTGCCCGATGTTGCCCTGCTGCACGCCGTACGAGGTCGGCTTGTCCGGGTAGGACACGTAGGTCACCGACAGCTTCGCGTCGTTGCGGAACCGCGCCCAGGCTCCCGCGTCGGACTCGTCGTGCGCGGTCAGCGAGAACGTGATCTGCGGATCCTTGTCCGCGGCGGCCGAGGCGAGGGTGGGAGTCAGGTTCTCGTTCGTCTCCACGCCCACGTGGTCGCTGAAGCGCACCCAGTTCGCCGGCTGCGACGGGCTGCACAGCGAGCCCCGCCCGTAGGCCACGTTCCGGTCGCCCATCAGGTCATCCGCGGTGGGTCGGCTCGACCACGTGGTGCTGGAGGAGATGCCCTTGGTGACATGGCTCAGGTCGTACCAGTGCGGATCACAGGTGAACGTCCAGACCTGGTACACCTCCAGCATCGCGTCCAGGACCTTCTTGCCGTGGATCGACGACAACGGGTACTCGAAGTACATGCGCTGGGTGTACGGGGTGTTCGAGCAGAGGTAGCCGGCGTAGTTGGAGCAGCGCCCCACACCTTTGTCCCCGTCGAACTTCCAGTACTTCGTGCCGTTGGAGGCCAACGCCGTCCAGTCACCCAGCACGACGCCCTTGGTCGGAGGATCGATGTACAGCGGGAAGACAGTGTCCTCACCATGCAGCAGCACCGGATCCGGCGTGATCTCCAGGGTCGTCCCGGTGACCTTCAACGGCAGCTCAGCCTTCGCGTCACCGCTGCCGGGGCCCTCCGAAGGCGCCGGCTCGCCACCGGCCTCCGGTAGCGGAGTCGTCTCCGTCGCCTTCGGCTCCGTCACAGCGGCAGCGCGGGCGAGTTGGGTCGTGACGCCGGCCGCAGCGAAGTCCGCGGTGTCACCGGCCGAGTCCCACATCCGCCCCGCCGGACTCTCGAAGACCGGCGAGCCGTCACCGTCGCGCGCGACGAAACCCCCGTCGGCCGTCGGCGCGATATCCAGACCGCTGGCGGAGACGGACATGCTGATCGTGGCCAGTGCCGGATTCTTCGCCGCCTCCGCGGTCTTCACCACGAGCACCGACGTGTAACCGGAGTTAAGAGCCGTCAGTTTCAGGTCGACGTCCGGGAGAACCCCGGCATAGGTGACAGTGCTGCCGTCAATCCGGGGCTCGGGAATCGCGGTGAGCCAGCCGAACCGCAACTCATGCCCCTCGTCCCCCAGAGTGACCAGCCCGGCACCGCTGCCGCCGCCCGAGAAGGTAAGTTCGGCCGTCGTGTTCCTCGCCCTGATAGAACCGTCAGCGTCACGCACGAGGGTGGTGTCGATGGAGGCCCAACTGCCGTCGTCCTTGCGGGCACGCACCGGAGCCGCGTTCATCTCCTGAGTGAACGTTCCGTCCGGATTGGCGAACACCTGGGACGACTCAGTGGTCCTCACATCCACCGCGACCCGCTCGCCGGTCTTCGCCGCGAGCGCACTCGCCTGCGACTCGGCGGTCCTGTCAGTCGCTGCCGAGAAGCTACCTTCACCAGCGAGTGACGGAGCCGCCTCGGCTCCGAGTACCGGAACCGTGCCTCCCAGGAGAGTGATGACTACGGTCCCCACTCGTATCGCGTGACGCCAGCCTCGCCACCGTTCTCGCACGAACGCCCCCCACCATTCTCTTAACTTTTCCTTACCGAAAGCTGTGGGAATCATGTGTGGATCTTGGGTGGCGGTCAATAGTGTCATCCGTCACGTTGCCCTTGTCACGCTATGGGGTAAGGGACATCATTGCGGCTGCCGAATATTTCGTCCGCCCAGGTCAGGCGGCGTGCCGGTACTCGTGGATCACTCCGGCGAGCTGGTCTCGGCGATGTATGTCCAGACGGGAGATGCGGCCGGGATCGGTGATTGGTTCGGGGACCGCGCGAAGTGGTGCGGCCTGGTTCATCGCTTGATGGGGCCGGTGGGCGTTGTGGTGTATCTCGAACTGGCGAAGGGCGTGGCGTAGGTGGCGCTCGCCTCGCAGTACGAGCACAACGAGGCGCTCCGCCTGGTACGGGGCGTCGTAGTCGTAGTTCCAGGTCAGCCCCTGAGGGTCGGAAGGAGCCTCCCAGTCGTTGTGTACGTGAAGGTGGTCACCGCCCCGTCGACGTCCTTGCGGATGACCTTCGGCTACATGTACCTCAGAGCGGGAGTCAACTCGTGCCACAACAAGTGGGAGCGCCGCGCCAATTACAGGGACGGGAACTACCTCCAGTGCATCCATTGACCCAGTCCCGGGAACGACCTCTGTGGCCCTTCGTGCTGGTGGGGTCTGTGGTCGTCCTGGCGATCCTTGCTGCAGTCGGTACCTGGGTGTACGGCGTCTACAGCATGTCCGACCCGGTACCCCCGGCGCTCGGCGCCCGCGTCGAAGGAAAGGCGATCGTCGTCAAGTTTCCCGTCTGCCCCACCGACGTGATCCGTCGTGTGGAGGTCACGGACTTCCACGACGACAAGACCGCGCACCCGCACGTGCTGTGGTGGGCCTCCAACCCCACGACACCGTCGGCCAGGAACGGGGCTGTAACGCTCTGGTCCGGCGATGGATTTGAGCGTCATGCCCCACAACCGGCCCAGTCCGCGATACCCCGCGATCTGGTGTTGGGGTACCTGGACCCGTCCGGTGGAGGGCTGGACGGGGTCTTCACACCGCGCACGGTGTCCGCGGCGAAGCTGAAGCCCGGGCAGTACTGGACTCGCAGCGGTGCCAGAACCGCCGCCCAGATCGACGCCCAACTTGGCTGCCACAGGAGCAAATAACAAAAGTCAGAAGTAACTCGTATTGAGATAGCGGGCAACTCTGACCCGCCCGAGCCAAGAGTGTGCCGCGCTACGCGCGGTACCCTCGCCCGTTGTGAAATGACCTTTCATCCAGGCGGTGCAGCAGCAGCGGGCTGAGGGGCGGTACCTGAACCGTTACAAGAAGTGCGAGCCGTTGGAAAACCCGGCGTGCATGCCGGGCGCGATCTCCCAGCCGTTACCCAGGCGAATCTGGCGTCGACGGTCTGCCGCATGGGTAACCCCCCAAGGGTGTACACGAGGTGAGCAGTGTCGTGCTGGTGGCGCAGCCGTGACTCTGACACAGAATGTCGGGCGAGGTTCACGATTGGCTCCCAAAGCGCAGCCCCGCTTGCGCTACCACAAACGTATCGTCAGCGGTCAACTCGCCCCTCGGACACTCGCTATAGCGATACGCGTGAGGGTCTCGACCTAACGGTCGCGGCCCTACCTGCGTGTTCGTAACTGATCGTGATCCCGAGGGCTTCGTAGAGTGGGTTCTTCTTCTCTGCGTCGACGGTCTGCACGCGTTGTGCGATGTCTCCGAGTCTCTCAGTGATCTCCCGGATCTGGTCGGCGCTGAGGGGGGTTTCCTTCTTTCGAGTGGCGGCAGGTGGCGTGTCGAGCTTCTTGCGTGCTGCCTCCTTGTCCGCCTGCGCCTCGTTGATCCATTGAGTGACGACGGCGGGGTCGGCGCCGGCTTCGAGGGCGGCCTGGTAGCGGGCGAGACGCCGCTCGCACTCTTTCACCGTCTTGCGGGCCTGAGCCTACTCCGGCGTGAGCGCCTCGGCAGCGTGCGCTGCCGCGCTGGCTTGGGCGAGTGCGGTGAGGGTGGCGGTGAGCCGGTCGGGGGCGAAGGCTTTCGCGATCCACAGGTCCAGAGCCCGGCACACCACGTCCTCCCGGAGGTAGACGGTCCGGGGGTGATCCAGGCCGGGGTGGAGGGACTGCTCCTGTTCCTTGAACTCGCAGCGGTAGTAGACGGTGGTGCGGATTGTCGCGGGCTGCATCTTGCGTCCGCACGTTGCACATCGCACGCGTCCGCGCAGTGCGTACGCTCGTTGCCCCTGCTGTTGTCGGCCGGGGCGTTCGAGGCGCTGTGGCATGCGGGCGCGCTGCTGGCGGATCTTCTTGACGGTGTCGAAGAGCTGGGTGGTGACGATGGCTTCGTGAGCGGTGTCATTGGACCAGACCCACTGTTCGGCCGGGTTGTGTGTCATGCGGGTGCGGTGGCCGAGGGTGACGTCGTCGATGTCGTAGAGGTGCTCCTCCTTGCGCTGTTTGTTCCAGATCTCGTAGCCGGTGTAGCGGGGGTTGGTGAGGATCGCTCTGACGGCTCCGGCCTGCCATGCGGTCTTCTTGCGGTGGGGGTTGCGGGGCGCGTCATGGGCGGAGGGGCAGGGGATGCCTTCTCGGGTGAGCTGGGCGGCGATGGCTTTGTCGCTCATGCCGTCGATGTACATCTGGAAGATCCGGGCCACGGTGGGGGCTGCGGTGGGGTCGGGTTCCAGGCGGTGGATCCGCTGTCCTGCCGCGGCTTTGGCCGGGTTCGGGTGCGGCCCCGCGTCGCCGATCAGGTACCCGTACGGGGGGCGTCCGCCGAGGTAGCGGCCTTGGAGCTGGGCCTGGGAGCTCATGGCGGTCCGGACCCGGATCTTGATGCGGTTGCGTTCGCCCTTGCTCATGCCGCCGAAGACGGACATGACGAGGTCGTGGGCCTCGTTGTCGGGGTCGATGGGGCCGCCGATCTCCGGGACCCACAGGGGGATGCGGAAGTGGACGAAGACGGGGAAGGTGTTGCCGAACTGGTTGCCGTAGAAGGTGCGCTGTGGCTCGCCGATCACGACGGCGTCGAATCCGCGGTTGGGGTTGCGGAGGGCTTGGAGGAGTTCGTTGGCGCGGGGGCGGCGCTGCCAGGGCAGGGAGCGGCTGTGGCCGATGTCGAAGTACTCGGTGACGATCTGGCCCCCGGCGGGTTCGATCAGGGCTCGGGCGCGGGTGAGCTGCCAGTTTCTGGAGGCCTCGGGGTCTTGGAGGTCCTCGGTGGAGCAGCGGCCGGCGAAGGCGAAACGGATCACGTGCGCTGAGACTCCCAGTGCGGGCGCGCGGGGTGGTGCGCGCTGCGGGTGTTGTGTGGCGTTCTGTCGTACCTCGAATGGGGGAGAAGAGCCAGCGGTCGCCCGCGTCTCTCGGTCAGTCGTTGCCGGGCTCGGGGTGCTGCTGGCTCGAATCCGCGATCAGGATGCGAAGGAGCTGCAGGAGGGTGGCAGCGACGGACTCGGTCACCTCGGGTGGCTCCTCGGGGAGGGCCACCCGGGCCTGCCCCGGGGTGCCCGGACCCGGGTGCTGCTCGGATGGGGACTGGGGGTATGTGTAGTTGGGCACCGGTGCCTGAGAACCGGTTTGTGCTTGCATGTCCCCTATAGAGATATCGCACGACAGGTTTGCCGTCCTTTGGCGGCCAAGGGCTTGGTGGCGGCCAGGTCGGCGGCCGAGGACTGCGTCAAGGGCGAGGCATGGATGGAAGATCGGGTAGCGCTACGTGATGCAGGGCGGAACGTGGTGGAGTTCCGGTTCAACGTCTAAGCGATCACCAGAAGGCCGTCTGACCTGCGGCGGAGTGGGTTGGGCGGCCTAGCGATCCGCAGGGAGTCCGCAGGACTGCCAACTCCGGCCAACGCGACCGGCGTCGTTGCGCTGCTTCGGCGGTCGGGATATCACCCTGGTCCGCGTCGTTGTCGGCTCCGTAGGCGCGGTCCACGGCGGCGCGGGTCCGCTCCTCGGAGTCGGGCCAGAGGTGGGTGTAGATGTTCAGCGTCATCGCGGCATTGGTATGACCGAGCTGCTCGGAGATGGTCTGCACCGACTCGCCGTTCTTGATCAGCAGACTGGCGTAGTGGTGCCGGAGGGCATGGGGACCAGTGCCCTTCGGTATGCCGGCCTTCTGGCAGGCGGGCCGCCATGCACCGTCCATGAAGTGGGCGTAGACAACCGGGCCGCCCTCAGGAGCGGTGAACAGCCAGCCCCCGGGCTCGCTGACGGGAAAGCCCTGTAGATGCGTCTTGAGAGCCCGGACGGCCATCTTCGGCAGGGGCACGGTGCGATACGACCGTGCGGTTTTCGGTGGCCCGACGTAGACGCCGTGCTTGGCCGCCTGCTGGATCTGCTGCTCCACGGTGACCGCCGCGTGCAGCAGGTCGACGTGCCGGAGTTGAAGGCCGAAGAGCTCGCCAGGGCGGAGGCCGGTAGCGGCGCCCAGCAGGACGAGGCCCCGGTAGCGAGGAGAGATCGCCGCTGCCAACTCGCGGACATAGTCGACCGACAGCGGCACGACGCGCTTGCGTGGCACCGGTGACAACTTCGCGTCCGAGCAGGGGTTTTCGGGGACCATGCGGTCCCGGACCGCCGCGCGGAAAACCGCGTTGACCGTGTTGAACACGGTTCGCGCGGTGCTGGCCGCCAGGCCGTGGGTCGTCGTCAGCCCGGTCACCCAGCCCTGGACGTCGCCCGGCTTGATCGCGCCCAGCGCCCGCTTCTCCCATGTCGGATACACGTAGCAACGCAGATGCTGGGCAACGGCTTTGGCCGTTGAGGGGCGGTGCGGCTGGCGAGCCCGCCATTCCTCCGCGTAGTCCTTGAAGGGCTTCTTGGCCGATCGCGGGTCCACGTACTGGCCGGTGACCATGCTGGCCGTGACCTCGTCGAGCCAGCGCTGGGCGTCGATCTTGCGGTCGAAGTGGCGGGCGTGCTCCTTGCCGTCGAGGTCCCGGTATCGGGCGCGCCACTTGCCGTTGGGGCGAGGCCGTCGCTGCCTGGTCCCAGGCCCTGACCCTCATGGAGGGCATGACCTCCGACCGCACCCGCAAGGCGATCACATGGCTCCGCTCCACCCTCTCCGTCTACCAGCGCCGCAAAGTGCCCGGAGCCGCCGAACTCGCCCGCCGCGCACGCGAAACACTGGCCTAAGCTGCCCACCAACCGGCCGACGAAGGGACACAACCGTGGCTCAGCGGACAACCGACTATCAGCCCAAGGCCCTCAAACCCGCGCTCGAATCCATGACCCTGCTGGTCGCAGCCGTCATCGTCCACGACCAGGCCACCAACCGCGTCGTCCTCCTCCAGCGCAGCCAGGACGCCAAGTTCGCCCAGGGCATGTGGGACCTCCCCGTCGGCAAGAGCGAACCCGGCGAACCCATCACCGAAACCGCGGTACGCGAGCTATACGAGGAGACCGGTCTGACCGTGAAGCCGGAGTCCCTGAGGGTCGCCCACATCATCCACGGCGCCTGGGGCGTCGAAGCCCCCAACGGCTTCCTCACCGTCGTCTTTGCCGCGCATGAGTGGACTGGCGAACCCGAAAACCGGGAACCTCGCAAGCACGCCCAGGTCCGGTGGGCCGATGCCGACGCCATTCCCGAGAACTTCGTGGACACCACAGCCAGCGCCCTCCACCGCTACCTTGCCGACGGACCTCAGGTGTCGTTGGACGGCTGGACGTAGACGCCAACTCTGAGAGGAGCATTGGTGTCGTCGTCGGCTTGGAACCTCTGGCCGAAGTCCTACCGCAGTCGGAGGCATCGACTGCCGACCATCCTGGCAACTTGCGGATCTGTCGAATCGCAACCGAGTCCATCCAAATATCCTTATGCTGGCTAGGCTTCGTATCACTCGTGAGGAGAGACATGACCGCCCACTACGAGGATCTGATTAACCGCCTCGAGCAGGGGCCAGGCTTTCTTCTCCTCGGACAGAAGTACCTACGCTTGGAGAGCGGCGAGGACCCACTGGTCGGGCCCGTCTCGCGAGCCGGGGGCGTGACCGCCGATCCCATCGACTCGTATCAGCTTCTGCTGCGCATCCCCCGTGAACGGAGAGAGGCCGCCATTGCTGCCCTCTCCAAGTCTGCCGCCGAACTCGATGCACCAGCATGGCTCCGCGTAGTTGTCAGTCTGCCGTGGAACGGGGTGTTCAGTACAGCGGTTGACTCACTGTTTCTGCGCGCCCTGCGAAGCGAATGGCGCCAGGTTCAACCCGTTGCCTCGTCCTCCTATCGGCCCTCTGCCCCCAGGAGTACTCGTCAGGTCCAAGCCGTACTGCTCTTTGGAGGTGCCGACCAGCCCCCCGAGAACCAACCTCCGACCAACCGTCTTGAACTTGGTGCACGCAAATCGGAGGCACGCGCTCTCGCTCAGCGCCTCCCCGACGAGCTGATCACTCCGCGTGGTGTACTGGTAATCGAAGCCTGGGGCGTCAATGACTGGTTCAGTTCCGAAGATCTATACGGAGTTTTGCACCGCCTGGGCCGCGGGCAGGCGCATCTATTCTCGGCGACTTCTGCGGAGCTCGAAGACGAGTACATCGCGGCAGCGGTGGAGGAGGGAACGCTCGTCACGCACGCTGAAGACTTCGCGAGTTATATCGAGGGGGCAAGACGCCGTGGACGGTTGACTGACCTTCAACGCTTCGAATCCGACGGCCACCAGATCCGCCATGGCAGGGAGCTGCACACGGTCCCCAGGGACATTTGGAACGCCGTGGCATCGTTTGGTCAGCCGATCGATGTGAACCTCCTAACGGCCCCACCGGCCCAATCACAAGAGCTGCGCTACCTTCGGTTCAGAGAATTCCTCGGGGCAACCGAATCATCGAATATCTGGTCAGCAATCGGCAGTGGTCTCCAATTCCAGAGGGAGTTTGAGACGGTCCTGCGTAACCGAGTTGAGGCAGCGCTGTCGAGCAGAGGGCTTTTGGAGCGTCCTCTCCTGCTTTGGGGGCAGACAGGAAGTGGAAAGACAATCGCTCTAGCCTCTCTAGCGCACTCTATCGCTCGCCAGGGGCAGCATGCAGTTCTTCATATCGCGCGACGGGCAAATCGTCCCTCATTTGAAGCGATCGACTCTTTCTGCGAATGGGTCGAGAAGGTCTCTATCCCGGGAACCCTGCTGGTCTGGGATGGAATGGTCGACCCTGATGAATACTTCAAATTGGCTAAGTACCTAGACTCCCGAGGGCGCAGGGCCGTACTGGTTGGCAGCTGCTATCGGACTAGTGACCTTAAAAAGACCCGGCAAATCATCGAGGCTCCCGCATCATTGACCGGCAGCGAGATGCGGAGGTTTTCACTCTATCTTGAATCCCTGGGGATCACCATTCCCGGCCGAGATAAAAAACTGATTCAAAAGGACAGTACCTTCCTGTCCGCTCTTTATCGACTTCTTCCGGAAAGTCGGGGTCCTGTCAGTGGTGGCCTGGTGCTCGAACTCAGGCACACAGAGTCGACCCTGATCTCTGCCGTCCGTAAGTCACCCGACTATAAGCCGCCAACTGCGATGGCAGCAGCTCTGGCCAAGGCTGGCCTTGTCGATAATCTAGAAATTGCATTGCGTGAAATTGGGGAGACGTCTGAAGCGTCGGTTTACCGGGGTCCTTACGAGCGTCTAGTCAATATTGTGCTCGTAGCCTCACGGCATGGACAGTCCATCCCGCTAGAACTCGCCCTCCGTGTCGTCGGACGCGAAGGTGTACGTAACCTCCCGCAACTCCTGGGGAAGGTCGATCTTATTCGATGGATCGAGGGCGCCGACGGCAATTACATGCTGTCGGCTCGAAACGAACTTGAAGCGCAAATCCTGGTCGCCGAAGAGCAGATCAGTGATGAGTCTGAGATTAAGGCGATTGCGGAGGTTCTCTCGGAAATTCGTCCTGACAGCACGTCATTTGGCGGCGCTGAGGTTCAATTCGCGGTGGACTTGCTGAATCGTATCGGACCACAGGGGGAACAGGAGGAACGCTACGCTCGGCATTTCCTCCGCATGGCAGATGCAATCGCACATGCTAACGGAGCCAGTGTCGTATTTAATCCGCGACTGGCGCTGTTGGAAACGAACCTCTGCCGAGAGTGGGTCAAATTTGCTCAGCGTAAGCGACTTCCCAATGCAGAGCAACGGGTTCAGATCCTGGAGCGAGCCGAGGGTGTTGTCGACGAGGCTCTGACAACCCTCCCACCCTCGTCACGCACTGGTGTACGCGCCAATCTGATGGTGGAGCAGGCCAGTGTTGCCGGCGCGAAAATTTACGAACTGCTGCGTAGTGGTCCCGAAGGGTCTGTTCCGTCGCCACTGCCCTTCGATAGGGTTAGCGAGCTTGTAAGCCGCGTTCTCCGAATCACGGCAGATTCGATGCGGGTGTCGACTGATAAATATTACCCGATGGATGTCCTGTGCTGGGTCACCATCGATGTGTTCGATAAGAAAGCCCTAAGGTCGAATGAAGCAACTAGATTGCTCGCCGAATGTATTTCGCGGCTGCTGCTTATAGATGTTGCCGACCTCAGCCCGAAACAAGAAGCAAAGTATAATGCGCGCTTCGCGGATATAGCAGGTATCGCACGTGACGACAGGGTCGCTGACGAGCGGCTGCAGGAGTTGGCAAAGCATGACGAGCCCCTTGCTGCCTATTTGTACGCGCTCCGAGTGAGCGGCCTCATTCGGAACGCGCCTGAGCCCTCCGGTATCGTGGCTGCACTAAAGCACCTGCAGGCGCATAGCGCGGCCGTGAACGACCCTCGCTGCCTCCGACTGCTTGTGGACCTTTTCTGGCTAGCCAAGACCGGTCACCGGTTTATGGAGGGGGAGCGACTCACCCTGCCGCTCACTCATGCAGACTGGACTGAATGCCTCGATCTGGCCGGCAGGCTCCAAGCTGCAGATGAACTGTCGTTGCTGCGCGTTGAGTTCATGCGCGCCCTCGCGCTATTCCACCTGGACCAGGTAGCTGCGGCGTTCGCTGCCTTCCGCAAGGCTGAACAGCAGTCGTACTCGTATCGTCGGCGTGTTGTTGCCATGTACGTGGCCAGTAACTCTTCGGGTAGCCCGCAGAGATTTCACCCCGTGGTCCGTCGTGTGGATCTGGACCAGCGCAAGGGGCTTTGCTGGGTTGAGGAGTTGGCTCGTGAAGTAGCCTTCCAGCCTTATGACTTCGGTGTCACTGATCCGTCTCAGGGGCTGGCCCTGCCTGATGCCTATGTGACTTTCAACCTTCGAGGGCCCCTGCTTGAACCGGCACGCCAACCAGGTGACAGGCGAGGCCCCAATATCATCTCCCGTAACGATGTCCCCCTGCCGTCAGACGAGGCGGGATCGGTGGAGGACTGATGAGCATCGGCAATCAGACAGTCGCGGCACATGGACCGCTCACTATTCTTGCTGAACTCGACGGCCGTAAAACCGAGTTGGAGATGTTGTGTGATGCCCTGACGTCCTGTCCGGCTGGCGACACGGTCACGGCACCGCGCCCGGTCCTGTCTAGCCCTCAACATGGCTTTGTCACCACGACTATCTGGCTCAGTTCTTGGTTGGACGAGGCATGGAGGACGAGCATGAAATACCTCCTGGCTCAGGCCAGGAGGGTGAATATAGACCCTGCCGAGGCTGAGAAATTCAAGCATGTACTCGGACGGCTTCGCACGTTCTTCGCGCATAACTTGGATCCCGCAACTACTCGCGACCGAGAGACCCGTGACACCTGCTACGACTGGTTCAGGGATGCCTGTGGATCGCGGGTTCCAGGTGATGGACAATGGCAACAGTGTTTGGAGGTCTTGCTTGGGTCGGCCCTTCGCTACCTGATGATGGCAATCGAAGTTGCTCGAGCCATCGAGCAGCATCCTGACAGCAAGTCCTTGTCCAATCTGTGGAAGGACCGACTCAGCCGCACGGACGTTGTGGTCGACTATCTGGGCTCTTTGCAGAGAGCGGCTGGTGATCTGGGCTGTGACGGCCTCAACCTGCACCAGGTGCGGGACCGATACAGCAAACGCTGGGCCGAAGCCCTGTCTCTGGTCCCGGCAACCGCCGACATCGAGGAGGTGACCACCCGTCATATGGAGCAGACGCTCATTGCCGAGACTGGCCGTCTGTTGCCCATCACAGCTGCAGACGTCATGGAGCGGCTTGCGCTCCAGCCGGGTGAGTCGGTAGAGGTGGCGCTGCGCCTAGCTCAGGTTCTTTACAGCTTGCATCCGGCTCTGGACCGCAGGTCTCTGCTCGATATCTTGGCGATTAACTGGGAGCAACTCCAGGCGCAGTAGTGGCACCGCCGACTATTTCCTGGTCATCCCAGTTTTGTGCGTGAGCGTCGCGTGAGCGGACCCTATGGCATCAGTTGGACTCGGTGGCATTGAGGCAGCCATCAAAGCTTGTTGACCTGGAGAAACACGACGCGGAGGTACGCCCCGGCACCACCCGTCACGATCTTGCAGGCCCTCGTAATGCGTAGGTGTCAGGCCCGAGCAACACAAAAGGCCAGGTCACGGGCTATGTGATCTGGCCCTTGACGGAGCCGCTTTCGGGATTCGAACCCGAGACGCGCAATGGCCGCGCTACCGGCGAAGGCGGAGTGCCCCGGCCTGGCCGATGGCTATCAGAGCGCCGGCCAGGCGCCCACTGCCCCAGCCTGGCCTCGCACCTTCGTCCTCAATGACGCGGGCTACATGCGTGAGCGGATGGTGCGGCATGAGCCGTCACGAGCCGCACCGCGCATCACGACGCACATACTCTGACCAGGCAGTTCCGGACGCCGAGGCAGCGTCCGGAACCACCCGGCAATCCTTGGCCGAGACTTTTAATCCAATGGATTGGCGTTCGGACCCCGATGGGGGACCGGCCGAGCCGACAGGGACGCGTCCAGAGTCGGATGGCCGCGCGAGCGCTTCCTTGCTGCCGGAGAGCTCAGGCGGCATCGCCTTCTGCTCGGGGCGGCCCGACTGCTCGCCACCAGTCCGCAGACAGTCCGCAGGACGGTCGAAAGCGGCCGGCGTATGCCATCGCTTGCCAACAGCAAAGTGCCTGTTCAGAAGCGCCATGGACGCCCCGCCGCAGGTCAGGATCTGCCTTCATGTATTCCGGTTCAATGCATGGGCCATGCATTACCGTAGATCTGGCGAATTAGCAAAACGCCAGGTCGGGCGGGGCCGACGTGGATTCGGGTGGGCCCCGTTCGCTGCCCGTGGCTGGATTTTGGCCGGATGATCTGACGATCCGTCACCTGTCGTCATCCGTCGTTCTCCGCATGCTGGCTGGATCGCGGCTGGACGTTGCTGAACGGCGAGTCAGTTCAGAGGGGTGGTGTGTGTGCCCGCGTGGGCCGAGCGTTTCGGTGATCGCGGTCTGGGGCCTGGATGGGCGAACGGCCCCGTCGGCGCCCGGACGGGGCCAGTTAGCCTCGCCGTTTCGCTTGGGTTTGGCGGCTGTCGAGACGGAAACGCGAAAGTGCCTTCCTGACCTGGGACGATGAACCTTGCTGAGGGGTTCTGTCGGTCCAGGCGGAGGGCACTTTCTACGTGCAGGGTATCGGGTTGCGTCCCAAGGTCTATGTCAGTGCCGATGGTTCGGGGGTGGTCGGTCATGCCGGGGCACGGTTACTGGCGGATCTTGCCGATGTCACGGGGTTGACCGCCGGGTACTCCGCCGCTCTCAGGCCGCTGCGGCCTCGCGGGACGGGTCATGATCCGGGACGGATCGCCACCGACCTGGCAGTGATGCTCGCCGACGGCGGCGAGGCCATTGCGGACCTGGCCGTACTGCGGGACCAGGCCCAAGTGTTCGGCTCGGTCGCCTCGACACCGACGGCCTGGCGGCTGCTCGCCGACGTTGACGAGCGGGCACTGGCTTCAGTGCGCTCTGCCCGCGCTTCGGCTCGGGAGGTCGCCTGGCTGCAGGCCGCCGAGACCGGTGAGGGCATACCCGCAGTCCGCATAGCGGGACGCACTCTGCCCGGCCTGGTCCTGGACCTCGACGCCACGCTGGTGGCCTGCCACTCCGAGAAACAGCAGGCCGAGCCCACCTACAAGGGCGGTTTCGGGTTCCACCCGCTGATGTGCTTCCTGGCCAACACCGGCGAGGCGCTGTCCGGGCGGCTGCGGCCCGGGAACGCCGGCGCCAACACCGCCGCCGATCACATCGTGGTGTTCGACCAGGCACTCGCACAGATCCCCGACGCCCACCGGCACGGCACGGACATCCTGGTCCGCACCGACAGCGCCGGATCCTCGAAAGCCTTCCTCGCTCACCTCCGTGACATGCGGAAACGAGGAATCCGTACCTTCTTCTCGGTCGGATACGCCATCACCGAACCGGTCCGCCGCGCTGTCCGGGCCATGCCCGACCGTCTCTGGCATCCCGCTCTGGACCAGAACGGGACACTGCGTGATGGCGCCGAGGTCGCCGAACTGACCGGCATGGTCGATCTGGACGGCTACCCGGCCGGCACCCGCATCATCGTGCGCCGCGAGCGGCCGCACCCTGGAGCCCAACTGTCCCTGTTCGACAAGGACGAGGGCCTGCGTCATCAGGTGTTCCTCACCGACACCCCCTACTCCGACGGCGGTTCCGCCCAGTTCCTCGAAGTCCGCCACCGCGGGCATGCCACTGTCGAGGACCGTATCCGGTGCGGCAAGACCACTGGATTCGGCCGCTTCCCTTCCCGCGACTTCGGTGTCAATGCCGTCTGGCTCGAACTCAGCCTCACGGCGATCGACCTGCTGGCCTGGATGCGCGTCCTGCTGCTGGACGGGGAATTGGCCACCGCCGAGCCGAAGAAGCTCCGCTACCGATTGCTGCACGTCGCCGCCCGCCTCATCCGCGGCGGTCGGCGTCTGCGCTTGCGGATATCGGCGACCTGGCCCTGGAAACACGAACTGGCCACGGCTTTCCACCGCCTCGCCGCACTGCCCCGTCCCGCCGGCTGATCAGCGAACCCCTGACCACCCACGACCCGAAAGACCTCGGAGAACCCGACTCCGCGTCGGGACTCCGCCATGCCCAAGCAACGAAATCACCCCGCCCACCCGACAGCAGACGAAGAGCAACGCCTCATCACCCCAACCGAAACGGCGAGGCTAAGGACCGATGGAAGGCTGGCACGCAGCGGCCCGACTAGGTTGAGCGCATGACAAGCCTCGATCACCCCCAGCTTTCCGGGTTGGGGCGGAACCCAACAGCCCCTCAGGACGTCCTGATACGCCTGGCCACACACAAGGCCGGTCGACACGGGATATCGCTGCGTCGCGGGCGGCTGGAGGACGCTGTTGTCGAGGCTCTGCTGACGCACGGCGACGACAACACCGCGGTGCGCCTTCACGGAGACCGGATCTCCCCGGCGATGCGCCGCAGGATCGCCGAGCATCCCGATCCGGCGATCCGTGACGCGTACGCAGACTTTGTCCGCAGCATGGTGGATCGTAAGGTGCCGATCGGCATCGATGACCTGGAGGAAGCCTACGGCCAGCCTCGGGCGGCACTCGTCAGCGCGATGAGTCCGAGCCTGCGCGCCGCGGTCGCGCGAGCCTGGTACGACCGGCCTCTCGCGCTGCAAGTGGAACTACTCGCCGACCCGGATCCGCAGGTCCGTGCAGCCGCCACCGAACACAGGCAACCGGGTGTCCCGAGTGAGTGGAGGGAGCGTTGCCTTGCCGACCCTGCCATGCGCGTCAACGTGGCGCGCTACGTCCCGCTCACGCTGGAGCAGTTTGCGCAGCTCATGCGGAGCGAGGAAGAGGAGGTCCATCAGGCTGTCGCCGGGAACCCTCATCTATCGGCAGAGATGGTTGCCCGGCTACTGGACATCGACGACCCGCTCGTGCGGATCGCGGCGGCGCAGAGTCGCCATGTGGACGCCGAAACCCGGGACCGACTGTACGCGCTCGTAGAAGCCGAACGCGCGGACGGAAGCATCGAGGCCAAGGTGGCTCTGAATTGGAACTTCGCTGAACCGGACTGGCTGCGCGAAGCGCCTCTCAACGAGCGGATGACCTACCTGGACTGCCGGTACACAACATTCCGGCGCGTACTGGCCTCCTGTCACGACCTACCTGAAGAGGCATGGCGTCGGCTGGACAACGACCCGGAACTCGTGGTCCGTCATGCTGCCGCCCGCCGGCCAGACACACCACCGGAGGTCCTGGAAGGGCTAGTACGCGCACATGGCGACGTATTCCACATCCGACCGCTACTCGTCGACCACCCCAACTTCCCCCGTCACATGTTGCGCACGTTCGTTGACGAACCAAGCCCGAACGTGCGCTACCTCGCCCTGCAAGACCCAGAACTACCTGTGCCAGACCTCCAGCAACTCGCCGCTGCTGCCGAGTCCTTCCTGCGCCGCGGGGTCGCCCGTCACCCCAACATCACGGACGCGTTGCTGGAGCATCTGCTCTCTGACCCAGACCCCCAGGTAGCCGACGATGCCGCTGCCAACTCCGCGCTGCGGCCGACCCAGATGTATCGAATCCTCACCGCTGCTGGCTTGTGACTCCAGAGCCAGTGACCAGCGACTTTTGGGAGGGCGTGCGCCCTGTAGCGACCGCAGGCGCATCCGATGGCTGCTCGTCCGGCGCGGGGTATGCCCCCGGCGGAGAACCGGCAGGTCCACGTCCAGCTCCGTGGCCAGGGCAGGTGATCCGAAACCGCTGCCGCGGGAACGGGGTTTGTGGCGGATCATGAGCCATCGCCGCATTTCAGAGGAACACCCGCGCTGCTCTGCCAGCGGCAGGACAGCGGCCCGACCGGACTAGACGATCACTACCGTCCAGTCACATGACGACGATTACCACGCGCACGGTCGAGTACCCGGCCGACGGTCTGACGATGATCAGGCACCTCGCACTCCCGGCTGGAGTCGATCGCCGGCCCGCGGTGCTGCTCGGGCCAGAGGGCATGGGGCTCAGCGACATCGAGCGCCGCCGGGTCGATGCTCTCGCCGAGCTGGGATATGTAGCGCTGGCCTTCGACCTTCACGGCGGGCGCTATTTGGGTGATCCCGCGGAGATGCTGGCCCGTTGCATGCCGCTGCTCGCCGACCCCGACCGGATGCGGGGCATCGGTCATGCGGCGCTCGACGTGTTGCGCGCCGCGCCGCGGACCGACCCCGACCGGATCGCCGTCGTCGGCTACGGCACCGGAGGCGCCGTCGGGCTGGAACTCGGGCGCGACGGCGTCAACCTGCGCGCGATCGGGACAGTCAACGCGCTGACCACGGGCCGACCGGGCGAGGCGGCGCGCATCCGCTGCCCGGTGTGGGCCGGGGTCGGGTCGGAAGACCCGATCATGCCGTCCGCGCAACGGGAAGCATTCACCGCCGAGATGCAGGCCGCAGGCGTCGACTGGCGCCTCGTGGTCTACGGCGGCGCCTTGCATGCCTTCCACCACCCACCGGTCGACCACACCGTGGTCCCCGGCGTCGGCTACCACCCACGGCACGCACAGCGAGCCTGGCACGACGTCGTCGACCTGCTCGCCGAGTGCCTGACCGTAACGGAGTGATCTGGTCGACAACCGCGATTCCGGGCCGCGGACCAGGCCCGTAGACCGCCACCGGCTCCGGTGGGCTCACCCTCGACGCGGTCAGCGGCTGGCGGGATCGGCCTGCTCGGTGCTTGCCGCCCGCGCAGCCGATGGCGATGCGGCGGGGGCTGGCGGGAAGGGCCGCGTAGTCGGTGAGGTTGTCGAGGAGTTCGCGGGCACCGGGGGTAGCGAGGACAACGTCCTGGACGCGGGTGTGGTGGCCGTCCAGGTCGAGGATGGCGCGGGCGGCGGCGGGGTCGCGCAGCCGGTCGCGCACGTCCTCGATGCGCTCGGCCTGGGGCAGGACCGGGCGGCCCCAGGGGTCGGTGTCCAGGTGCAGGAAGTCGAACGACACCAGCTCGATCGGCGGGATGTGGGCAGGGTCGTCGTGGCGGGCCATCGTGTCAGTCACGGTCGCTCCCGTCCGTGACGGGGTGGGTGTAGCGGTTCGGTTTGCCGAGACTGCGGGCCGGCGAGTGGCTCCAGACGAGTGCCGGAACGTACGTCCAGGTCACCGCGATTGAGCGCTGGACGGTCCAGAACACCACCGTCAACAACCTGACCATCAGCGACGTACACACCTACTACGTGGTGGCCGCCGCCACTCCGATCCTCGTCCATAACACCAGTGGACAGGCATGTGAGGCGTGGACTGCGAGTCAGGGGCACGTGACCGCGGGTGTACTGGACGTCCAGGTCGACCAGGTTCCCCTGGGCAGTGGACCGGATTCCGGCGGCTTCCTCAGCGCAGACCGCAACGCGGCTGACGGGGTCGACAGCATCGTCGACTGGCGCTCCGTCCCGGGCATGACGGATGAGAACCGCCACCACGTCGAGATGCAGGCCGCGGCCTACATGCGGTTGAACAACATCCAGTTGGGCCGCCTGTACATCAACCACCCGGATGGCGTATGCGGTTACTGCGACGGGCGTTGGTACCAAGGCGGAGTCAACATCGAGGACGCCCTGCCCGAGGGTGCCCAGCTTTGGATCAGCGTGGCCGGAAGGACGACCCGCTACGTCGGAAACCGCAGATGAAGCTGAGTGATCCGGCGTGATGGTCTGCCGGTGGAGTGTATGGACGCTCCACCGGCAGACGTGCATTCGGCGTAGCTCTCGGAGTTCAGAAGGGCGGCGTCTCCAACCGGTCGTCGGGCAGTTCGTCGCGACGAGGCCTTGCGTGAATGTACATTTCGAGGCCGGTGCAGTATTTAAGGAGGTCGGCGCCGGGAGCGGCGGCGACGGTGAGCATCCAGCTCTCCTTACCGGGCGAGGCGTAGCCGACCGGCGGCGGGGCCACCCTGGCCAGTGCGTCGCCGCTGCACAGCCAGTGGGTCGACGGTGACTCGTTGACTGCGGGTGCGAAAGGCAGAGCGGCGAACCGGCTCAATGCGCCGGACTCCAGCACCTCGGTCGGCACCACGGCGGAGAACTTGGTCTCTGTTCCCAGCAGCGCCTCGTGGACGGTGCGGTGCAGCAGAAACCGCTCAAGGTTCTCGCCGGTAGGCCTCCACGCGTCGGAGGTGTTCGTGCGGTCGAAGACCTGGCGGTCCGCGGATTTCGGATCCACGGCCCAGTAGTAGCCCTGCTGGTTTTCGATCCAGAACACCATCATCCCGTCAGCGGCTCTTCTCAGGTCTGCCAGTTTCACTGGATAGTCCTGAAATGTCACCAGCGTGCCGGTCGAAGTAGCTGCTTCGTGCCATTCGAACAGTTCAGGCGGAATGTTCCCTCGTTTCAGGAGGGTGGGTTCCGAGGATTCGTCGGATGTGCCGTACCAGCGCCGGAGAAAACGCCGGACGCTGTCGCTTCGGGGGTGTAGGAGCTCTTCCACACCGGAATCGTAGGACCGAGCCTCCCCGCTGAGCCGGCGGACAGGGAGAGAGGCTCGGGCGTGGCATGTCCCGCGTGAAAATTCTGGTTCGGGCTGCTGATCAGTCCGTTTGTCTGTCTGCCGTCAGGCTGCTTGCCGGTACTCGTTGAGGAGGCCGCCGAGTAGTTGAGTGCGGCGGACGCGGCGCCTGAAGGGGATGGCAGGTATCGTCTGGCCGGTCTCCGAGGCTTGGGGAGATCGTTGGTGGAGGGATTGGTGGGGGCGGTGCCGGTTGTAGTGGTCGGTGTAGGTGTTCAGGACGGTGCGCAGGTGCCGTTCGTTCATGATGAGCAGGCGGTCGGTGCACTCGCGGCGGACGGTGCCGACCCAGCGTTCCGCGAAGGCGTTTGCCTTCGGCGATCTCGGCGGGGAAAGCAGCACCTGCACGCCCGCGTCGGCGAGCACGGCGTCGAAGGCGTCGGAGAACTTCCCGTCCCGGTCGCGCAGGAAGAACCGGAACCGGTCCACCCGGTCTTCGAGGTCCATCATCACGTTCCGCACCTGCTGGGTCGCCCAGTCCCGGTTCGGGTGCGCGCTGATGCCGAGGACGTGCACTCGGCGCGTTGCGACTTCCATGGCGAACAGCATGTACAGCCGCTGGCGGAATGCGGTATCCACATGGAAGAAGTCGCAGGCCAGCAGTCCGGAAGCTTGGGCGCGTAGGAAGGAGACCCCGGCGTCGTGAGCCCGCTGGGGCGCGGGCGGAATGTTGCCCTGCCGCAGTACTGACCGGACGGTGGCGGCGGAGACTGTGATGCCCAACCGGGCCAGCTCTCCCTGCACGCTGCGGTGTCCCCACAACGGATTCTCCCGCGCGAGACGCAGGATCAGCTCCCGCGTCTCCTGCGATATCGGCGGCCGACCGAGGCTCTTGTGGGGGTAGGTCCACTTGCCGGCGATCAGCTCTCGGTGCCAGCGCAGCAGCGTCGCCGGGGTGACGAAGAAACTGCTCCAGCTCTGTCTGGGCAGCAGACGCGACAGGGCCGCCAGCAGGACCCGGTCGGCCGGTTCCAACTTCGGTTTACCGAGCTGGCGTTGGAGCACAGCGAGCTGGTGCCGCAGCACCAGCAGTTCGACGTCCTTGGCAGCGTCGCCCAGCAGCCTCAGGCCCGCCAGTTCCAGCGACCTGCGCGTCAGCAGATAGATCCATGACCACCGCATGGATCTCGATCATGCCCCGGTCCACCACCGTCCCGCAGTGAAACGTCCTGATCAGGGACCCGAACTCGGGTTTTCACGCGGGACAGGCGAGTCCGACGATGTCCCCGGTGTCGTCCTCGACCAGCAGTGCGGAGGCCAGCGGCGGCGAGCCGAAAAGGGCCTCCTCGACCTGGACGCGGCGTTCGTCCAGTGGCTGGATGTCGGCGTCGGTCGCGCCGTAGTACCGCTCGATCTCCTCGATCAGCTCAGCCATGGCCGGGACGTCCCGCTTCTCCGCAGGGCGGATCGTCACGCTCATCGGTGTCTCTCTCTCGTTCCTCGATTGCTTCGGTCGCTACCGCACTCGTTCATACCAACGCGTGATTCCCACACAGCGGTACGGCACAGGCGCCTACGGTGACGCGGCAGCCCCCGTGTGGGGATTCCAGTCGTACTCCCGCAAAGAGCCCTGGACGTGCCGGATGAGGTACTCCAGGTCCGCGCAGTAGACGGACGGGTTCTGGTAGCCGCGGGCGGCACTGAAACGGTGGGGGAGGTAGCCGCCGCCGCAGACGTCCACGAGCGGGCAGGTACGGCACTCCTCAGCCAGCGCGTTCCTGCCGTGCTGCCGGTGCAGCAGTTTCGGATGCGACAGCGCCTCGTCGAAGGAGTGGTGGAGGACGTCGAACCCGAGCCAGGAGGCGCCCTCTTCGACCGATCGCAGGGTGTCCACCGCCTCCACGGAGCCGTCGGACTCGATCACGATGCTCGTCGACGGGGCCAGGCCAAGCGTCTCCACCGAGCCGCGCACGCCGGAGCTGAGGGCGTGAACAACCCAGGGGCCTCCTCGCCGAGCCAGCCCCGCTCCACCAAACGCTTGAGCTTCGCCCGGGTGCCGTCGATCTTCCCGGTCTCGGCCGGCAGCCCGATCCTCGGCACGATCTGCTTGGCGCGGACCGGCCCCGGCGCATCGGCCACCACTTCCAGGATGTCGCGGTATACCGAGGGCAGCACGTCGGGCGTCATGCCGGGGTTCCAGTTCGGAACGGTGAGCACTCCGATGACCTGCCGCTCGGCCCCGGCATACGCCGACGCCACCCGCTCGCCGGACGGCGGTCGTCCGATGTCGTCCGCCGTGGCGAGCGCCTCCGGCTCCATCTCCACGAGCACCTCGGTGACCGTCTCCCGCGTGATCTGCAGGCGCCGCAGCCCCTCGCGGGCCAGCTCCAGCTTCGCGGACAGCTCCGCAAGCTCGGCCTCCAGCCCTTCCACCCGGGCCCGAGCCGCTGCCTCGCGGGCTTCCAACTCCTCGAACAACGAACCCATCTGCTACCTCCCCTCCACCACGGTAGAGACCAGCGGCCCCGTAGGGTGAGCCGAGCATGAAAGATCATTGTCCCTCTGCCGCCTGCGAACGGAGTGCCCATGGGCAGTTCCACTCTCTATCGCGTGCTTGAACCAATCCCCGACGCGGCGACGGGCGTCGCCCGAGCGCGGGAGATCCTCGGTGCCCTGTCCGACGGGGCGAGCGATCCGTGGGTGCAGCTCGAACCGATCGAGACGCTCCGACAGTTCGAGCACGCGGTCTCCGGATTCCCGGCCGCCCGGGTCTATGGGAACGACGATCTGCCGGCCGTTCCTGGCTTCCTCGACGAGCTCGCCCGTCGAGGCGCGGTGTTCGACCGTGAGGACCCGAGCTACCGGTTCATGATTAACCTACGGTTGGGATCCGAACTGCTCGACATGTGGCCGCTGCCGGACGGGCTGCACACGGACCTCAGGATGACCAGCCCGTTCGGCGGGCCGGACAGCACCGACGAGGACACCAGCACCGAAGCGGAACTGGACGAGATGGTCGCCGTCCTTGGCCCCCTCTCCATGGGAGTGAGCTGGGACTGCGTGTGGCGAGGCCTGCCACGCGCCAAGATGTGTGGCCTCCAGCTGTGCCTGAACGGCGTGTGGGGCGAGCAGTGCATGATGCAGGCGTCTGGCGAGTTCGGACTGTGGGTGTCCGTCGGCAACAATGAGGAGAACCGGTCCGTCTCGCCCACGTGGCGCGAGATCTGCGGCCTCGGCCTCGGCGGCCCCCAAGGCGGCTGGTAGGACGCCCCCGCGTTCAAAGAGTCAGCTCCGCCCCAGAGCTCACAACCCGTTCCCTCCAAAGGAACCGCACCCAATGTCGATGAGAACTGACACCGCGAAGGGGTGATCCCTAGCTCAGTTTCCAGGCGGTGAGCTGGAAGAGCCGGGCGGTGTGCATGTAGGGCGGCCGGGCGGTGGTGGCGAGTTCGAGGCGTTCGAGGGCTGCGTAGAAGTCCGGTTCGTGCTTGCGTGCGTCGTCGGTGATGTAGTCGCAGAAGCTGCGGATGCCGTAGTGGGCGATGTCCCGGCATCCGACCTCCCGCAGGGTGTGGATGATCTCTTCAGCTGTGTGGAGCGTCAACGCCGAGTTGAACATCTGCGTCCGCGCCTGATCGGTGTCGAGTGCGGCTGCAGGGTCCATCTCCCGGACGGCGATGTTCAAGGGCGCCGAATGCCGGTTGATCGCCATGACGGAGATCAGGCCCCCGACCTTCAGCGGGGACAGTGCCGAGGCGAGAGTGCCTGGGATATCGTCCATGTATTGCAGGAGGTTATGGCAGAGCACGACATCGAATTCCCCGTTGGCGACGTCGCGGGGCAGGTCGGTCGCGTTGGCCTCGATGCAGTTGATCAGCTCCGTCACGCCGCCTGCCACGGCTCGCTCGGTGGCCGCCGCGAGCATGGCGGGTGCGTAGTCGACGATGGTGACATGGTGCCCGCGGGCCGCGAGGCGGATAGCGTCTCCGCCGTCGCCGCCGGCGAGGTCCAGTATCCGCAGCGATTCGCCGTCCACGTCGCCAAGGTGACGGAGCAGATTTGCCTCAGCGATCGAGTAGCGCAGTCGGCCCCAGGGGGCGTCCTGCCACTCCTGCCAGGTCGTCATCGCGGTGTTGAACTTCTCAAGATCTTCAGGCATCTTGCGACGATAGCGGCATGCGGCCCTCAGCCGGCGTTGCCTTGTGCGGCTGCCCGGGCCTGGGTGATGGCGAGGCGGTAGGAGTCGGTGCCGGTCTGGATCAGGTTGCCGCCGAAGGTGAGCCGGTCGACGATGGCCGCGCAGAGGCGGGGGTCGGTGAAGGTCTTGGTCCAGCGTGCGCCGTGAGGCGCTTCGTTGTATCCCCGACGCAGTCGGGATGAACTTGGAGGGAGGTTCTTGGGTCGCCGGGCTTACTTGAGCGCGAAAGCGTGAGGGGACAACAGCATGCTCGGAAAGTGGTGTCCGTCTGGAGGCGTCCAGGGCGGGGGGCCGCGAGGCCCGCGCGATATGGCTAAGGCTTGATTGCTTGAAGTCCAATTCCCAGCGGTGCGAAAGACACCCGTCGAAACGGTGCCTGAAATTCGATGTCACGCCATGTCTCGGTCGCGGTTGGAGGCTAGGGCAACCTCCATGGCGTGAGCGCCTCCCAGCGAGAGCGGCCAAGGGAATGAGTGGGCGGCCTACGTCGTGCTCGATACGTACAACGAAGACGTACCACAGGATCGCCTACGGGGCGCGAGCCCTATGGCGACGGAGTACCCGTAGTAGTCGCAGGAGTGACGACCTGCCGGGGAGGCCGGGAAAGCCGGTCACAGGGCGAAGGGGCACAGGTGATTGAGGCGTCCGGCGATGGGAGGTATGCGTAATGCAGAGCGCAGCAACGGTGCTGGACGTCCTCCGGGAAGGCGGCAGGAGAAAATTGCCGCTGGAAAGACTGTATCGGCAGTTGTTCAACCCGCAGTTGTTCCTGATGGCTTGTGGGCGCATCTACGCCAACAAGGGTGCGATGACGCCCGGGGTCACCGGGGAGACCGTGGATGGTATGTCTCTGGGGAAGATCGAGGCGATCATCGGCCGATTACGGGCCGAGACGTATCGGTGGACTCCAGTGCGGCGGACCTACATCCCGAAGAAGAACGGGAGATGGCGTCCGCTCGGACTGCCCACGTGGTCGGACAAGCTGGTCGCCGAGGTCGTCCGCCTCCTTCTGGAGGCGTACTACGACGTCCAGTTCTCCCGCCACTCCCACGGATTCCGTCCCGGCCGGGGTTGCCACACCGCGCTGAATGAGGTCGTGGAACTCTAGAAAGGAACGCACTGGTTCGTCGAGGGGGACATCTCCGACTGCTTCGGCAGCCTGGATCACGAGGTGATGCTCGTAATTCTGGGAGAGAGAATCCAAGATGGACGGTTTCTGCGGCTGATCTGGCAGATGCTCAAGGCCGGGTATCTGGAGGACTGGCGGTGGAACGCCACGCTCAGCGGTGCGCCGCAGGGCGGCGTGGCCTCGCCGCTTCTGTCCAACATCTACCTGGACCGGCTGGATCAGTTCGTCGAGCAGCACCTGTTGCCGGATTACAACCGGGGCAGGCTGCGCCGGCGAAGCCGGGAGTACTGGCGCGTCGAGGCGAGGATCAAACGGGCAAGTCAGCGCGGCGACAAGGCGGCAGTGCGTGCGCTTCGGCAGCAGCTGCGACGCGTCCCCAGCGCAGACCCTTATGATCCAGACTACCGGCGGCTGCGGTATGTCCGGTATGCCGACGACTGGCTGCTCGGTTTTGCTGGTTCGAAGCGAGAAGCCTTGGAGATCAAGGAACGGATGAAGGAGTTCCTGCGTGACGAACTCAAGCTGGAACTTTCCGAGTCCAAGACTTTGATCACGCACGCCGCCACCCAGGCGGCGCGCTTTCTCGGGTACGAGCTGCGGACCCAGCTTGCCGACACGAAGATCACTCGCGGGCGTCGAGCGGTCAATGGCTGCATTGGCCTGTACGTGCCACGGGATGTAATCCGTAAGCGGTGCGCGTTGTACATGAAGCGCGGGAAACCGGCATTTCGCGGGGCTCTGATACACGATCAGGACTTCTCGATCGTGGCGAAGTACCAAGCGGAATACCGGGGACTCGTCCAGTACTACCTTCTGGCCCAGGACGTTGGACGTCTGGGCATGCTGCACTGGGTCATGGAGACATCCATGCTCAAGACTCTGGCCAGGAAGCATCAGTCCACCGTCTCCAGGATGGCCAGCCGACACAGGGCGACCGTCCAAACGCCCGACGGGCCACGGACGTGTATGCAGGTCATAGTCGAGCGAAGTGGTGGAAGGAAGCCGCTGGTCGCTCGCTTCGGCGGAATCCCGCTGAAGCGGCAGCGCTTTGCTGACCTGGCCGACAGGAAACCGTCAACGAGATACACCGGCAATAACGAGCTGATCCACCGGCTCTTGGCGGGGCAGTGCGAGATGTGCGGATCGCGGAATGGGCTTCAAGTCCACCACATCCGCAAGATGGCAGATCTCAACCGACCCGGTCGGCCCGAACCCTCTCCCTGGATAAGGCTCATGGCGCAACGTCGACGAAAGACCCTTGTGGTCTGCCACGACTGCCATTGGGAAATCCACAGAGGACGGGCCACGGTCTCAACCCGGAGATGACGTCACTGGAGAGCGGTATGCGTTGAAAGGCGCCCGTACCGTTCGGGAAGGGGCCGTCGGAAAAGGACTCCAGCAAGGGGCACCTCGTCGGCGGCTTACTTCACCGCTGAAACTCTCGTTGGAGGCGATGGCGACGCTGTTCTTCTCCTCACGCTCCGTCAGAACCTGGAACAGCAGTTCAGCGCCCCTGCGGTCCAGTTCCATATAGCCCAGCTCGTCGATCTATGCGGATATCCGCATAGATCGACGACATCGGTCTCCTGCCGGTCTCGCCCGACGCGGCCGAGGGCTTCTATCGGTTGGTCGATGCCGCATACGAACGCCGGAGTTTGGCCGTCAGCAGCAATCTGCACCCGTCAGGATTCGACGAGATCATGCCGAAGACCCTCGCAACTGCGACCGTCGACCAGGGCGACAGCCACCGCCTCGCCGAAGCCACCACGGGCCGAGGCGTCGTCCCGCTCGGCTGACCCCGCAATCGGGGAGATCAACTGTCCACCGGGGACACTCGCTGTCCGCCAGTGGGGAGATCAACTGTCCACCGGGGACACTCGCTGTCCGCCAGTGGGGAGATCAACTGTCCGTCCCCGGGGAACTCCTACTGTCCCTTGAGAGTGCTCCCAAGCACCGATCCACCGCAGACCTGGACCTCCTGCTTCCCCTCCGTTGCACCCTCACCGGCAAGTCCCTTCAGGGAAATCGGTAGACACCGCCGCGCGGTCCCGGGATCGATTGTCGCTCACGTTTCATTCCTGGCGACTTCAGCGATTCGCTTCCGCACACGGGGATCGGCTGCCTCTTGGTCAGGAAGCGTCGTTGCCTCATTGGGCCGCGCTTTGGTCACCTGTTGCACGCTGATGTCGGAGCCGGCGAGGTCGGTGGCTGAGAGGTCGGTCTCGACCAAGTCGGCGCCGCTAAGCTCCGCACCAGCGAGATCGGTGACGGCGAGGTTGGCGCTGCGGAGGTCTGCGCTGGCGAGGTTAGCGCTGGCGAGGTTGGCGCTGCGGAGGTCCGCGCTGGCAAGGTCGGTGCCGGCAAGGTAGGCGTTGCTGAGGTTGGCGCTGCGGAGGTCTGCGCTGGCGAGGTTAGCGCCGCGGAGGTCTGCGTTAGCAAGGTCGGTGCCGGCAAGGTAGGTGTTGCTGAGGTCGATGACGTTCCCGCCGTCGTGGGCCGCGGTGCGGCTGGCTAGGACATGGAGTGCGGCGGCGATGTCGGGTTTCAGTGGGGGCGGCGGGTCCATCGGAATGGTGTTGGCTTCGTAGGCGGGTATGGGGTCGTGCACACGGATGAACGCGCTCAGGATGCTGATGATGGCGGGCTGGTCGCGAGGGGAGTCGGTCATGATGCGCTGGAGTGCGTAGATCCCGCCCAGGCGTATGTCGATGGTGGCGGAGCCGAGGTTGGTGACGGCCGCGTTGTAGCGGTCCGTAATCTGTCCCTGCTCGGTGATGTTCAGGGCTGCCTGGCTTTGGTGCAGGGTAATGAAGGTGAAGATGAGCGCGATCACTGCGGCGATTCCAGGCAATCCGGTCACTGTGACCATGGCCCACTGCGTGCGCAGCATCCGCCGCTCACGTTCCCGTTCCGCGACGGCCGGGTCCCGTGGTTCAGGGTCCGATGGTTCAGGGGCGGGCGGTGCTGGGTGGGGCGCGGGATCGGTCGAGTCGGGACCCGGGTCGGGTGATGTAGGCATCGGTTCACCCCAGGGGCTGGGCCAGTCGGCCCGGCAGGGCCGCGTGGCATTCCGTGGCGATCGATAACACTTGCTGGTTTTGTCGTCGAGCCAGGGCAACGCATCGGTGTTGTCAACGTCCGAAGGGCGACGTGCGTCCGACATGTGTTCGGTGTTTCATTCATTCCCCGGAAGTGGGCATGAGAAGACGATCCGGACCCGGGGAGGCCGTTCACCGTGATCCGGGCGTACACGGAGCAGGCGCCGGTGTTCACCCCGGGGTGGCACTCGCTGCGGTGGGTCTTGCTCTCCCAGGGGCCCTTCCACTTGTTGTAGGGATGGGGGCGACGGTTGAGAGCGAAGACCAACTCGAGCAGGAACCGCATGCTGTCGGCCGCGTCAAGGCGGGCGGCGAGAGCCCGGCCGTCCCGGTGGTTCTTGACGGAGCGGTAGAGGGAGTTGGCGTAGGCGTCGAGCCATCCTCCGGTGTCCCGGAATGCCTCATCGGCATCCAGCCGGGCCCAGTCGGCAAGGATGTGGGCGATGCCTCCGTTGAGCCGGCCAAGCGCGATCCGGGCACGGGCGAGGGCATAGCGTTCCCAACCAGGCATCCCGGCCCCGCAGAACTCGGTGAGAGTGACGATAACGAGATCGAGCTCAGCGCTGCGGTGACTTGCAAACCGGGTCAAGTCGGTCCTGACGTCATCAGCAAGGACCACGTACAGGTCGTGGTCGGAGTACGGGGTGATCATGCCGTCGTGGGCCTGGGAACCTTTGAGAACGAGACCGACGACGGCTGAGTCGGCGACGGCGAGTTCGACAAACGCGTCGTAGGTGAGGGGCTGCTGAGCAGTCATGGTGTGGATCTCCGGTGTGGTGATGACGGGTATGCCTGCTGGGGCGACCTCATTACGAGGCGCCCTGCACCGTCCGCGGCTGCACGTGGCTGCCGCCCGGAGGATCAACGCACACCTGGACCCTATCGCCCGGCCGGGCCATGGGGCAGGGCATTGTGAGACGTCACGATGCTGGTAATGCGACCGAAGAGCTCACTTCAGAAGAGCCGCACCCAAGTACCTTCTTGCTGTGGTGACAGAGACCTTCGACAAGCCTCACCATCCCAGCTCAGGAGGCACTTTCGCGTCTCCGATCAAGATCCAGACGCCACCGCAAGTGAAACGCAGAGGCTAGGACCTGGCGCAAACATGCTGTTTACCCTGCTGGGCCGCGCATGCGATCCTGCCTTGCAGAAGCTCGTCCAGAGCAGATGACCATGGGGGCAGGCTATGGATCTGGCGACGCTTGTGGCCCCGATGAGCATCGAGGATTTCCTCACCGATACCTGGGGACAGCGAACGGCTGTCTTCCCCGGACCGTTCAATCGGTTCGTAGAGCTTCTGGACTGGCGTAAACTCAGCTCTCTCCTCTCCGAACACCGTCACGTCCACCCACGCTTCAGGCTGTCCCGCGAGGGAAGCGTCATTCCGCGGGAAGCGTACATGCGGCAGGCAAGTCAGACGGGTCCCTCGGAGATCATCGAGCCGGTTCAACTGTATCGACAGTTGCAGGACGGCGCGATGCTGGTCCTGGACTCGGTGGACGACATGGTTCCCAACGTTCGCGAGTTGGCTCTGTCGCTCGAATCCGTCTTTCGCGAGACAGTCGTGGTCAACGCTTATGCGGGATGGTCCGAGATCGAGGGATTCGATCTTCATTGGGATGACCACGACGTCATTGTCCTGCAGGTGTTCGGCCAGAAGGCGTGGGGCTTCTACGGGAGCAGCAGGGACTGGCCGATGCGCAAAGATGTGGAGCCCAACACCGAGCCGCCATGTGGACCTGAAGACACCCTTCTGGTCAATGCCGGTGACGTGTTGTACGTTCCCCGCGGTCAGTGGCACCGTGTCCATGCCACCAAGACACCTTCCCTGCACTTGACCATAGGCGTGACACGACGCACCGGATACGACTTCTTGTCATGGCTCGCGGAGGACCTGCTCGACAGTCCCGTTCTACGGCAGGACATCCCCCGGCACGCCGACAAAGAGGAGCGAAGCAGATACTTCGCCGGGGTAAGGGATGAGGTGCTGCGGCGACTGACTGCGGACAGCCTCGAACGGTTCCTGTACGTCAGCGACGCGACCGCGACGAGCCGTGCGCACATCAATCTCGACCTGGTGCGCCCCGATCCGTACCACGTTACGGCCGAGTCGCTACTGGAGTGGCTCGCACCCCGCGCAGTGCCGCGCACCGTCGAAGGGCGAACGACCCTGGGCGCTCTGGGACGCGTCTGGACCTTCGCGGAGCCGGCTTCCGTCATCCTGAGGGTCCTCATGTCTCGACCGACGCTGACTTTGCAGCAGCTATGCTCCGCTGTGGGCTCGCTTGCGAAGGAGGACCAGATCCGCGCGTTCGTCCTCGAACTCCACGTCGCTGGGCTGCTCAGCGTGGGAACGCCAGCCCCCTGAGAAGCCATTCGACGAAGAGGGTGTGCAGGGTGTCATCCCGCGTTGACGTCATCACCATCAGTATCACGATGATGAGGGCCACCTCCTGTGAAGTCGGATGGTTGGTTCCATTCGGTTGCTGATCTTCGCTCATCACTCACGTCACCTCATTCGGATAGCGCGCCAGTCAGGGGGCTCTGGACCGATTCCGCCCCCCGTGTGGATCCCAGGATGGGCTTCGACGTTGATCTAGCGAAAGGTGGTGCGAGTTGTACCAGGGAAGAGTGAGGGACTCAGGTGTCCGCGCGAAGATTCGGTTGAACTCGGAGTTGAATAGAGGCTCTGCCTCTACTTTCGATCACCTGCTCGCCGTAGTCTCGTCTTGGCACTGCCGTGCCGGCAGAGAGGCAGGCGATGGCAATCCAGAACAGTCTGCTCCGGAAAGTCATGGCGGAGGCGGGATGCTCCTACGAGGGCCTGGCTCGCCGTGTCAACATGATCGGCGTCTCCTACGGGCTGTCGCTGACCTACGACAAATCCTCCGTGAGTTATTGGGTCAGAGGAAAGACTCCCCGCGGCATGGTGCCGCTCATTGTGGCAGAAGCGCTGAGCCAGAAGCTGGAAAGGGCGGTTACCCCTGCGGACATAGGGTTTGGTGGGGAATGGGAGCTGGATCTTGTTTCGAGTTCCCTGAAGCAGCAATCCGACCTGGCCACGACCCTGGATGTCACCGAAAGGCTGGGGAAGGCCGACATGGAACGACGTGAGTTCCTCTACTTGCTGCCGTTTTCTGCCAGCGCCGCCCTGGGGCCCCAACGTGACTGGCTTCTCCATCTGTTGAGCGGAGAGGGCAGTGGCGGGAATTCAGTGCGGCTGGAGCAGGTCGAGAACATGCGCCTGATGATGAAGCTCTTCATCGAAGCGGACAACACGTATGGCGGCAAGCACGCGCGCACAGCACTGGCGAGCTATTTGCACCATGATGTCGTTCCCCTGATCCGTACGCAAACGACAGACAGCGTCCGCCGGGAGTTGTACGTCGCCTCGGCCGAGCTCTGCATGACCCTGGGGTGGATGACCTATGACGTCGGGGCGTGTGGGCTCGCACAGCGATACCTCACGCAGGGGCTGTCCCTTGCCGGCGAGGCCAGCTCCGCCGGGTTCGCCATCGGCAGCAACATCCTCTCCGCCCTCAGTCATGTTGCCACCTTCACAGGCAACGCGGCAGAAGCGGTGAACATCGCCCAGGTGGCTATCCACTCGGCTCAGAAAAGCGGCAGCCCGGCCAGCCTAACCCGCGCCCTGGCAATGGAGGCGAGGGCATACGCAACCCTGAAAGACAGAAAAACTGCCAGTACGATGGCCCGCACCGAAGCCGCAAGGGCAGTTCATGGTGATGACCCCGAGTGGATGGGATTCCTCGACGAGCACTACATGATGAATCAGTTCGCGTACTGCTGTCGCGAAACTGGACAGACCAAGCGCATGTTTGAGTTTGCCGAGAGCAGCCTGCCCCACAGTACCGGACGTCAGATTGTCTCAAACACAACCTACATGGCCTGGGCCCGGCTGGATGGCGGCCATCTGGAAGAAGCCTGCACCTTGGGAATGAGAGCAGCCAACCAAGCGAATACGTTGCAGTCTCGCCAAGCGGGAAGGCTGGTCCTGGAGCTAGCAGATCGATTCAGAGATCGAGGCCATGAACGTGAGCAGATGGTGGAAGAGTTCCTCCATCGGGCGACGGCCCTCGAAGCGTAACTTCAGTGGGCGGTCGGCTCTGCCCGATTGTTGCCATTCTTCCCCACGGCCGCACAGCGCTCACGCGCTACATGTATCTCATCTACCTGAATGATCAACTTTGGCGCCTGCGATTCCGTCGCGTACGTAGATGTTGCTGCGGCTTGTTGTTCGGTGGTTGGCGAATCCACGAATGCCTCTCTCGGTCCGGTTCGGAGAATACCGAACAGTGTGATCATCCACAGCGGACGTACACCGTACCGTCAGTATGGCCGAACGGAATGCCGAGCGATAGGCTGCGCGAGCAGGCAGGAGGACAGGGCCCCGGCGTTTGCCCAGGTTGTCCAGTTTGATCATGTGATGCCGTAGAGGGTGAGGACGCGTGGGCGTTCGGTGTTGGCTCGGCGTCCGGCGGCGGTGTTGACGTATCCGGCGAGCTTGAGCGCGCTGCGGATCAAGTCGCGGACGGCAGCGAGTACGGCAGGTGTGTTACGGGTCCTGACCTGGGATTTGTCTTCTCCGAAGACGACATCTCGTACCCAGCCTCGGTCTTTCATGGCGCTCTGAAGGATGTTGACTGAGCGTCATCCTGATGCAGGGACGGAGCCCTCACCTGTGATGATCGGTGTTCTCTAGGCGCTGGCCTCGATTCTTCCGGGGGCTGACGGCGTCGCCGTGAGCGGCTGGTTGCCCGGTATGTCCCGTGCCGTGTCGGGACTGGCCGTCGCGTGACGCTGCGGGTGCGCCGGCTTCCACGGGGCCGGAGTCCTGCTGGTCTGTTCCTTCCTGGTCCTTGTCGGGGTGGTGGCCGGCCGTCAGGTGAGGGCTGGAATCTGGTGGGCTCGCTGCCAGGCGGTGGTGAAGGCTGTCGTGGTGCCCTGCACCTGCTGGACCCGCGACAGCCCCACACGAACCACCTCGGTCGTCAACTCCCTGGGGCACGCCTCGCAGTACGAGCACAACGAGGCGCTCCGCCTGATACGGGAGACCGACCCACTCGGCCACACCACCCGCCAGGAGTGGGACGCCGAGCACCGACTGACCGCCGTCGTCGACCCACTGGGACAGACCACTCGGTACCGCTTCGACGAGAACGGGCACCTGGAAGCGGTGATCCGGCCGGACGGCAGCGAGGCCACCGCCTCATACAACGCACTCCGTCTGCCCACCACAGTGACGGGGCCGGATGGGACGACGTGGCGGCAGGAGTATGACGAGTACGGCAACCGCACCGCTGTCACCGATCCGGCCGGAGCCACCACCCGCTACACGTACGACGCAGCAGGGCACCTGACCTCGGCCACCGACGCCCTCGGTCACACCACCCAGATCCACTGCGGCCGAGCCGGCCTCCCGATCGAGATCACCGATCCCCTGGGCGCCACGATCCGATACGAGCGCGACGCCTTCGGCCGCCCGATCACGATCACCGATCCCCTCGGCAACACGACCAGCCTGGAATGGACGGTAGAGGGCAAACTCACTCGACGTACGGCCTCCGACGGCGTCACCGAGGCATGGACGTACGACGGCGAGGGCAACTGCACCAGCCACACCGACCCCATGGGGGCGGTGTCCCGCTTCGAGTACACGCACTTCGACCTGCCGGCGGCCCGCACCGGTCCGGACGATGTCCGTCACACGTTCACCTACGACACGGAGCGGCGCCTCACCCAGGTCACCGACCCTCAGGGTCTGACCTGGAACTACGACTACGACGCGGCCGGGAACCTGATATCCGAAACGGATTTCGGCGGCCGCACTCTCACCTACACCCGTGACCCCGCGGGTCGGCTGACGGCTCGCACCAACGCCCTCGGCCAGACGGCCAACTTCGAACATGACCTGATGGGCCAGGTCATCCGCAAGGACGTCGACGGGGCGGTGACCACCTTCACGTACACGACGACGGGGAAGCTCCTTCGAGCCACCGCTCCAGGCGTGAGCCTGACCATCGAGCGCGATGCCACCGGCCGTGCGCTGTCGGAGACGGTCAACGACCGCTCCACCATGTATGGATACGACGCTGTGGGACGCCGTACCAGCCGTACCACCCCCACCGGTGTGACCAGTTCGTTCGCCTACGATGCCGCAGGCCGTCGTACAGCCCTCACCACCGCCGGGCGCACCTTCGCCTTCGAGTACGACGCGGCAGGCCGAGAACTGGCCCGCCACATCAGTGGAACCATCACGCTGGCCAACACCTTCGACAACCAGGGGCGTCTTGCGCTCCAATCGGTGACAGCCGACGGACGCCCGGTCCAGCAGCGTGCGTACACGTACCGACCGGACGGCCACCTCGTCGCCCTCGACGACCAACTCAACGGAGCAAGCCGCTTCGGCGTCGACACGGCAGGCAGGGTCACCACCGTCGACGCCGAGGACTGGTCCGAACGCTACGCCTACGACCAGGCAGGCAACCTGGCCCAGGCCGAGTGGCCTGCAAGTCACCCAGGCCACGAAGCCACCGGCCGGCGCACCTACACCGACACCTGCATCACCGGTGCGGGACGAGTCCGCTACGAACACGACGCGGCCGGTCGCATCACGCTGCGGCAGAAGATCCGTCTGTCCCGCAAGCCGGACACCTGGCGCTACACCTGGGACGCCGAGGACCGCCTCACCTCCGTGACCACTCCCGACGGCACGGTATGGCAGTACCAGTACGACCCACTCAACCGGCGCATCTCCAAACAGCGGCTCGCCGCGGACCACGCGTCGGTCGTAGAGCAGACCGACTTCACCTGGGACGGCGAAACCCTCTGCGAACAGACCACCGCTGCCGTCGCGCTACCGCTTCCCGTCACGTTGACATGGGACCACCAGGGGATGCGTCCCGTCGCCCAGACCGAGCGCGTCGCCGCGGCCGACGCACCCCAAGACGAGATCGACTCCCGGTTCTTCGCAATCGTCAGCGACCTCGTCGGCACTCCCACCGAGCTTCTGGACGAACAAGGGGACCTGGCCTGGCGCTCCCGCAGCACACTGTGGGGAACGACCGCATGGTCGGTCAACAGCACCACGTACACGCCGCTGCGATTCACGGGCCAGTACTTCGACCCGGAAACCGGCCTCCACTACAACTACTTCCGCCATTACGACCCCGAGACCGCCCGCTACCTCACACCCGACCCTCTCGGACTCGCGCCGGCTCCAAACCCCGTCACGTACGTACACAACCCCCATACATGGATCGACCCTCTCGGACTCACACCCTGTACGGACTCCTTTCCCATCTATCGGACACCGAAGGCCAAGGATGCCGAATACGAACGGCTCCACGGGCCCAATCCCGCCAACCATCAGCCAGGGGTGGACATCGGTGGAGGACTGCTCTCAGACGGGCTGATATATTTCGGGGAACGTAGCGTAGCGGCCGAGTACATGAGCCCAACCGGCAGAAATTTTGCGGACGGGATGGTCCGCTACGACATGCATCCCGATTTCCTCAAGGAATTCGCCAAGTCTCCATACATGAGGAGATACGACCTCAAGGGGCCCAACGGAACCCCGAGAATCGAGTTCACCATTCCAGTCGACAAACTTGAAAGATTCAATGAGTTGACCCTGAACAAGACGTGGATCTCCATTAACGGGGGTGGGTGACGAGGTGATCCGGGACCACGAAGAGTTCGACGTCACCATCACACTGGTCAGCCCGGTCGGTGTGATGGTGGACATGGGAGACGCCGAGGGGTTCATCGATCTCCGAAAGCATCCCTCTTGGTGGGGTGACGCGGATTCCCCCAAGATCGGTGATCGACTGCACGTCGTCGTGCTGGACGATTCCAGAACCCCGCCCCGCCTGAGCGCACTCAAGGACGACATCGAGATCGCAAGGCGTATCCGATCCGAAGGCTCGTGACCTCGCGTGAAATCTTGGAAGGTGGTGGACTGGATGCATGACTTCCAGTCCGAGCCGATCAGATTTTGCAGCGAGATCGGCGATGACGGATACGAAGTCCGAAAGGTGCAGGAATTCAGGGATGGGTGCAAAAAACTGCCCTTTGAACCGCTCCGGGTTCCATAGAGATCTCAGATGTTGGCTGTGACCTGGAGATTCGTGGTTGCTCGGTAGAAGTTGGCTTCGTATTCGACGGGTG
>NZ_JBIWOA010000053.1:0-55667 GCF_044767525.1 Streptomyces sp. NPDC101234 | reverse complement strand
TCCGCGTCCTGCGCCGACACCGCAACCGCCTCGGGCCGCTCGGTCTTCTCCGCCGTCTTGATCCACTGCCGCAGCGTCTCGTGGTTCACACCCAGCCCGGCGGCAACGCGCGAGACGGGCCGGCCCGACGAAAGGGCCAACGCCACAGCGTCGGCCCGGAACTCCGCCGAATACTTGTAGGTCCCCACCTGAGACTCCTCTCCCTGGACTCAAGATCCAGTGTCGAGGCGTCCACGATCAAGGTGGAGGGCCCCTCGAGGGATCCCCCCTCCGCAGTCGGCCGTCTCCTGGTCAGCCTGGCTGCAGGATGAAGTCGTACTCGGCTTGCAGGTACGGCACTTCGAGTGTGCTGCCGTCGGGGGCGGCGCCTGCGGGTCGTTCGGTGAAGGAGGTGATCAATGCGTCCTTGGTGCCGAAGACGACGTCGGATTCCAGGTACTCGCTGTCCTCCTGGAACAGGTGGGTGATCAGCTTGCGGTAGTCGGGTTCGTCGATGAGGAAGTGGACATGTGCGGGCCGGAAGTAGCTGATGTCGGTCTTGCGCATCAGGTCGCCGACGGGGCCGTCCATGGGGATGGCGTAACCGCGCGGCGCGATGGTGCGGATGCAGTAGGTTCCGTCTTCTCGGGTGCGGTACTTGGCCCGCAGACGGGCCTCGTCGATCTCGGGGAGCTGGGCTTCGTAGGCGCCGTCGGCGTCAGCCTGCCAGACGTCGAGCACGGCACCCGGGACGGGCCTGCCCTCGATGTCTGTCACCTTGCCGGTGAAGAACAGCGGTGTGCCCTCGATGCCGTCCGACATGTCGAAGCCGTAGGGCGCGACCGGTGAGCCGTCGACGTGGAACGGGCCGAGCACCGTGGCGGGGGTCGCCTGCGGCACGAACCTGTTGTTCAGCTGCACGACAAGGGTGCTCAGTCCGAGCACGTCGGAGGTGAGGATCAGTTCCTGTCGCTTGTCGTCGCAGATCTGGCCAGCTGCGGTCAGCCATTCGATCGCGGCCATCCACTCGTCCTCGGTGAGCCGCACCTCGCGCGCGAACTCGTGCAGATGACGGACCAGCGCGGTCATGAGCTCGCCCAGCCGCAGGGAGTGCGCAGTGGCCCAGCGCTGGACGGCCAGCTCGGTGATGTTGTCCTCGTCGACGAACACGGTTGCGGCTCCTTGGTCTGCGGGCGGTTGCGGTGCAGGGTGTGCGGCGGTCGCGGGGTCAGTCCTCGCGCCGTCCCTCCACGAGGGACTCTGGGGCGTAGGGGTCCGGTGGGACGGGGGTGTTGTTGAGGTCGACGGACAGGAAGACGTCCTGTGCGACCGGGTGGCGCAGTTCCTCGGCGAGTTGGCCGATCAGCCCGGCGGTACGGGCCAGCAGCGCGAAGCCGCGCAGCAGCGGTAGCGGGAGGCCGAGGTCCGCGAGGGCAGCGCCGCAGACGCCCGCCCCGTTGAGGGGAAGTGTTCTGTTCAGCACGGTCGGGTGGACTCGGCCGATGGCAGCGAACAGGTGCAGGTGTGGTCCGAAGACGCCTTCTTCCTGTGCGATGCGCATCAGCCGCGGTGTGCGGGGGTCGCCCTCCTTGTGTACGTGGTGCCCCAGGCCGGGGACGAATTTCCCGGCCGCGCGCTGCTCCCGGACCGTGCGCAGGGCGAGTTCGTCCCAGCCCGCCTCGTGGGTGGGCAGGGCACCGTCGAGGGACTCCAGTACGTCGTGCAGGAAGCGGCCCGTGTCCTCGGTGACGCCCAGGAAGCGGGAGCCGCCGCCGAGCAGGCCGGCGGCGAGGGCGCCCTGGACCGAGTCCGGTGCGGAGAGGTAGGTCAGGCGGGTGACGATGGCCGTGGGGGTGAAGCCGTGGTCGGCCAGCGCGGCGAGCACGGCCTCAAAGACCCGTGTCTCGCCGGGGGTGGGCCGCCGCTGGGTGGCGAGCCAGAACGAGAGTTCGCCGAAGCCGACCGAGCCCATGATGTCCTCGGCCAGGTCGTGACCGAGCAGGGTGATGGTCTTGAGGCCGGAAGCGCCCAGTGCGGTGGGGTAGGCGGGGCGGGGTATCGCTTCAGCCATGGTCGGCCTCCTCGGCTCCGGACAGCCACTTGCGCAACTCCTCGCCGTGCTCGTCGAGTTCAGGTGGTGGTAGCCGGTAGGCGGCGGGAGTCGCGGAGAAGCGGATCGGGTGCCGGGTGGTGGGCACCGCACGATCCCCCTCCCCCACGGTGACGACCGGGTCGAGTCCGAAGCGCTCGGCCATGGCGAACCCGCCGTCGATGGTGTTGATCGGTCCGCTCGGCACGCCGGCCTCCACCAGCGCCTCGAACCATTCGGTGGCGCCGCGCGTCACCAGCCTCTCGACCAGCAACGGCCGCAGCTGCTCGCGGTGGGCGGTGCGGTCGGCGTTGCGGGCGAACCGCGGGTCGGCGGCGACCTCCGGTATACCGAGTACCTCGCACAGCTTGCGGAACTGGCCGTCGTTGGCGGCGGTCACGATCAGGTCGTTATCGGCGGTGGGCAAAGGCTCGTAGGGGAAGACGCTGGGATGGGCGTTGCCCATCCGGTACGGCACAGTGCCGCCGGCGACGTAGGCCGAGCTGTGGTTGACCAGTCCGGTCAGGGCCGAGGACAACAGGTTCACCTCGACGAGCTGGCCCGCGCCCGTGGCGTCCCTGTGCCGCAGCGCGGCGAGAACGCCGATCGCGGCGTGGTTGCCGGCCATGACGTCGAACACGGATATCCCGGCCCGGTAGGGCGGCCCGTCCGGGGCACCCGTCAGGCTCATGAGCCCGGAGATGGCCTGCACCATGAGGTCGTAACCGGGGACGTGGCGGCCGGGCCCGGCACCGAAGCCCGTGATCGACGTGTAGACCAGACCAGGGTTGTCCCGCCGGAGTGACTCGAAGTCCAGGCCGTACTTGGCCATGCCGCCGGGCTTGAGGTTCTCGATCAGGACGTCCGCCCGGCGGGCGAGCTTCCGGGCGACCTCGGCGTCGGCCTCGTCACGCAGGTCGAGGGCGATCGAACGCTTCCCCCGGTTGATCCCCAGGTAGTAGGTCGAGACCTCACCGCGGGTCGGGGGCATCCACGTCCGGGTGTCGTCGCCGTTCGGTCCCTCGACCTTGACCACGTCGGCCCCCAGATCGGCGAGCAGCATCGTGGCGTACGGCCCGGCAAGAATCCGCGAGAAGTCCGCGACCAACACCCCGGAAAGCGGCGCCGCGGTGCCCTGCCGGGCGGGCTTGGTGCTCTGTGACATCATTCTCGCCTCCGCGTCCGCACAGCGGACGATCGTCCGGACAGCGATTCTGTGTCCTGGACGGAGAAGGCGTCAAGACTTCACACCCACGCCCGCGCCCGGCGGCCGGACAGCGTGCGGCGCGGACTCCAGCCGGGCGAAGTCCACGCTGATCTCGCCGGCGGCCTGCAGGAGAAGCGGAAGGTGATCGTTGAGCAGCACCTCCACCGAGGTCTCGGCGGCATGCGCGTTGACGTTGACGCTCGCGACGACCCGGCCCGAGCCGTCCCGCAGGGGGGCGGCCACCGAACGGATGCCCCTGGCCAGTTGCTCGTCGGTCATCGCCCACCCCCGCGCGCGCACCTCACGCAGCTCGGCCTCCCACTCGGCCCGGTCCGGGTGCCACACGGACTCCAGGCCGGAGCGGCTGGGTTCGGCGAGGATCCGCGCCACGTCGTCGGGCGGCAGGGCGGCCAGCAGGACCTTGCCCAGCGAGGTGGGCAGCGCGGGGAAACGGGTGCCGATCTGCACGGCGAGGGTCACGATCTTGGGCACCGAGACCCGTGCGACGTAGACGATGTCCGAGCCGTCGAGCTGTGCGATCGAGCAGGACTCGTTCGTGCGCTCGACCAGCCACTCCAGGTGCGGACGGGCCACGTCCCACAGTCCCATCGAGCGGACGTAGGCGACGCCGAGGTCCAGGACGCGCGGGGTCAGGGCGAAACCGCCGGCCTGGGGGCGTACGTATCCCAGCTCAGCCAGGGTGAGCAGGATCCGGCGCGCGGTGGGCCTGGCCAGTCCTGTCGCGGTGGCCACGTCAGTCAACGACATCACGGGCTGCCGAGGCTGGAACGCGGTGATGACCTCCAGGCCTCGGGCCAGCGCCTCGATGAAATCGGGCCCGGTTCCTTCACGCGGCATGGTGGCTCCTCTGGATGTCTTCGAATGCACTGTGCATGCGTCCGCCTGGCGGACAGTTCATCGCAGGCACTCTACGCAGGAAAACAGGCTCCAGTGTCCATGGTCCGGCGTCAATGGCTTTCATCCGACCGCAGGGCGGACATTGACAGTCAAAACTGGGTGAAGTTCGGAGTACACGCAGTATTGACAGCGCTCGGCGACCTGATGACCATCAGACAGCAACAACGGGCCGCTATACGGACACTCGTCCGGTCCAGAGTGGGAGATGTAGTGATGAGCCAGTCCACCCCATTCCAGGCGGGACGCCCCGTCGTCTTCCGCGGCGGCACGGTGCTGCCCATGGACCGCGCGCGACGGGTGCTCACCGACACCGACGTGCTCGTGACCGGCGACCGGATCACCGCGGTCGGCCCGCGGCTCGCCGTCCCGGAGGGCACGACGGAAATCGATGCGTCCGGCGGCATTGTGATGCCCGGCATGATCGACACGCATCGGCACATGTGGCAGACGGCGATGCGGGGGTACGGCGCCGACTGGACCCTGACCCAGTATTTCGTCTGGTACTACCTCGAACACGGCAAGACCTTCCGGCCCGAGGACGTGCACGCCGGAAACCTCCTGGCCGCCGTCGAAGCGCTGGACGCCGGGGTGACCACGGTCGTCGACTGGTCACACGGGCTGCAGACGGTCGACCACGCGGACGCGGCCGTGGACGCGCTCCAGTCGGTGCCCGGACGGTTCGTCCTCGCCTACGGCAACATCCAGCAGGCTCCGGCGCAATGGACTGCGGCACCGGAGTTCCGGGACTTCGTGCGCCGCCGCATCACCGGCGACGACATGCTGGGCCTCCAACTCGCCTTCGATGTCACCGGCGACCCCGCCTTCCCCGAGAAGCCGGCCTTCGAGGTGGCCCGTGACCTCGGCGTCGCCGTCACCACCCACGCCGGCGTCTGGGGCGCCACCAACGACGACGGCATCCGGCTGATGCACGAGCACGGATTCATGACGCCCGAGACGGTCTACGTACACGCCTCCACCCTGTCGGCCGACTCCTACCACCGCATCGCGGCCACCGGCGGCTCCATCTCGGTTTCCACGGAGAGCGAGCAGAGCGCCGGCCAGGGCTATCCCACGACCTGGGCGATCCGCTCCCACAACATCCCCGTCTCCCTGTCGATGGACACAAGCGTGTGGTGGAGCGGCGACCTGTTCTCCGCCATGCGCACCACACTCGGCGCCGACCGCGCGCGCGAGCACCTGGAGGCCCACGCCGGCGGTGAGACCGTCACCCACTGCGCGCTGCGCGCCGACCAGGTGGTGGAGTGGGCGACGCTCGGCGGTGCCAGGGCACTTGGCCGCGAGCAGGAGCTGGGCAGCATAGAGGCGGGCAAGAAGGCTGACCTCGTGCTGTTGAAGAACGACCACTCGCCGGTCTCGTTCCCGGTCCTCAATCCCTACGGCCATGTGGCGTTCCAGGCCCAGCGCGGCGACGTGCACACCGTGGTCGTCGACGGCCGGGTGGTCAAGCACGAGCACCGGCTGCTCGGCGTCGACCTGGCCGCGGTGCGGCGCACGGTCGAGCAGACCGTGGAACACCTGCGGTCGGCCATGGGCGAGGAATCATGGGCGAAGGGCATGAACCCGGACGTCCCCGAGACGAAGGTGCTCGACAACCCCTACACGTACACCGACTACCGCAGCGCCTCGACGCACAGCCACTGAACCGGCTCAGCCGACGGGACCCCACCTCGGCCGCAGCCGCCTCCCGCGGCACAGTTCACAACGCCAACTCCGGCGCCTCCGCCCCTTCTCCCGTCGTCCTCGACGCGCGCCAAGCTCCCGATCACGCCTGCTACGACGCACACAACCTTCGGAATCGGGGCCGGACCACCGCACGCGGCCGCTTTCGCCTCAAACGGCAGCCAAATGCCTTGACGGGCGTTCGAGTCCGGGGCCGGCACGGTCGACGGGTGAGGGGCCGACGTGATCCTAATCCAGTGCGTAAGCAGACGGCCCGGGACCATGCAACGACCCGGAGCAGCTGCTCGCACAGGACAGCGAATGCCTGGATCCCCCTGGCCGTCAAATCCTCCTCAAAAGGCGGCATCGCTGTCCGTTGCGGGGTCCGCGGTGATGACGCGGGTGCCGGGCTGATGCCTCCGTTTCCCCGGGTCCCTGAGGCCTCTGTCAAGAGCGGCGCGGCCCGGCGCCTGCGTGGTCACCGCGAAACTCGCGTGGTCTGCTCGGACGTTGATCGTCACGGCGCGAGCCTGCTCCAGGGTCGGCCTCTCGTTCATCCGCGAGCCCCTGGAGTGTGCTGGTGTCGCGAACGGCTACTGAGATGGCGGACCAACGAGTCCTTGGATTAGGGCGCCGCGTGACCTGCATGTGCTCGTGATCTGCATAAACGAACGGATCCGGGAGGACAGCTTGACCACGCCTAGTCCCCCAGGTCACGTGGGTGCCGATGTGGTGGACCACGCCCTGCTCGTACAGCTGGGCGATCGGTTCGGCGCGCAGGCGCTTGCCGACCTTGGCGGTGACTTCGAGGACCCGGGGCATGAGCTGCCCGTTCGTGCCGCCTTCGCGGCACAGCTGCTCCCATGCCTGGGAGAGGACCGGGCAAGCCATGTCGCCGCCAGTAACTTGACTCGACCACGATCGCGTCGGCCTTGAGGGCAGGCGCGAGAAGGTAGGCCGTACGGCCCCAGTGGTTCGCGGCCATGCTCCCGGAACGATCCTCAAGGGCGTACAGGTGGCCGTCGTAGCCGCGCGCGGCACCGATGATGCCAGTCTCGTCGCCGATCGCGGACTCTCCGCCGGCGGGGCGCGCCGACGATGACGCGGGCCAGGTCGAGGCCGCCGAACTCGACGGTGGTGATTCGGTGGTCGGTGATCCAGTCCCGCTGCCACACGCTGCCCTCCGGCGGACGCGGCTTCTGCTGGTAGAGCGCGGCCCAGACGCGTTCGCCGACGCGGCGGCGGGTTGTGGCGTGGTGCTCGGCGTCGAAGCGCTCACGCCGCGTCAGCTCGCCCAGTTTGCAGCGGAGCGGTCGGTGTCGCTGTCGGCGAGCGCCAGCACGTCGATGTTCTTCCACTCATTGAGGTTTTCTCAGCGAAATGATCTCCACAAGGTGGGGTGATCCGCCGGTACTCGCGTGAGTCGAACGCGCATGCTCGGGCTGCGGACAGACGTGGAGCCCCTGGTAGGACAGGGCTCTGCCGAGAGGCTCACCACCAGATCATGTCCGCAGCTATCCGAGGCTCTACGTTGATCGCCTATGTTGCCACGCTCGTTGTCCCCCGCCACGTTGTCGAGTTCCTCGCCCACCACCTGGCCGCTCACCGACGGCGGATCGGCACACCGAAGCGATCCCGGGCACTGGGGCCGTTCCGGCAGGCAATGCTGGTGCTGCGCTGGTTCCGCGAGCGAGGGTGCGTGCACTGCCTGGCCCGCGACGCCGGCGTCTCCCAGGCCACCGGCTACCGCTACCTGCACGAGGGCATCGACGTGCTCGCCGACCAGGCCCCAGACCTGCACGAAGTCCTGACCCAATGTCAGCGAGAAGGCGTGACGCACGTCATTCTCGACGGCACACTGATCGAACCCGACCGCCTTGCCGGCGTCCGTGAGAACGGCAGCGACCTGTGGTTCAGCCAGAAAAACAAGGCGTTCGGCGGCAACGTCCAGTTCCTGTCCGCCCCGGACGGCACCCCGCTGTGGGTCTCCGACGTGGAGCCCGGTTCCACCCCCGACATCACCGCCGCGCGTATCCATGCCCTGCCCGCGCTGTACAAGGCGGCGGCCGAGGGCCTGCCGACCCTGGCGGACAAGGGCTACATCGATGCGGGCATCGGCATTCGCATCCCCGTCCGCCGTCCAAGACGGCATGTCCAAAAAGGCACTTCACGTCGACACCCGCATGTTCAACACGTTGCTGCGGCATGTGCGAGCCCTTGGAGAGCGCGCCGCCGCCGAGCTCAAGCAGCGGTGGCGCACCCTGCAGCACGTCACACTCAGTCCCGGTCGGATCGGCGACATCGCCCGCGCCGCCCTGGTCCTCAACGGAGTCTGGAAGGAATCAACGCTGGAAAACATCACTGTGGACCGACCAGCAATCCTTAGGTTGAGGTGAAGGCCCTGCCTGACCAGTCGTGTCACACAGGGCCCTGCGGGTGCGGCGCAGTGGTCAGGCCGGGTGGACGCGCTGGAACAGCCGCCCGGCGAGGTCGATTCCCACGACCGTGCCCGTCTCGTCGCGGGTGAAGAAGCCGCGTTGCCCCGTCAGGCCGCCGTCGGTGACGATGTAGTCGTCAGCCCCGCTGGGCAGCAGCCCGAAGTCGGCCGGCGGCAGGTCCGGCGGCAGCTCGGTGCCCGCGGACGCCCGGAGCTCCGGCTTGATCTGCACGGCGAGCTTCGGTCCGGTCTCGTCCGCGCTGATGGTGAGCATCATGGCGTCGATCTCGTAGCTGCCGGCGAACTCGCGGATCCGCGCGGGGTTGTAGGGGAGTGGCTCGGGGTCCCGGTCGGCAACCCCCAGGTAGTGCTCGAGCGCCCAGCGAACGATGGTCTGGTTGCAGGCCGGCCCGCTGTCCGGGCCGGCGTTGGAGGCCACGGCGACGGCGAAGCCCCGCTCGGGCACCGTGAGCAGCTCCGCGAACTGACCGTTCGCCGACCCACCGTGCCCGACGACGCGAACGCCGTCCACGTCGCGCAGGAACCAGCCGATGCCGACGGCGTCGCCCATCGAGCTGGAGCGCAGCTCGACCGTCGGCTCGGCCATCCGGTGCAGTGTCTCGGCGGACATCACCCGGGTGCCACTCTCCGAGCAGCCGTCGCCGAGATGGAACCGGGCCCACCGAAGCTGGTCCGCGACCGAGGAGACGATGCCCCCGCCGGGGTTGTTGCCACGGGAGTCCTTCCACCGCCGCGCTACGGCCAGGGCGCCGTCCTCGCCGAGGTTGTGCCCGACGGCGAACCGCCGGGTCATCACCTCGTCGCCGGCGAAGAAGCTGTGGGTCATCCCGAGCGGTTCGAAGAGCAGCGAGGCGACGGCGCGCTCATAGGTCAGGCCAGTGACCTTTTCCACGATCCGCCCGGCGAGGTTGTAACCCAGCTGGCTATAGGAGGCGCGGGCGCCGACCGGCGCGATCAGCGGAATCCCGGCGAGCTGCGCCACCTGCGCGGCCAGCGCGTCGTCGCCGTCGCCGGTGTCGGATGCCGTCCGGACGTTGAGCCCCGCGGTGTGGTTGAGCAGGTTCCTCACAGTGATCCGGGTCGCGGCCTCCTCATCTGGGAGTGCCAACTCCGGAACGTACCGGCGCACCGGCGCGTCCAGCTCGATCCGGCCAGCCTCAACCAGGCGCATCAGCGCGGTCGCCGTGTAGGTCTTGGTGACCGAGCCCAGCCGGAACAGCGTGTCCTGCGTGACCGGCAGCGGGTTCTCCAGGTTCGTCACGCCGTGGCACGCGAAGACCTCCCGGCCGTCCACCCACACCCCGACGGCAACGCCGGGGATGCCGAACTCTGTTGCCTTCGCATCGACAAAGGCGGCCAGCGACTCCTGTGACATTTCTTGTCCCCCTCTTCCGCTCCCGCAGTTGCATGACTTGCACTGCGTTCAAGTCGAACGTAGAGCAAGACTTGAACAGCGTGCAAGTGACTTTTTGAACTTTGTGCAAGTCGCGGCTCGATGCCCTACCGTGGCCACATGCCCCGCGACACGCTGACCCGCGAACAGATCGTCCAGACCGCCGTCGAGCTGCTGGACGCCGAAGGCCTGGAAGGCCTCAACATGCGCGCTCTGGGCAAGCGGCTGGGCTCCGCGGCCACCGCGGTCTACTGGCACGTCGGCAGCAAAGACAACCTCATCGCCCTCGCCGCCGACCAGGCATGGAGCGAGATCGCACTGCCCGACCTGACCGCCACCGGCTGGCGGACCGCAGCCGCCGCGACGGCCAATGGCCTGCATGCAATGCTCACCCGCCACCCCTGGCTGGTGCAGGCCTTCGGCTCCTTCTTGATGTTCGGCCCCGCCAAAGCCCGCTACGACGACCACGCCCTCGCCGTCTACGAGGCCGCCGGATTCACCGGGGCGCTCGCCGACCAAGCGGCCGCCACCGTCTTCACCTTCGTGCTCGGCAACGCCCTCGGCCCGGCCGCGGCGGCCTCGCTCTCAAGGAAGCTCAGCGGCGACGGCAACGCCGAGCAGCTGATGCGCGACAGCATGGCCGAAGCCCACGAGATCGCAGCGCAATTCCCCCGGCTACGCGCCCGCCTCGAAACCCCCGCCGCAGGCTACGCCGCGGCCCCGGACGACACCTTCCCCCTCGGCCTCCAGGCCCTCCTCGACGGCCTTGACGCCCTACTCGCCGGCCGACGCGCGAGCACCCCGCCCAGCGAGTAGGCGTAGTCATGACTCACGCAGTCGATCTGCAACCGACGCCTGTGCTTCATCGGTTCGCGGAAACATTTCACTGAGAAAACCTCATTGGCCTGCGAGCCAACGTGGTCCTCGAGCCTGTTCATGTAGGGGGCGGGCAAACAGTGCGCGCCGCCCAGAACACGTAACGACGGTCTGAGCACCCGCCTGCGTGCGCATCGCAAGGACGGGGCGAGGCCTGTGGCGGCCTGGCAGCGAAGCTGTCGGGCCGTCTTCCGGTCAGTGAGTGTGGATGCGCTTTTCGAGGCGAGTGCCGTGGCGAAGGGTGATCGACATCAGGTCGCTGGGGGCGTTCAGCTCCAGGCGGTGCCCCGGCCTGCCCGGCGGCCGGGGCAGTGTCGGCCGGAGGAGATAGGAGGGTGCTGCCAGTAGAGCCCTCAGTCGTGTCGGTCGTGGTCTAACTGGTATGGGTCATGTCGAGGACGATCTTTCCCCGTCGGGGCGGTCGTGCGGCTGTCTCGTGTGCCTGTGCAGCCTGATGGGCCAGGTAGGTGTCCCGGACTGGAACACGGAAGCGGCCCCGGTCGGCGAGTGCTGTGGCTGACGTGAGTCCGTGGACGCCGTCGGGCTGGCCGGCAAAGCGGCCCATGGACAGCCGAACTCCGTACGTGGATGCCCCGAAGTCAGCCAGAGTGACGACGCTGTCCGCGGTGCCAACCAGTTCGATCAGTTCACTCAGCGACCCGGCCCCCGCGACGTCGAGTGCCCGGTCGACCGGAGCGGTGGTCAGCGCGCGGATCCGGACGGGCAGACCGCGCCCGTAGTCCACGGGTTCAACCCCCAGCTCTCTGAGAAACTGGTGGCTGTCGGGGCGTGCGGTGCCGATCACGCGGGCGCCGCGTGCCATCGCAAGCTGCACGACAATGCTGCCGACGCCGCCGGCCGCACCGTCGACCAGCAGTGTCGTGTCGTCCTGGATATCGAGCAGGTCGAGGGCGCGGGTCGCGGTCTCGATGCCGGTGCCTGCCGCGCCGGCTTCGGCCCACGTCATGCCGTGTGGTTTGTGCGCCCAGAAGTCCAGGACCGCGTACTGCGCGCTCGCCCCGCCCAGCCGTGCCACGTCGACCGCGCCGAAGACCTCGTCGCCGACGGCGTAGTCCGTTACCTCGGCGCCGATCTCGTCGATCACTCCGGCAGCATCGACGCCGGGAATGTGCGGCAGGGCGAGGTTCTTGCTCGCAGGGGACGAGCCTTCGCGCAGTGCGAGATCGACGGGTGACACCGCCGTGGCTTTGACGGCGATGCGGACCTGGTGAGGGCCGGGATGAGGCTCGGGCGCGGTACCCAGGGTCAGGACCTCGGGTGGGCCGAACCGCTCGAACTGCACGGCAAACATGATCACCTCTCCCACCCGGAGTCTCCAGGCGCTTGAATAAGGTGAACATCGTTCCGGAGCATCTGTTCCACTCCAGGGGAAGATGAGAGGGACGGGGAGAAAAGTGACTCGGAAAGCCAGGGCCGACGCGGCCGACAACCATGAACACATCATCGCGACCGCCCGCGAGGCTTTCGCCGCGGAGGGCGTGGACCTTCCCATGCGCGAGATCGCGCGGCGTGCCGGTCTGGGCATCGCGACGCTGTACCGACACTTCCCCACCCGCACGGACTTGATCAGCGCGGCCCTTGCCGGGCATGTGGCGGCCTGCAGAGCCGACATGCAGGCCGCACTGGCGGAGCCGGACGCCTGGACCGCACTCAGCGGAACCATCCGCCAGTTCGCGGAACACCAGATCCGGGCCCCCGGCCTCAATGAGGCCCTGCTGGGCTCACACACGGCAGGCGACGCGTTCCGCGACGACCGGCGGGCCCACGCCGCAGCACTGGAACAACTCATCGCCCGCGCACACCAGCAGCGGGTCCTGCGGCGAGGGACCTCCGTCACAGACGTCCGCGTCGGCCTGATGGCGATCTCCTCGCTGCGCCCCACGCAGGCCAATCGACGGCCCGATGCGATCCGTACCTTGCTGGGTCTGCTTCTGGCGGGACTGCACTCGCCCGATCACTGAACTGCCGAGGGCTCAGGCCGCGCCCCTGCCCCCTACCGTAAGAGGCCATCGGTTGAGGGCAGACGTCGGCTTCAGTAGGAACATCGGAACGAAAACCGGCGCTACCGGCAGCCTCGGGCCATGGGAGTCACGCACGATCATTCTCATAAATGACCATCTGTGAGAGTTCTGCGAGAGCCCTGAAGGTGATCACGTTTCCGCAGGTCACCATTCGCAGAAGTCCTCTCGAAACTCAGATGTTCTGCGAGGCACTTCTGACACACTGATCGCGTGGATCTGACGCCCGGTTGTCAGGTTCCGGAGTCGGCTGCGCTGATGTCCGAAGTCTCCTGCTCGTGGTCGTGAGCCGGTTGGGCAGCCATCTCGGTATCGCGTCGCTGCCGAGCTATTCGTAGGGCTGGCAGGAGTTGGCCTCGGTGCTCAACGACCGCACCGTCGGGTACGTGGCCGTTGCGGACGAGGGATGTCCAGCTCAGGCGGTGCTGAAGGCCGTTGACCGGATCGGCGTCGCGCTTCCCGCTGACAGTGGGGTGGGAACTGAATACCTGAGAAAGGGGCCGTGACCCGATTTTGCAGACAAAGGTGCTGCTCAGGCGCCTACGCGGTTGAGGTTCGTTCGGCGTCGTGAGCCTTGAACGCGTTGTAGAGCGCGCGGAGAGAAACGGTCCGCTCCTCGCCGCTGGCGGTCTTGTACGTCAACCCCTTGGCGATACTGGTGACGGACTCGCCGTCAGCCCGGCGACCAAGCGCGACGCGCATCATGTCCTTAGAGATCACTACGGGGCGGCCGCCGTGCCGACCTTCGGCGGCGGCCAGGGCGAGCCCATCGCGGGTCCGCTCGATCATCATCTCGCGTTCGATCTGGGCGAAACCGGCCAGTACTGCGAAGAAGATCTGCCCCATGCCGCGGGGGTCGTAGACGCCGGCGAGCGGCCCGGACAGGATCTCCAGCTTGGCCTCGAGGTCTTGCAGGGACCAGGCGGTCTCCATGATCTCCCGCATGTCGCGGCCCATGCGGTCCAGCTTGCTCACCACCAGGGTGTCGCCGGGGCGTAGCCGGGAGCATACCTCCTCCCACTGCGGACGGGGACTGCCCGCTTTGCCGGACTTCTTCTCGGCGAAGATGTTGGTCGCGGTGACGCCGGCCTCGTCCAGCGCGGCCAGCTGGACCTCCAGGGTCTGGCCCCGGGTGGAGACCCGGGCGTATCCGAAGCGGCCGTAGTCGATCGGTCGGGCGTCGGGCTTCGCAGGGCGCTTCGTCACGCGCCGAGCGTGCATCAAACCCGTGCATCTAGTCAACGGCGCCATCACCTTTGATGCACGGGTTGATGCACGATCGGGATGGGTCGAATCGGGCATCCGTCGAGGTCGGGCCGATCGTGCATCTAACAATCGTTTAATTCCATCACCCGCAACCCCAAAGACCCTCATTGCCACCGAGCCTTGTGCACCTACCGTACTGACTGTATATATTGCTCATGTACAGATGAGGCCGTGAGGTTGAGAGGGCGTCATGCGGGTCGTCTTGTCGAACAGCTCCCAGGTGCCGCTCTATGAGCAGATCAAGGAACAGATCGGGGCGGCAATCCTCGCCGGTGACCTCGCCGAGGGTGCCACGCTGCCGTCTGTCCGGGTGCTTGCGCGCGACCTGCGGATCAGCGTCATCACCACGACGCGTGCCTACACCGAACTGGCGGCCGAGGGATTCATCACGACAGTGCCCGGCAAGGGCGCCTTCGTCCAGTCGCTGGACCGCGAGCTCGTGCGCGAGCAACGGGTGCGGCAGGTGGAGGCCGGGCTCCAGGCCGCGCTCGACGCCGCCCGCCCGGCCGGGCTGGGCCGCGACGACCTGGTGGAGATCCTCGACGCACTGATCCGGGCAGAGCAACAGGAAGCAGCTTCCTGATGCTGCTAGCCCGGTTGACACGATGGAGGGAGGGGATCCGCCGGTGGATCCAGAGTTCGCATTCGCCTTCCGTGGGGTGGATGCCACGGTGGGCCGGTTCCGGCTGCGGAACGTCAGCTTTTCACTTCCGCAGGGCTATGTCATGGGCTTCGTCGGAGCCAACGGCGCCGGCAAGACCACATCCATCCGGTGCCTGCTTGGGATACAGCGGATCGAGCGGGGCGAGATCGAGGTGCTCGGCCACCGCGTCCCGGCCCCGGTCGCCCTCCGACAGGATGTCGGGGTGGTACTCGACCACACCTACCTCGTCGGGGAATGGCGGCTAAGCGAGGTGGAGCGGGCGGTCGGGCCCTTCTACGACCGCTGGGACACCGCGCGGTACCACGACCTGCTCGGCGAGTTCGGCCTGGACCCCCGGGCCCGTGTCAAGGACCTGTCCCGAGGCATGGCCGTGAAGCTGATGATCACGATCGCACTGTCCCACCGCGCGCGGCTGCTCGTGTTCGACGAGCCGACCAGCGGCCTGGACCCGGCAGCGCGGGACGAACTCTCGGCGATCCTCGGCGACTTCCTCACCGACGAGCGGCACAGCGTCCTGTTCTCCACGCACATCACCTCCGACCTGGAGCGTATCGGCGACTACCTGACGCTCATCCACGACGGCCGGATCGTCGCCACCGGGACCAAGGACGAGATCCTGGACGGCTACCGCATCGTGCGTGCCGGCCCGGACGACCTCGCAGACGTCGTCGGCATACCCCTGATCGGCGTCCGGCGCACCGGCGTGGGAGTCCAGGCCCTCGTCGCCACCGAGGACGCCGAACTGCTTGGCGACCGAGTCGTAATCGATCCGCCCAGCCTTGAGGAGATCGCCGTCCACATCGGAGCGTCCGAGCACCCCCGAATTCCCGTGAAGGAGTATTCATGACCGCCTCCGTCCGCGTCGCGGTGCTGAACCTCCGAACCGTGGCGCCCTACCGCCGCCAGATCGTCCTCACGCCGCTGCTGGTCGTGGCGATCATGTACAACCGGCCGGAGGTCGTCGTCCCCGGGTTGACCATGCTGTGCGCCTCGACGACCGCCAGCTACCCGTTCATGGTCTCGGAGCGCGCGGACCTCGAGACGCTGTACGCGGTCCTACCCCTGACCCGCCGCTCACTTGTGCTCGGCCACTACCTTTGGGCACTGGCGATCTTCGCCGTCACGGCGGGCCTCGGGGCGCCAGCGGCCCTGATCCTCGCCCAGCAACAGCACATCGCGTTTACAGGACACACGGTCGCGACGGTCGTGACGGTGTCCTGGGCGGCGTTCACACTGGCCGTCTCAATCCAGTTCCCGCTGTTCATCAGGTTCGGGTTCACCAGGGCCGGTCTGCTGGCCACCACCCTTCCGATCAGCGTCGTCGCGGTCGCCGCCACCCGCCTCCACATGCACATCACCCCGGATGCGACGGTCCTCGCGTTGCTCACGGCCAGCGGTGCGGCGCTGCTCGCGGCGTCCGCGGCCGCATCGACAGCGCTCGATCCCCGCCGGACGGGTGCACCGGCATCCAGTTAGCCCACTCGGAACAAGACACGTGACTCCAGGTCCAAGCGGGGAAGTGGAACGCCGTCAGATGAGGTCGAGGCGGCCCAGTTCGCGGGCGCCTGGCAGAAACGCGGCGGGGATGCCCTCCCCGTACAGGGAGGCACGTTGCTTCTCATAGTCGTTGAGGGTGCGGCAGCCGCCGGTGAGCATGCCGAGGAGCTGCCGTGCGGTGTCCGGGTCGGTGCGGGCCTGGGTGAGCGCCTCCTCCCACGCGGCCATGGCGTCCCGCCAAGCGTGTTGGAACGGGGCGGGCTCGTCGCCGTCGTAGACGTAGGGGACCTGTAACTGGAGGGCGGAACCGAGTCGCCCGCGGACGGTGATCAAACCGTCGGCGGCCAGTTGGAACGCGGTGGCGGCGGCGTCCCACATCGTCTCCCGGACGTCTTCTCGCAGCTGCTCGAAGGGGCGCCAGACGTTCAGCCCGGCGCGTTCCCGGTGTCCGGTGGTCTGCCAGATCTGCTGCAACACTGCTTTACCGCAGGTGCCTTGACTGCTGGCGGCGAGGCTGACCTCGTCCAGGAGGGAGCGCAGGAGGCGGAACCACACACCGGCGTGCACGCTTCTGCCGGGCAGGGCGACCCGGCCGGTGGTGAGGGCCTGATGGGTGCGGCGGTCCAGGGCGGCGCGGGGCGTCGGCAGAGGCTCCCTGGGGATGTCCCGGCCCAGGACCAGCCCGGCCCGGACCTCGGAGATCTCCAGAAGTCGGCAGTCGTGCTCGACGCAACTGGTCATCAAGGGCAACCGCCACATGAGCGACAGGCCACGCTCCGGGTCGGCGACGCAGTCTGGGCAGGCGCGCAGGGCGGGGCGAGAAAGAAGCCACGGGCCTGCCCATTCCGGCTTGAAGCGCAGCACGTGATGTGTCGTGGCTTTGCACGCGAACAGGACGGAGTTGTCACGGACATAGGCATCGAAGACCCTCTGCGCGTCCTGGGCGCCGACGGGCACCGTGTCGAAGAGCCAGGGCACCCAGCCGGCCAGCGTCATCGACCGTAACCGGGCGAGGTCCACGCCGGTCTTCTCCCCGAGCGCGGCGAGCATCGTCATCGGCGGGTCGATGTCGAGATCGGCCGACAGGCTCGGACCGACGAGGCCGAGATTGTGCCGGAGCAGTTCGTGCACCGGCATCTCGTACACCTCGGCGATCCTGCCCAGCCATGAGGAGAGTGCTTCCAGCGGGCCGGGCTGCGGGTGCAGCGGCCAGCGCCGCGGCCCGCTCACGTCAACTCGCGCTCGAACAGGCGGCGCCGTTCGCTCGGCCCGGCGTACGGCGCCAGCAGCAGGGTGCGCTGAGTGATGGCCTCCTCGCCGGACTCGATCGCCACAACGGCGGCGTCGGTGAGCAGATGGGCCAGCTCGCCGATGGTGCCCTCGCTCCGGGTGAGCAGGTAGCCGGCCATCTCGGCACTCGCGATCGGCGAGGGCCTGCGCAGCGGGAACGAGGCGGCGAAGCTGGCAAGCAGCGAGTAGGCGTCCTCGTCCGCTTCCCAGCGGGGCAGGGTGAGCGGCGCGAACCGGTTCTCGAGCTGGTCGTCCGCCCGGATGGCCAGATAGGCGTCCCGGGTGCCAACGCCGATCAGCGGGATGCGCAGCTCGTTGCCGAGGTAGCGCAGCAGGTTCAAGAACTCCCGGCGCTTGTCGCCGCTGCCGCCGAGGACGTTGTGGAGCTCGTCGATCACCAGCATGCGCACCTCGGCCACCCGCAGCAGCCGCAGCACCGTCTGCTCCAGGTCGGCCAGCCGGTAGCGCGAGCGCAGCGGTGCACCGAGCGCGGCCAGCAGCGCGGTGTAGAAGCGGATGACCGTCGGCTCGGAGGGCATCTGCACCGTCAGGACCGGGATCTGCTCGTGGTCCGGATGCGAGATCGGCGGGTGGGAACGGCGGAACTTCTCCACGATCATCGACTTGCCGTTGTTGGTCGGCCCGATTAGCAGCAGGTTCGGCATCCGCTGCTTGGACGGCCAGGCCAGCAGCGTCTCCAGCCGCCCCAGGGCCTCGGTGGCGCGCGGGTAGCCGATCCACCGGTCCGCTCGCACGTAGCGCAGACGCTCCGCGTTTGGCAGCCGCGCGATCTGCTGCGCGGCCGGGCGCAGGTGTGCCAGGTCAACCGTGTCGTCCTGGTCCTCGTTCACCACTGTTCGATCTCCTTGAACGGAGCGGCATCTGGCCTCTCGTCCTGCCCCGCGATCGGGGCGGGCGGCTTGGCCGGCGTCACGGAGTGCAGCCGGGACGCTGCCGCGACGTCCCTGCGCTGCCGGTCGCGGCGGGCCTTGCGGGTGGTGGCCGCAGCGGCGTCGGTGATCTCGCGCATCTGCGCCACCATGGCGAACAGCGCGTTCTCGTCGACCTCGGCGCGGCCCAGCTCGCGCAGCCGTGCCACGGCGGCCTTCTGCTCCCACGTACTGATCGGCGGCCGCGACGGTGTTCGGTAGGGCACCTCTGCATACGCGGTACCGTCCGGGTCCAGGACCCAGATCCGGCTGATGTCGCGCGGGTCCCGGCGCAGTACGAATCGGCCCAGCCGCTCGCGGCGGGCGATCCACGGCTTGAGTGCGTCGCTGAAGTACTGCACGTGGTCGATCACGAACCCCGACCGCGACAAGGTTCGGCGGATCACCGGCAGGAAGTCGATCAGGAACGCCGTCTCGTTCGTCACGGTCACTGGCCGCGGCGCCTCGGTGACCTTGTCGGCCCATACTCCGGCCGGGGTGCGGCCGAGCCGCTCGTGGACCTCACGGTGATAGCAGGCCACCGCCAACGCCAGCCACTTCTGCAACTCGCGCAGGGTCAGCGTGGCCTTGCCGTCGCTGTCGTAGGCGCCGCGCTCGGCAGTATTGGAGAACGTGGTGCCCGGCAGTTCGTGCACCAGATGCATCATGGTGCCGATCAGCCGCTCGATGATTCCGCCGAAGTGGGGCAGGCCACGCGGCCGGTAGCGCAGGGCGATGCCGTGCTGGTCACAGCCACGGCGCAGGGCCTCGCTCTTGAACTCCGCGGCGTTGTCCACATACAGCGCGTGCGGCTTGCCGCGCATCGGCCACACCGCCTCCACACCGAGGCGCTCCAGCCACGGCCGTTTGTCCGTCGCCGCGTGCGCCAGGCACAGCCCGACCGAGGTCGCCGACGGCGCCTCCAACGTCACCACCAGGCCCACTACGCACCGGCTGGCCACGTCGATCGCCGCCGTCAGATACGGCCGGCCGATCGGCAGCCGGTGCCGCTCGTCGACCACGATCACATCCACCGGCGTGTGATCGATCTGGACCTGCTCCAACAGCCCGGTGGCCGCGGGCGGCACACCCCCAGCCGACCGGAGAGGACGCGCCGCGTCGCTTCCCTCGCGTGCCGCGACCGATGCCACCGGGTCCAGCGCGGCAATCCGGCGGACCACTGTCCCCCGCGACGGGGACCGCAGGCCACGGGTCCGGCATTGCCTCGTGATCTCCTTGCAGATGGCCGCCACCGAGCGGCGCTGCCGCGTCAAGTACCGCCTGCGCAGCACCTCCTGGACGACCGTCTCGACGTCACCAGACAGACGCCCGCCGCCCCGGCCCCCGCTGGAGCGGCCCGGGAGCAGATCCGAAACCACGCCCTCGCCCGCGCGCCACCGCCCCAGCAGTACGTACACCTGGCGTCGGGAGATGCGTAGCTTTGAGGCGGCCTCGTCCGCCTCCGCCAACCCCACCCTGTTCTTCGCCGCGAGCGGCCCGATCACCTCGGCCTGCCGCACCGCGGTCTCCCACTTCTGGGGCAGCGCGGTCAGCACCCCGCGCTCGGCCACCGGTCCCTCTGCCATCCGGAAGCCCCTGTCACGCACACAACTACGGACAACTCGACCGTAGTGCAGGCGACTTCGGCATGTCCGGCGAGTTCATGCTCCCGTGCACGCGACGCCGAATCACCAGCTCATTCGTGCACGCGACTACGGGAACTGACAATGCCGCCATGACCGACGACGAGCACACTGAGCCCGCCGCGCCCTCCTTTCTGTCATGTGCCACCGAGGTGGCACGGCTGATGGATCTCGAAGATGCGGCCGATGTGCCGGAAGCCCGCCGCGCACGGCACCTGGCCCATGCGGTGCGCAAGTCGCTGCTTGAACGCGCCCACCTGCCCGAGGAGTTCTTCGCCCCGCTGCTGGCGGCAGCCGTCTACGACCCGGACCCCAGCTTCTGCCGCTGGTTCGTCGAACCCGCGGTCTACGCCTTCGGGCGCCGCCGAGTCATGACCGCACTGCTTGACTATCTACGGACCGGCACGGACGCGGAGCAAGCAGGCGCCAAGCGGGCCTGGTACTGCGCCCACGTGCCGCTCCGTGCCGACCGGTCCCCTGCCTACGCACCCAGCGGAACCCGCGATCCCGCCCTGGACAAGTCCCGCGATGTGATGGACGTGTGGCAAGAAGCTCTTCGGGGATCAGCAATGTGAGACGGTGCCATCGCCCTGGGGTTGTTGCTCACCCTGCCCACTTACGGGACAGCGCCTTGACTCTGTCGGTGATCTTGGATGGTCGAGGTCAGGTGCCGAGGGTTCGCCAGGACTTTGGCCGGGGTAGTTCGCGCTGGTCGAGGTAGTTCTGGAAGGCGGTCGGCCGGCGGGGTGTGGGTGCTTCCTCGGTCGGTGTCAGTCCGCTGAGGCGCTCGATGTTGACGGCGATGGCGGTCAGGACGTGCTGGATGTGGGCTTTCCGCTGTCCTCGGTAGCGGCAGTGGCGCATGCCGTGTCCGTGGGCGAATTCGTTGACCGTGCTCTCCACTCCGGAGCGGACCGCGTAGCGGGCCTTCCACTCGGGTGTCTGTTGTTCCGTGCGGACGCGGAGTTGCAGGTCGCGGAGCTCTCGCGGGGGAAATCCCACGGTGCGGGCGTTGTCGGCGGTGCTGGTGCACTGGGCGCGGACCGGGCAGGGGCGGCACTGACTCTTGGTGAACCGCGCCACGATCAGCGGGGCTGCGGTGGGTGAGGAGGTCGGGTAGGGGCCGTGCCAGCCCGCGCTGACCTGGCCCTGGGGACAGGTGACCTCCTGCTTGTCGTAGTCGATGTGGAAGTTGTCCCGGGCGAAGCCCTCGCCTCGGCGGTGTTGGCGGGTGGGGTTGCTGCGCGGTGGCCCGGAGACGGTGACCTGGTGTTCACGTGCGGCTTGTTCCAGGTGGGGCAGGGATGTGTAGCCGGTGTCGACCAGGTGCTCGGCGGGGAGCAGTCCACGGCGGGCGAGGCGGGTGTGGATGCCGGGCAGGACCTGGCTGTCGTGGGTGGTGGCTGCGGTGGTGGCCACGTCCGTGATCACGTTGGGGCCGTCGGGAGCACAGGTCTCGGTCAGGTGAGCGGTGAACCCCTTCCAGCTGATGATGTGTCCGTGGCGTGCGTAGCGTGCCGAGGTGTCGTAGGGCGAGACGATCGCCCGGGACGAGGGCGGCAGCCCGGGCCCGCCTTCCGTTTCGGCGGTGCGCCGGAGCAGGTGTCCTGCGTCGTCGCGGTGGTAGTTCTGCACCATGATCTGGCGCAGGGCCTGGATACGCGGGGCGGACGTGCGGTCTGCTCCGTGCCGGTAGAGGTGTTCCAGGAGCCTGACGGCGTCGTCGCCGGTGGCGAGGATTCTGGTCTTGGGTTTGGTGGGGTTCTTGCCCAGGCGGACCGGGCGGCCGTAGCGGCGGCCCCAGTCCTCATCGACCAGCCCGTCCAGCAGGTGAGGAGAGACGCCGGCGACTTCTTCCAGTGCGGCGCGGACCGCCTCGGTGACCAGCTCCAGGCGTGTCAGGTCCCGCACCGCGGCCAGGACATGGGTGGAGTCGGTACGCTGCGTGGTGCGCTCGCGCACCAGCCCGGCTTCCTTCAGGCGGGCCAGCGCGAGGTCGAGGAGGCGGTCGGCCCGGTCACCCTCGGCAAGACGGCCGCGGAAGTCCGTCAGGACTGTGGTGGAAGCCTGGATCGTCCAGCTCCATGGCCATGGCGTATTTGAAATCGATGCGGCAGCGCACCGCCTCGGCGGCCTGCCGGTCCGACAGACCGAGCACGAACTGCAGCACACAGACGGTGGCCAGCTGCGCAGGCGAGAGACCCGGACGCCCGTCCCGCGGGTACCAGTCGACGAAGTCCTCGTCGCACCACAGGCCATCCAGTCGGTCGCGCACCCATATCGCTGTCGTACCGTCCGGGTTGCTCGCCCGCGCGATCCGCGCGGTCAGAGGCGGGATTTGCTCACCGGAACGAGGACGGAGCGACAACGAGCACCTCGACGATCACAGGATCCTTCGGAACAGCCCCGAGCATGCCCGTTGATCACGCTGCCGCACCGGAAATCTCCAAGATCACCGACAGAGTCAAGCTAGCCGGAATTGTTGGACTGCCCGGCACTGTGCTTACTGGGCGAGATACGCCCATACTCGACGTCAAGTGGATTGACGCGCTTTGCACTATCGATGGGCCTTTGATTGATCTGTCCGGTGATCCGGCCTCCAGGCCGGTTCTGACCGAGGGGGGACTGTGCATTCTTCCGGCGATGACCAGCCCGCTGGTGAACCCAACACGCCAGACGAGCAAGCGCCGTTGATGTCCGTCGCGGCAGGGATACTCTTCGCTGCTCTGCCGGCGACCCCCGAGGAGCGGCTGGATGCGGTCGAGCAGCTCAGGGCAGTCGGGCCACGGGTGAACCGGGAGCTGGTCTCTCACTCGTATCTCACGGGAGACGACGAGTCGCTCACGGCGCAGGAGTTGTTCCTCGCTGATGAGAACGACGGCATGGCGCCTGAGTGGGAAGCCTTGCGTGCTAATTACGTGAGCAGGGCGATTGTAGTAAGCACGGTCATCCTGCTAGCCGCCCCCTCACTCGGCGACCGAGAAAGCGACGTGGCGCTGCGGGTTGGTTTTGGCCTGGACACCGAGAACACGCGGATACGTGATCGCCTCTTCGGCCCATTGGGCCGCCATATGAACCTCTCGCTCATCGAGGATCTACCGCACCACGAGATCGGCTTCGGCGACGCCTTCCGCCGCACTTGCCTGGGCGGTGTGCTCCATGCCCTGGGCAGCTTCGGCAGGGCGGCCGACGGGGTGCCCAGGCAGTCGTCGACGGCGGCGATCCAGTCGGTCTTCCCGGCGCGGGGCTGCGCCGGGGACTGGATCGACATCCGCGGAAGCGGCTTCGGCAGTACGCAGGCGGCTGGCCTCACACTCGTCTTCACCGCCTATGCAGGCGGGTGGGTTAGCGCCATCGTCGACCCGACCCACTGGAGCGACACCCACATCCGGGTCCAGGCCCCCACCGGCGTCGGCAACGGGCCGGTGGGCTTCCTGCAGGATCGGCCCAGCGGATCCAGCCAGACGGTGGCTGGCGCTGCCGAACAGCTCGCGGGCGAGGCCCTGGCCTGTCTGGGGCGGTCGGCCATCGGGTTCGCTCAGAAGTTACGTGACCTCGGGCCCAGGTTGGACGCTCCGCACATCTCGGCAACACCGGAAACCCGCTTCGCGGGCGGACCACCGAAGATCTTCGGTTTCCTTGGCAACTGCGCCACCCGGGCCATGCTGCGTCCGCGCGGACCGCTAACCCTCTCTTGGACGACTGACAACGCCGATACCGTGGAGATCCGGCCGACCGGCCCTCCCGAGCTCCCCGTGCCGCCGACAGGACTGCCCACAGCGGGATCCCACACCTTCCCCTCGGTCGCCACCACCCGCAGCTGGACCGGCACGTACACGCTCAGGGCCACCAATCCATGCGGCACTGTGAGCCGCGTCATCGACGTGGACAGCGCGAACGCAGGGCGCTCGTCCTGGCTGGCGGCGGCTCGAAAGGCGCCTTCGAGGTCGGCACCGTCCGCTGTCTGTACGACGTCTTCGGCTACCAACCGGACCTGCTGTGTGGGGCATCCGTGGGCGGCCTGAACGCCGCGAAGTTGGCAGAGGGGGCCGGGGCGCTACCCCAACTGGAAAGCATGTGGCTGGCGATGAAGGACTCCGCAGACCTTTAGAGCTCGTAACAGGATCTTGCTGAAGTGCCCCGGTCGGGCGTGACTGGCGTGAGGAAGCCTCCGATCTTGGAGGAGCCGACCTGATCCGGGCCGCGCGGCGGCCACTTCGTTCGGTCAACCCCCGGATGCCTCCTGCAAGAGCCACACTGAGCGGATGAGTTCTGGAATAGCATCTGACCTGGTCGTCGGCCTTGTGCCCCTCCTCGGTGTGAGTGTTGGTGCAGCAGCGACATTGCTCGTGCAGCGCAGCGCGGCCCGGGAGTCGCGAGCACGAATCGCCGAGGAGGGGCGCGCCGCACACCGTGCCGAAGTCAAGGCTGCGATCTCCAGCTATCTGGAGGCAGCACAGAAACTGCAAGGTGAGCTGGATGCCCGGGAGCGCGGGGAAGCCGCACCAGCTATCAAGGGCCTTGTTGAACGACTTTGGCTGGCCGAGAAGCAGGTCGAGATCATTAGTTCAGACGAACTTCAACTACCCCTCATCGCACACAACAGGGCACTGCATGATGTGTCCCGCGACCCGACGCAGTACCCGGACTGGTGGGTACACCTGGAACCGCTTCAGGCAGACCTGCTCCGTGCGGTAAAGAGGGAACTGCGCTTAGAGCTCGTGACACGATCATGATCCGGCCTTCTTGAGGCGCCTCCAGCAGATGAGGCTGCAGCCCAACGAGACGAAGGCATCGTGGAGTTCAAGGCGTCGTTCCCAGCGCACAGCCAGGCGTTTGAACTGGTGGAGCAGGGCGAAGGTCTGCTCGACGACGTAGCGGAGCTTGCCCAGGCCCTTGATGTTCGGGGTGCCCTTGCGGGAGATCACCGGCAGGATCCTGCGGCGCCGCAGCTGTTGGCGTACGGCCTTGGAGTCGTACGCCTTGTCGCCCAGGACGGACTCGGGTCGCCGTCGTGGTCGGCCTGGCCGTCCGGCTCGACGCAGTCGCCGATGGTGACGTCGTGGACGGTCCCGCCCTTGCGGGTCACGATCCAGGTGACGCGGTTGAGCGCGTTGTTGCAGTCGTTGGATCCCGCGTGACCGGTAGCCGTGTACTGGTCCTTGAGCGCGACGAAGCCGTCGGGATTGGTGACGCTGCGGATGTGCGCCAGCAGTTGAGAAGGGCGCTGCCGCAGTAGCCACCGGTAGGCGGGGCGTACGGCTTGTCCGCCTAGCAGCAGAATCATGCCGCAGCACAGATCGGCGCGGTCATACTTGCGCGCCCGCTGGTGCTCGGCGAGCCACTGCAGCGGCAGCCGCGTCCACTCCCGGCCGGCTTCCTCGGCTCCGCTGGCCATCCAGCGCTCCTGCCAGGTGCGGCCGGGCTGGTCCTCCAGCCAGTCCAGCAGCTTGATCAGACCGCGCTGTCGTGTGCGCAGGTTGGCGTCGCTGTCCGCGGTGAACGGCACGCGAGTGTGCGCTCCAGCACCTGTTCGCGCCGTTCCTCCGTCTGCCACCAGGTCGCCGGCGCTTCGCGTTTCTCCTGGCCGGGAGGCAAGGGGGCGTGACGGACGGGGGCGGAGGGCCGGGAAGTCACGGTCGCGGTGGTCATGCCGGGCCTCCACCGAGGGCGGCCGTGCCGAGCAGCGTCTGGAGAACCTCGGAACGGTAGCCTGGGGCGGGCATCACCGGTTTGACGGGCTCCGCAGCCTGCCGGGCGTGGTGGGCCAGCACGTGCGCGACGACCTCGTCCTCGGCGGGTTCGAGGTACTGCTCCGTGGTGCTGATGTGGAGATGGCCAAGGACCCATTGGACGTCGGTGAGCGAGAGCTTGGGGTCGAGCACCATGCGTTTGGCCGCGCTGTGCCGCAGGTCATGCAGGGTCCAGTTCGTTCCCAGGGTCTCGTTGGCCCGGGTGAACACCATGCGGGCCGCGTCGTAGCTCAACGGCCTGATCGGGCGCCGGAGGGTCCAGCGCAGCGGTTCCTCCCGCCCGTCGAGGGCCTGCGGGCGGATCTGCTGCTGGTACAGCCGCAGCCATACGAACGCGTCGCTGGAGGCGGGGATCCATTGCAGGGCCCGGGAGCCCTTGCGGATGACGCCGATCGTCTGGTCACCGGGGCTGACCCGGTCGCGGCTGACGCCGAGGAGTTCCGAGGCGCGCGGGCCGGCCGAGATGTAGAAGGCGACCAGCGCGCGGTCGCGGTGAGAGGGCAGGGTCGCGAACAGTTCGTTGAATGCCTGGTCGGGGATGCCGCGCGGGGTTCGCCGGGGTTCCTTCGGCTGGTAGGGGGCCCGGCGGGCAGGGTGTTTGAAGGCGTGCATCGGGTTGTGGTGGGCGTTGAGGTGCTCGTCCTCGGCGCGCTTGGTCTTCGGGAACGGGTTGAGCAGCGACCGTCCGTGCATGTCGCGGTGGTACTCGTAGAAGCTGCGGACGACTGCCCGCGCGTGCCTCCGGGTGCGTGCCGCGTAGTTCTCGCCCGCGTACCGCTTGCCGGTCACCGGATTGACCGACCCGGGCGCCGTGGCGTCCGGCCGCCGGGGCCGCGGCGGCTTCTTGACCATCTTCAGCCACAGTGCGAAGTCTCGGGCCTCCGCCCGGCCGGCCCGGTCCCACGGTACGTCGACAGCCCACAGGAACCTTCTCTGCACCAAGTCAAGCGAGGCGATCGCGAAGGGGTCTTCCTCGGACGGCTGCACTGCGTGAACTCCGTGAGGGAGAATGTTCGGCATGACGACTTGAAGAGCACTGGCCGGGCGAGAGCGTTGGCGACAGGTAGCGGACTGGAACACGGTTCCAGACGGTGATCGACGGGTCTGTGCCACTTGCAGGACACCCGTCTGCTCGTATCAGTATCGCTTCCATCCGCCCGAGTCCTCCATGTTCGAGCGCTGCATCCGGCTCGCTTGGTGTTCCAACTGCAGGGTCTACTCCGGCAACATGGTCCACGTTCCGCGGCAGCAAGTCCTTGTCGACCTCCTCACCTCTCTGCCTCCTGACCAGCGCGAGCGGCTCCTACGTTCGGAAACGCGAGTGATCGAGCTCCTGGACCGCCGGGCCAGAGGCGGCAAGGGTTAGGGACGGCGGCAATCCGCTCGCCCGTCGTTTGCCCGACCGCGTACGGTCTGCGCATGACGAGGACCACGCCGGCCAGACCGGTGTCCGTGGAGGCAGTGTTCCCGGAGCTGGCCCACTACCGAGCTCGGACAACCCGGTTGCACCCCAGACCGGGGCAGCCCGGCATGCACGACAGTCACGTCGGCGGGCCGATGCTGTGGCCGGACAGCGAACCCTGGCCGCTCTGCCACGAGCCGAACCAGCGCGAGAGCGAGGGTTACGCACCGGAGGAGATCCGCAGCGCCCGGGCCGCAGGGGTCTGGCCGCCGAGCCGACCATGGCCCCCCGCAGCAACTCCCGGACTGGACGACCCGGTGCCCTTCGTGGGGCTGGCCCAGTTCTTCCACCGTGACATCCCGGGCCTTGCCTGCGGACCCGACAACGCGGACCTGGTGCAACTCTTCCGCTGCCCCTTCACCCACGGCCCGCACCTGGAGCGCCGCTACCACCTGCGGTGGCGACAGGCCGGGCAGACCGAGCAAGCGGAACGCTTCCTTGCTGATCCGCCCCACGTGCCCCTGCTCCGATGGGAACACGAACTCCCCGAGCCCTGCGTCCTGCACCCGGAAGAGGTGGACACCTACCCCTGGGCGGAGGACGACACGCTGCCCGCCTCGCTGATCGCACGCATCGACGCGTGGGACGACGCCCAGGTAGCGGAACACGGCCCCAACGCCCCCAGCTACCAGTACGACCTGTCGATCCCGCCCGGCTGGCGCGTCGGCGGCTTCCCCAGCTGGGCGTCGACGGGCCCGATGACCATCGACTGCGCGTCCTGCGCAACCCCCATGCGGCTGCTGCTGACGGCCGAGGGCTACGAGATGGACGCCGGCTCGCACAGCTGGATGCCACTGGAGGACCGTGACCCGACCCTGAGCGGGAAGACGTCGATCCGGGGTGGCCAATCCGTTGCCCAACCCACTCGGCTCCGCTTCGGCCGGGACCGGGACCTGCACGTTTTCACCTGCCCGGCCGACCCCGGACACGCGCCCAAGTGGGTGCTCGCCTGAGGCGTTTGACGGCTTCTCTGCACCAAGTCAAGTGGTCGGCCCGACGGGCCTTCACTGGGTTCTGGGTGAGAGCCAGTCGCCTGTGTCGCGATGACGGCCGAGGCCGACTGCGGCGAACTCGTCGACATGATCGCCCTTTGCGGCGCCGAGCCACCGCAGCGCCTGAGAGATAGGAGTGCCGGTCGTCGGCGACGTCCCCCCTTCGGCCAGGCGCAATGGGCCAAGGACTACCTGGCCTGCATCCCAGACCTGGGCGGTCTGGGTTCCTGCCCCGCCGAAGTAATCGGCCTCGATGTAGGCCACCGGTCCTGTCTCCGAGCACGCGCTGAGCAGGCGATCGAAGCCCGCTGGAGCCTTCCAGAACCCGTCGAGTTCGGGCGCTCCGGCGACCGTGACCGCATCGAACAGCGCGTTGCTCATCGGCAGGAGCCAGAGGTGCTGGCTGAGAGGAACGATGCGGGCCTCTGTGGTGGAGCCGGCCAACTCGCGGAGCACGGATTGGGTGGCGATGACCGCCTGAAGGCAATACATCCCCTCATTCTCGCCTGGCCGCTGATCGCGGCGCGATGCCGGGTATGCCGAGGTCGACCGGCGCGACCCTGGCGAGCCGACGGGTCTGATCCCGCTTCTGGCGCAGGAAGGACAAGGTGAGGTCGATCCCTTCAATCTCACCGAGCCACCCCTTTGCTTCGGCCCGGGCCCGGCGGGCCAGAAGGTCGACCTCGATCTCGTCGAGGCGGGGCAGCATCTTCGGATTGATGTTGATCATGGGACATCTCAGACAGGCGTGCTCATGCTGGCAAGGTGTCGAGTAGGGACGGGCGCACCCTCCCAGCTCGACTTTGCGCTGGTCGAAGTGCTCCTCGAAGCCGAGCCATTCGGGTTCGGTGACCGGCCGGTACTCGTCGGTCGGCCTGACCTGACGGCGCCGGTCGAGAAAACCCTGGTAATGCCGGACGACATCCTCACTGAACACGGCGACGTAACCACGAGTCGTTTCAAGATTCAAATGTCCGAGTAGGGCCGCTCCACCTTGCGCTGATCCCGAACATAGAAGGCCGACGCCGCTGGCGGCCCCGGCCTCGGAACTGGGGACCTCGGGTAATCGACTGTCACGTATTCCTCGTACTGAGGGCTCGGGGTCACTGTGAGTGGTCGCCGGGGGCATAGTGGCGCCAGGTTCCTTCAGCCTCTTCGGCGAGGCGGGCTGTGGTGTCGTCGTTGTAGTCGAGCATCCGGGCGATCAGGTCGTCGCCGGGCTCGATTCCTGACGCCGCCCCCCCATGCGGCGGGTCTGCCGCATGGGAAACGCCGGGGCTCGGGCGGTGTGGTCAGTGCTGTTCGGGGGCCTTCACGGCCGGTCGGGGCCACGCGTCGGCGATGGAGGTGTTGGGGTCACGCGTGGTCCATTCGAGGACCACGGTGCCGTTGAGACGTTCGAGGACGTACTTGTCACTCCGGTACCAGATTCCCTCGGTGACCCGCTTCCCGGCGAAGTACTTCCGTTCGATGGTTACTTCCCTCTTGTGCTCCTTGACCTCCTCGTGGGTGGTGGTCACCTTCAGTTCGTGGCTGACGGTTGTGCTCAAGGAGGCGCCGAATCCCTTGAAGCCGAAGCTGGCCTCAGCGGTGACCGAGATGCTGGTGGTGTTCTCGACGGTCTTGGCATCAGTGGTCGTCAGGCCCACCGTCGTCTTCTCCGTGTGGGTGTAGTCCGAGGCGCCGCCGTGCTCGTAGGAGAAGACCCGCTCCCAGAAGCCGTACCGGCGCAGGATGTAGTAGGGGCTCTCCTTCGCCTGGCGCCGCAGGTCGTAGGCGGGGTCCTTGACCAGCGGGAAGGGATAGGCCATCGCCCCGACCTCCACCGACTCCGTCTTCTCGGAGGAGGTTGGACTGTAGTCGGTCATCCGGTGGATGTCGCCGATGCCGGGGTAGGTGGCGTCGGGCAGGTCGAGGATGGGCTTGTACTCGTCCTCGATCTCGAAGAGCCAACGCTGTGAGTCGGCGTTAGGGCTGTCGGCCTGGGTCCATTGCTGGAGGGGGGTCCCCGGATCCGTGCTGTAGGAGAAGGGCTGTACCAGCAACTGGCTCTTGTCGTTGATGACCTCGACGGCGCCGCCGGTCACGTCGTGCAGGAGCCACCGCTGGGCGGGCTGGTCGCTCAGCGGCTGAAGGTGGAACTGCTCCAGGTGCCATCCCGGACTTGCCGAGTTGCGGGCGACGTTCGCCACGAGGCCGCTGGCCTTGTTGGCCAGCAGGTACATGCCGAAGTCGAGCGGGAAGACATGCCAGATCTGGCTGGCCCGATTGTTGTCGGACTGGGGCTGGAGGTGCCACAGCTGAAGCTCCATGGACGCGTCATGGCTGTACGCCCCGACGTTCATGTACAGACCGCTGCGCTTGTTCTTGAGCCGGTACGACCTGCCAGCCGGGATCTGTGGCATCGCGGCCACCCTTTCACTCGCGGAGGATGAGACCCGCCGCTGCACTAGGCGGCACTTATCGTCGTGTACGCGCTATTGCGTCACTGAATGCGGCGGTTTAGGAGGATATAAGCCAATCATGAAAGCTTTGTGACGTCTAGGAAGCACTAAGCCACCTGCGCCTCGATCCACCGCGTAGTGGCCGGGCTGTGGACGGAGAAATCAGTTAGCCGCAGCGGTCAACAGCGTCAGCGTCGGGTTGCCGGGAAGGGCCCGATGCAGCTGATTCGGGCTTGACTGGTGAGCTCGCATGTTGAGGTGTCGCGTATTCCCGGCGAGGCCCGCAACTCATAACGTTGAGTGAGCCCCCACGAGCGTCGATCGCCATCTGTCCGACGGGAGCCCGAGTGATGCGGGTCTGCCGGCGGTCCGCTCCCCCTCAGCCACTCCGTACTGGACCAGCAGCTTGGTTCGGTGTTTTGTCCTCGTGGAGGGCCCAGCAACGCGCATCATGGAATGGTGGCCGACCAGCAGACGAACCGCACCCGCGAGTCCAGATCGACGATCGACCCCGCCCACGTCCTCACCCCCACGCAGTTACTGGCGGCGGTGTTGGTGCTGCTTGTGGTCTCAGTTCCCGCGTTCATTGCTGGTGCAGCCACGACCACCTCGCCTGGCTGGGTGCCAGCGATGTTCGCGGTCGCTGCGGTGCGTGACGTCCCGCTAGCTTTGGTCTTCGTCTACCGGCTCTTGACCAAGCACCGGCAGCAAATCACCAGCGACGCGGTCTATGAGCGGGCGGTATTGCAGGTTCCTCACGCAAGCCGTGCCCTCGATGAGTCACTCACTCAGGCGGGAGTCGACACCGAGGGCCTGGTGACCGGAACTGCCACCGCGGACCAGCAGGTGCGCACAGCCCTGGAACAGCTGGAAGCTGTGATGAGCATCCTGAGGGATCGTGCTGCAGAAGGCGCTGTGCCACCTGACGTCGAACTGAACCTGGCCAGGGCGCTGATGGCTGAGCGGCGGTGGGCAGAGGCGGCGGAGCACTTCGACAGGTACGTAAGCCAAGTCGACGCGGACTGGGAGGTTCATTACGTAAGGGGTGTAGCGCATGCGAATACCCGGGGAGGGCCGCCGTCCGACCTATCTGCGTGGCGGGCGTACAACGATGCGATTGCTCTGCTGCCAGATGATGCTGATCCGAATAGCACTGCTCGGCTGTTCACCTATCGAGGGGCGATGGCAAAACGCCTCGGCAAGTACGACCAAGCGGAGGCGGATCTGCAACTGGCCAGGCGGCACGCTACAGCCAACTACGAGATTACCGATATTGCTTACAACCTGGCCTCAGTCTATGCCATGGCTGGCCGCCGCGACGAAGCACTTACTGAACTACGAACGCTACGCGACCGCGGAGGCATCAATGTCGTTCACGGGCACTTGGACGACTACTTCAGCACGCTGCGCCGAGACCCCGAGTTCCGTCAGATCACAGGGACTTGAGCGTCGTAGTGTGTACTGCCCGTGTGTGCGACATACCCTGAGTTACCGGAGCCCGGCCGACTCCCCGACCTCACGGCCAGGGGGTGTTGGTAGGTACATCGGTACAGCGGTTGGCGCTGAGATTGATCATGGTCCGATCGGTGCGAGCGTACTGACACGGTTTTCGTACTCACGGCGGGCCTTGCGCTGGGCAGGGATCGCCCCGACGCCGTCGAGGACCTGGCAGCGGTCGAGGAGTTGGCGGCGGACCGCGGGCACGGCGGTGACGCGGAGGGTGTAGCCCGTGCCGCGCCGCAGGGCCTGACCGTGGCCGAGTGCGGCCCGCTCGGCGTCGTCCAGCCCTGCGGTACGGAGGAAGCCGGCGAACTTGCCAGGCATGTCGAGAGTGATGGGCAGCTCCGGGGCCTGGGCGCCTTCGTCGGCGGCGACGTGTTCGGGCAGGAGGTCGGCGACGGCGGTGCGCACGGCGCCGCGGCTGACGCTGTGCTCGCGGGCCAGCGCAGCGATGAAATGGCCCTCCAGGTAGGCGCAGCGGACGTCAGCGATCGTCTCGCCAGCGCGGGCAGGAGCTTGGTGGTGGAGACATGGGCGACGGTCATCATCGCCAGGATCATCGTGGTGACGGGTTCTCCAACGCCGAGTCCCACTCCTGGGAACCGCCCATGACGTGGGGATTCCCTGCCGCCGGCGTCGCGCTGATCACCGTGTTCGCCCTGTGGCAGAGCCACGCCCGGGACCCTTTGCCGCCCATTTACCGATTGACCGCCCAGCAGTCGCCCGCACCGCCCGTGAGCGCCCGCACAGCCTCCATCGCGCGGCAACACCGCACTACACAGCCCACCTGTCACGGAACGTCACAGATCACCGGTTCTGGCACAGCTTCTGAGCTTGTTCTTTATGGTCCGAGTCGCCTTGAGAGTGCGTGACGCGACCCGATCAGGGGCTGAGTAGCATTGTTGCCATGGCCAAGGGGATGGGGCGGCGGCCCAAGGTGGACCTGGACAGCGGCGTCGAGGACGTGACGCTGTCCATCCTGGAGTGGCTTGGCGGGCAGGGGGTCGGTGCCATGATCCGGGTCGATGCGGAGCGCATGTGTGACGGTCAGCCGGCGTGGACATTCGCCGCTTCTGGTGGGCCGCTGGACGGTGGGATGAGGGCCGACGGGGCCTCGGTCGCCGAGTGCATGGGCATGGCGCTGCTTCGATTGCGCGAGGCTGGGCTGGCTGTTCCATTCTGACGTCGTGTTCCGCCTCTGAGCTGATCGCGTTCGGTGATGCTTTCGGGGCGCCTGGTGGTCTTGCCCACGTCGTAGCGGGTGGCGGGCCTGAGGTTCTTCGAGCCAAGTGGCCTTCCAGGTCCGGGAGTTGATGGCTTCGGTGCACGGGCCGGACAGTGCAGAGGCTGTCGCACGGCTCCTGGGCGGTGAAGGTCAAGAGCGGTTCTTGGGCGTGTGATTGATGAGCTTGTTGAGGTTGTGCACCGTGCCGAGGAGCTTGATCTCGGCGTCCACTGCCTGGCGGCCGCGGTAGTTGAGGTGTCGTCCGAAGCGTTGGAAGATCTGGGCGAATCCCGGCTCGACCAGGGCACTGCGTTGACGGTACTGGGCCCGTCCTGTGGGGGTGGCGAGGCGGGCCGCCATGTCCTGCTGGCCGGCAGGGGCCTGCTGGCGTTTCGCGGGAAAGCCTGCCTGGTCAGCATCACTGGTGACCGAGACCAGCAGCGGGAGGCCGGCGAGGGTCTCGAAGGACGCGGCGGAAGCGTACCCACTGTCGGCGAGCCAGAGTTGGATATCGCCCGGGAGCTGTGCGGCCTGGTGATTGTGCTGGGTCTTCTTCACCATCGGAACGAGGGCCGTCCTGTCGGAGGGATTGTCGTGCGCTTCGATGGCCAGGAGGAATTGACGGCGGGCGCAGACGATCTGGATGTTGTATCCCTGCAGGTAGCCGCCGCGTTTGCCGGGAATCAGCCGGGAGTCGGGATCACTCAGGCAGGCACGGGACTCCGGGGAGGGGACGGGCCGGAGTGTGCGGGCCCGCTCCAGCCAGGCCCGCATTTTCGGCAGTCGCGTTCGCTGGCGAACGAGGACGGTCTTGTGCTCCATCGGGACCGGCGGCCGTCCGTTCGCTCCGCGACGTCCTGCCGCCCGGTCCTCTCGGACACGGAGCTCGTACTTCTCCAGCTTCTTCTGGTGAGCCTCGGTCTCGCTGGCCAGGCGCTTCTCTGCGCGGGCCACCATCCGCTCGGCGGCTTCGACCTTGATCCGGATCTCGGTGGGTGAGGGCATGGCCCGTTCATGCAGTCTGTCCCTGGCCAAGCGGGCCCGGGTGAGCCGGTCGCACAGCCGGGACAGGCGAGGCCAGTCGTCGCACACATCCTCGACATCGCCTTGTGCCGCCGAGTCCTCGGCCTCGACGCTCAGCGCGTGGTCGACTGCATCCTCCATCAGCGCGTGGATCTCTCTTTCGCACCGGGAGACGGTCTCCTCCAGGCGCTGGAGCCGCTGGTTGGCGTCGCGTGAAGCGTTCGCCTCCATCGGTGAGCCGTCCACGGCCACCGCCGAAAGATCGACCAGGCCACGTCGGCCGCACAGCGACAACACCTGCACGAACAGCGAGTTCAAGGCGGCACGGTGGCGTCGTACGAACCGCGCGACGGTGGAGTGGTCCACTCGACGGTTCGCGGTGATGATTCGACAGCCCACGTCGTCCCAGCAAGCATGCTCGATGCGACGGGAGGAGCGCACTCCCTTGCTGTAGCAGTACAGGAGCAACGCGATCAGGGTCGCGGGAGGGTAAGCCACGCCACCCTGGCCGTCGTCTCGGTAGCTGTTCTTGAATGCCGACAGGTCAAGCAACTCGACGACGTCGAGTACCTTCCAGCACAGGTGCTCGGGCGGCAGCCACTCCCGCACATCCCGCGGCATCTCAAGATCACGTTCACGGTCGCACGACAAAAAGTTCCGCCCCACCAGCCAAGATTCCGACGCCTCGCTGATCCACGGAACCGAACAACGAATCGCTCTTGACCTTCACCGCCCAGGAGCCGTGCGACAGCCTCTGCACTGTCCGGCCCGCGCACCAAAACCCTCAACTCCCGGACCTGGAAGGCCACTTGGCTCGAAGTACCGGCGGCCCGCCACCCACTACGACGTGGGCAAAACCGTGAAACGCTCCGAGAGCATCACCGAACGAAACCGGCTCAGACCATAAAGGACAAGGTGCGTGCCTGTTCTTGATGCGGACATGCCATAGCGAGGTGCGCAGCATGCCAGGGGCCCTGTGGAGTGATCCACAGGGCCCCTGGCTTTTTCTCAAAGTCGTGCCACTGATCGCTATGTCAGTCAAGGCCGCGTCAACTCGCCTTGGGATGCAGCGATACCGCCACACCGGCGTGATCGGACGGCCACAGTCCGTTGGGCGTCCGTTCGTTCACGCGGTCTCCGATCACTTTGGCGACGACCGCCGACAGCCGCTTGGGCTGGTAGAAGACGTAATCGATGCGATGGTCCAGCTTGGACGGCAAGTTGCGCAGATCGGGTTCCTGCTGGGCGGTGAATCCGCCCCCGGGACCATGAACAACCCGCCACGCATCGTCGTAGCCGCCGGAGGTGAACGTGCCGTACGGGCCCGTGGCATCGGTGGGCCGGGAGTTGAAGTCCCCGACAGCAGTGACCGGGTACGGCGACTGAGCCAGTGCAGTGTCCAGCTCGTTGCCCTGGGCGTTTCGGATGGATGGCACCGCCGGCTCCAGATGGGTGTTGGCTACCCGTACCGTTTCCGACTGACCGCTGAGCGGCCCGTCCGCGCACCCGCACCGGCTGGGGGCGAGGCTGACGTCTACCGCCGACCAGCCACGCGGGATGGTGATGGGACCGAGCGGGGTGGGGGCGACCAGCTTCGCCGCATAGAGGTGCGACTGCGGATTCGTCACCGGCAGCCCGTCCTCTACCAGGATCACGTCACGGTCAGTGAAGCTTGCCTTCTCGGTGGTGCTGATCGGCAGGGTGGCGCTGAGGGTCGTGTCGGTCGCGGCGGCGTGGTAGTGGAGACCTGCCGCGCGCAGCTCCCTGAGCAGGATGGTGAGGAAGTCATAGGTGGTTTGGAGGGAGCCGTTCAGTGGTCCCTTCTTCCACAGGGCGACTTCCTGCAGGCCGATGACCTCGGGATGTTCCCGCCGGATCAGCCGGGAGATCGCTCGGGCGCGGGACGGGAAGTCGGTGGCGACCATCTGGTTGTAGGCGATGTCGGCTCGCCTGACGAGCTCCTGAGGCGTGGAGGCTGTCAGCAGCGGCGTGAGGTCCGCGCCCTGATAGATGTTGTATGTGGTGACCTTCAGCTGCCGTGTGGGATCGGCCTGAGCCTGAGCTGGGGCGGCCAGGCCAAGCACCGTAGCCACCAGTCCCGCGACGGCGAAGAGTGCCGTCTTCCTGCGTCCCAATGCGCTCTCCTTCTCGTACTGACCCAAAATCACATCAACATGCAGATATCAGTACGAGGAGTCGAGGGCGCGATGACCGCAACTTATGGTCACCTGTTTGCTGCAGTACGTCACCCGTTCAAGTAGCTGAGGGGCCTCCACACTGTCCGCCGCAGGTATGGTTGAAGCTTGGGTGTGCGTGCATCGTTGGCTCTGCGAGTGAGGGTGGGAGTCGTTCCGAGGTGACTGCGGGAGTCACCTTCTGACCGAGTTTGCTGTGTCGGTTTGTTTTGACGTCAGAAGGAGTCTTGCGGTGGGAGCGTGGAGTGTGCTTCTCCCGTAGGGGGCTCGATGTCGGAGTCGAAGGTAGATCTGTACGCCGCGATTCGCCGTGACCACGACCGCAGCGGACTGTCCCAACGAGCCCTGCAGCGCAAGTACAACGTCACCTGGCGGGCCGTGCGCCAGGCCCTGGAAGGGCAGTGGCCTGAGCCGAGGAAGAAGCCACGCCAGCGCGAGTCCCGGCTGAACCCGTACAAGCAGCTGATCGACGCGATGCTCCGGGCGGACCTGGACGCGCCGGCGAAGCAACGGCATACCGCTCAGCGGATCTTCGACCGCCTGGCCGTCGCTTGACCCACGCCGAGCGGTACACCGCGTTGCTGCGGTGATCGACCCCGGCCACCCACACCGCCTCGCACACCGGGCACACCCGCCGTCCCGAACCGCTCAGCTCGGCCGCGGCCCGCCGCCGAATCCGCCGCGCACGCCGCCACTGCCTGGCCCGACACGCCGCAGAGCAGTACACCGCCCTCGGCGCGGCCCCCAATTTCAACGGAGCCTCACACACGGGACAGCACCGCTGAAACGGTGGCCCGACGAACCCGGACACACCGCCAGGCTAGGCGCACCCAAAGATCCAGATCAGGGGTTCAGACACAGGCACTGAACGTGACGGACGTTGGCTCAGCCCCCACGCCGAGGGAGTAGTCCGTCGGCTCATGGGCACGATGGCGTCTGTGGACCAGGGGCTGGCGGCAGTGTTCGGCGCAACAGTCGGTGTCATAGGTTCGGCGCTGACGGGCGTTCTCGCGTGGGCCGCCACGCGTGCGCAGCTCAGAACCCAACTACAGGCTGACCTTCATCGGTGGACGCGGGGGGGTGCGCCGCGACACCTACTTGGGCTTGCTCAACTCCGTGCGCGCCGCGCGCGGCGCGCTGGCAGCCTCTCTGGACGCCTTGCGGGTCAGTCCCGAGGGCGGTCAGCAGAGCATGACCGAGGCATGGAGACTCCTGAGTTCGGTCGAGACTGCCTCCGTGGCGGTCCGACTCGAAGGACCTGACGAGGTTGCCGCACCGGCAACTGATCTCGCCGAGGCCCTCTTTGCAGTGTTCAAGTCCGCGTATCCGTGGCGCGAGGGCGGTGCAATCGGCGAGCAAGAACTCGTCGCTGCCTACCGAGCGGCCTGCCGCACGCTTGAAGCCGCAGAGAACGCATTCATCACGACGGCGCAGCGGCATCTGGATATCGGTGGGAGTGCGCCCCGCCCGTGACCTCGGGTTTCACGGAAATACGGCCAGAGCCACATTCAAATATCCCCATCACCCCGACCCCCGAGTAGTTCTCTGGGCCCCGCGAAGTACGTGGCGGGCCCGGCACGGAGGTCGGGCCCACGCGCCAGCGCCTACGCGGGCTCGCCGCACTCGGCGAGATACGCCGCGTAGTTCTTCCACCATGACGGCCCGGGCGTCTCTCCAGTGAGGTGGTCGACCGAGGAGACGGCCGGCACGTGCTGCCTGTCGAAGGTCAGCCTGATCCGGCTGGCCAGTTCGTCGACAACTGGTGGCTTTCGCGAAAGTCGCCACGCGGCGATCAGGCTACGCGGCACGTGATGCTGTGGGAGCGCGATGCGGATACGTGCCCGCCGTTATGCTCAGAGGCGGCGGGCACGACCGCCACTCGCTGAAGGGGACCGCAGCCCACGCTCGGGTTCCCGGTTGTAGGCCAAGACCGTCTGTCGACTCATCGTGCGCGCTGACCTCGGCCGCTCTCTGCGTGGCGTGCGCGTGGGCCAGCGGGGGCAGGTCACTCATCGGTTCCTTCTTCCCTCGGCGTTCGAAACGTCAAAGGAAGAATGGGACGTGATCGACTCCTGCAGGACCGAGGTCACCACAGTCGGCGTGGCGTGCGAAACACTCGCCGGCGATCATGCGAGGGCCGAACAGCCGAATGGAGACACCCGTTTCTGCCCATGATCGGCCGGACAAGTCCTAGACGAATAAGTCCGATGTCTGACGGTGTGCTGTTGGCGCCACGGCATAATGATCAGCAGGGCGCTGTCGAGGAACGCCGGTGCCGCAACGGGGAGTTGATATGCAGAGCACGAATGGTTTAGCCACCCTTGTCATAGCCGTGGTGGTTGTCGGCCTGGTGGTGCGTCGGCAGCTGCGCACCCGTCCGGTGCGGCGATACGGCTCGCTGATCGGACCCGCGATCCTCGGTCTCCTCGGCGCCGTGGGGATCGCCTTCGGTATCGCCTCGGTCGTCAAGTACCGTGCGCTCCCCGTACCGTCCCTCGTCCTCTTGGTGGCGAGTCTGGGCGTTGCGGCGGCGCTCGGAGCGGTCAGAGCCCGGACCGTACAGGTCTGGTGTGGGCCCGAGGGAGAGGCGCTGCGCAAGGGTTCGGCGGCGACGACCGGACTGTGGCTCGCCTCTGTGGGCGTACACATCGGTCTGGCCCTGTGGATCGACCACGCGGCCGGAGCCGGAATGCTGGGAACCGCGTCGCTTTACGCCTATCTGGCCTTCGGCCTGGGAACGCAGAACCTCTTGGTACGTGCCCGCGCCGCCTCTCTGCGCCCCTGCGGCTGGAGCACAACTCCCGCCGCGTAGCTCGTCAAAGGAGTGGGTTCCCTGCTCGACGGTGTGTCTGGGAACGTGAAGAGGGCGTCCAAGATCGTTGCGTGAAGAACGAGGACCTGGACGCCCTGCTGACCGCACTGTACGTAAAGATCGACGACGAGCTGGAGGCGGAGCGATGGATGGGCTGCCCGCCGCAGTTGAGCGATGCCGAGCTGATCACGCTCGCGGTCGCGCAGGCGCTGCTCGGCTTCCGCTCCGAGGCCCGGTGGCTGCGGTTCGCCCGCAAGAACCTCGCCGCGATGTTCCCGTACCTGCCACAGCAGTCCGGGTACAACAAGCGGCTCAAGGCCGGGTTGCCGCTGGTCAAGAAGGTGATACGGCTGCTCGCAACGGACACGGACTTCTGGTTCGACAACCACTGGATCGTGGACTCCACACCGGTGGAGTGTGGCCGCTCCCGGCCGACGGTGAAACGCTCGGAGATTGCCGGCTGGGCCGGATACGGGTACTGCGCCTCCCACTTGCGGTTCTTCTGGGGTCTGCGCCTGTACCTGGTGTGCACGCCGACCGGCATGCCCATCACCTGGGCACTCGCGAACCCGAAGATCGACGAGCGGGAAGTGCTGGCCTCGATGCTGGACCGCGAGCCTCATCTGGCCACCGGCCGCCCGGGACTGCTGATCATCGCGGACAAGGGCTTCGCCTCCAAGGAGTTCGAGAACGACCTTGCGATGCGAGGCGCTGAACTGCTCCGGCCCTCGTTCAAGCGGGAGAAGAAGCGCAAGGGCGAGGGCTTGCTCAAGTCGGTGCGGCAGCTGATCGAGTCCGTGAACGACACCCTCAAGGGGCAGTTGGACCTGGAGCAGCACGGCGGACGGACCTTCGAGGGCGTCGCCGTCCGTGTTGCCCAGCGCGTCCTCGCCATGGCGGCCGCGATCTGGCGCAACCACAAGACTGGCGCCCCGACCACGCGGTCGCTGGTCGCATTCGATCACTGAATACATCGGACTCATTCGTCTAGGGCTGCGGAACTGGGTGCAGGCGGTGATCTGCGCGTGCGAGGCGGGGCTCGTGACACCGGGGCCGTGACATGCCCGCCGCGAGCGGCGCGGGTCGGCAGATCCCGGCGTTCCGAGGCCCGCCGTTCCGTCATCCGCCGGTCAGCAGATGGACGACCAGCGGTGCGAGCGGAGCTTGTAGTTGAGGTTCGACCAGGTACCGCCGTGCTGCGCGATGAAGTAGCAGGTGGTACCGCCGTAGTTCGCACCGTCGTAGAGAACGACCCAGTCGTACGAGGACGACGTGCCGTTGTTCTTGGCCGACCCGACGACCTGGTTGTCGGCCCAGGAACACACGACGGGAGCGTTGTACCAGTCCGTGTCGGCGTTGCTCCACGTGCACCGGCTGCCCGTGCCGGCGGTACCGGTCCAGATGCACAGATCGCCGCTCGGACAGTCCCACGCCGCCTGCGCCGAGGCACTCGCCGAACTCGGTGCGATCAGGCCCAGGGCCGCCAGGGCGAAGGTGATCGCCGCGGCGAAGAGGGCTCTGCGGCCCCGCCGGGGTGTGCGGCCGGACTTCCAGTCGTGCTCCTTCGCGTACGAGGACATCCCGTGGCCTTTCTCGTGGAGGGTGCCAACTGGCCAACCGCTGGCGGGAATTCATGTTCCTGGGCTGGTTATGTCCCTGTCATCCTCATGCGAGTGCGATGACACTTCGCAGGTCGACAATGGGGGCCGACGGGGAAACGGATGCTCCGCTTTCATTTCACGCAGGAGGACCTCACCAAGGTCAGAGTGGCGACCGAGCCGCACGCGCTCTGGGAGATCGCGGTCAGTCTGCACCGTCTCCAGACCCGTGAAGGCCGCTGGGCCTACGCGCCCTGGTTCCGCACCGCGTGCGACTCGTTGCGGCGGGCCGGGCTCGAACGGACGGTGAAGTCCTTCCTGTTGCCGCTCTTCCCGCGCGCCAGCTACTTCCCCGACTTCCTGACGCCACCGGAGGGCACCCACGGGCTGGACGCCGGTCTTGAGGCCGTTCTGGCGACACCGTACGAGCGGGTCGCGAGCGAGGTCGGCGTGCTCACCCGGACCGTCGGTGCCCCGGCCTGGGCGGGCCGGCTCACCGAGCGGGACATGCGCGAACAGCTCGTGGACGCCCTGCGCGCCTACCACCGCGCCGTGATCGCCCCTCACGAGGAGGCCATCCAGGAACGTCTGCACGCCGAGCGGTCCCGGCACGCCCACACCCTGTTCCGCGCCGGGACCGAGGGCATGCTCAACGGACTGAGCCCCACGATCCGCTGGCGGCCGCCGGTCCTGGAGATCGATCCGTATCCGGACCACCGCGACGTTCACCTCGACGGGCAGGGGCTCCTCCTGATCCCCTCCCACTTCTGCTGGCACACTCCCGTCGCCCTGGCCGACCCCGGGCTCCCGCCCGTTCTGCTCTACCCCCTCCACCACCGGCCGGAGACGGAATCGCACACCGGCTCCCCGCCCCTGAGCGTGCTCCTCGGCCCCACCCGCGCCGCGATCCTGAGAGCCAGCGCGACCGGCTCCACCACCACCGAGGCCGCCCGCCTGGCCGGTGTGACACCCACGACGGCCAGCCATCACACGGCCGTCCTGCGCGACGCGGGCCTGATCACCAGCCACCGCCACGCCAACACGGTCCTGCACACCCTGACCCCGCTCGGCGCCGCCCTGCTGCGCGCGGGGCGGGGCAGCCACTGATGCCGGCTCCCGACACGCTTGCCGGCAGCGGGAATTCTCCCCCGCGGGAGTGAGGGGACGGCTTGTGGGAGTTGGCAGGGCCCTTGCTGCCGCCGGCGCGGGTTCGTCCGCAGGGCGGCGGGGTCGCGAACATCGATGACGAGGCGCTCTTCGCCGCGATCGTCTACGTCCTGGTCAGCGGCCGTGCATGGCGGGCGTTGCCGCCGTGCTTCGGGGCGTCGAAGTCGACCGTGCACCGCCGCTTCGCCATCTGGTCCCGGGCCGAGGTCTGGGGGCGCGCGGGCAGGGTCGGCTGGGGCAGGTTGGTGATGGTCACGCGGCTCCTCGATCGGCATGGGGCTGTGGCCGACGCCGGGCCGGTGGGCGGTCAGAACTGTGACGGTGCCGGGTGGGGCAAGGCCCCTATTGGGACACACCCGCCGATCCGGTGGCAGCGAGCACCGCCCGGGACCACAGGCCGACAGATCCTGAACAAGCCAACTGGGCCAGTTGTCCCACGGGTCAGATCCCTGGCCCCGGACGACGCACCCCGATTTTCACAGTTGTCCCATACCAGCACCAGCGGGGCACCGAGCTGCTGGTGGGCCGCGACCAGCAGGTCCCGAAAATCCGTCCAGGCGAAACTGCGGCGCCCGGCCTTGGTCACACCGCCGTGCGGGTCGTGAAAGAGAGGCCGGCAAATCAGGCGGGACCGCTCGCCGGGCCAGTAGCAGCACAAGGCAGCCACCGAGATCCGTCCCCGGGAACGTCCCCTACCCGGGTCCAGCCGTGCCGGTGGAGCATCTGCGCGATGGCCAAGAGGGACATGGTCTTGTGGAACCGACGGCCGATCAGCGTCCTGATTCTCGACAGCGTCCAGGTCTGGCCGGACCGGTGTGTGGGAGGCGCCGCGGGGCGCGCACACCCCTCGCAGCACTATCTGAAGCCACCGCCGGAGCGAGCTACGGAGTGATAGAGGTGATGAAAACGTCGTAGAAGTCGATGGTCGCGGCGTCGTCGCTGACGTGACCGTTGTTCCTGACGACGATGTCGAGGAAGTGGCTCGTCGTAGGTTCAGGAGAGTCGCTCTGACTCCGCGTGGCCATCTGTGTCACCTCGGCAAACACGGGCCTTCCCGAGCCTGAGCCTGCCTGGACAGTGGCCGTGATCGCGGCGCCGCCGAGACGATCATCCGGGCCTACCATGAAAAAGACCGTCCCGTCGGGCGGGATGGACTGTGGTTCTGGGCGGACCGAAAAGCATGTGACGTTGGCCATGATCGCTCTCCGTCCTGTGGTCGGAATCTGCTCGCTGACCTGGAGCCACGCGAGCGCCACGCCCAGCTCCAGGATCGGGCCATAGCCAGGCAGGTGCCACTCGACGTAGTGGCTGCTGCTCACGCTCACGGTCCGCCGCCGCCTCGCTGCCCTGTCGGTCCCCAAGGTCGTAGCTCTACGGGGCGATGGGGCCGTTCTTCTTCTCCGGGTGTGCGGACAGGACGTAGCGGGTGGCGGCGAGGTTGGAAGGCCGAAGAGCTCCATGAGGCGGACGGGGTCAGCGCTGTGTCGGGCTTCGTCGTAGATCCGGTCCACGCGCAAGGCGCCGGCCCGCAAGCCGAGCCGTTCGAAGGTCTTCCGGACCACGCCAGCGCTGATGGGCGGGCCGGAGTCATCGACAGCGGTGTTGCGGGTGACGAAGAAGTGGGGGTTGGAGCTGTCGGGCCAGCGCCGGTGGCGTTGCAGTTCCCATGCCGTGGCGAGTCGCAGGGTGAAGGCATCGAGGTAGACGAGGTGGTCCATGCGCCCTGGCCGTCGCAATCGCAGGCGGCCCTTGCTCCGGTCGAGGTCGGTCCGCAGGAGGCGGACGAGTTGTCCGGGGAGGAGGGCGTAGACGGCGACGAGGGCGGCCATGAGCCGGTCGCGGGGGTCGTCGACTTTGTCGAGGAGTCCGGCGAGGCGGTCGGAGGGCAGCGCGGCGGGCAAAGGCCGGCTGACGGTGAGGGAGACGCCGCGGGCGGGGTCGCGGAAGATGAGGCGTTCGCGTTTGAGGGCCCTGAACAGGGAGCGCCGTGAGGTGTCCAGGCGGCGGGTCTGGTCTCCGGTGAGCGGGTCGAGGGCGGCCTCGATGTGTTTCTTGGTGATCTGGCGGGGGTCAGTGAGGCCGTCAGCCGTCCATGCTTCGAGGGTGGGCAGGACGGCGACCACGTAGTTCTCGACCGTCTTGGGGCTGCGGGGCCGGCTGGACGTGCTGCCCTGACCGAGGAGCACGTCGATGAACGCGTGCAGCGCGGCGGCGAAGGCCGGGTGGCTGACCGTGGAGGCGTGTTGCCGGGCGCGTGCGATGCAGGGATCGCTGGGTGGTTGGGCTTCGAGCAGGCCGCGCAGGCGGAGGTAGTTGACGACGCGGGGGCCGTGGAGGGTGGTGCGCATGGAGGCCAGGGCCCGGATGTCCGTCTCCTGGATGGGGACCTCGGCGCCGAGGTGTCCAGTGACGATGCGCAGGGTGCGGACGCTGCCGCTGAAGGAGTCGGTGTTCCATCCGCGGCCGCGCATGTAGGTGATGAAGTCGGCGACCAGGTCGGCGGCCGCCGCCGTGAGGGCGGGCGGCCGTGTGGTGTCCAGGAGGGTCCAGTCTCGCGGCGGTGCCGGGAACAGTTCCAACTGGGCGGGGTCCAGGAGGTGCTCGGACAGGCGGCGTTGGACCTCGGCCTGGGCGCGGGCGCGGCGGCGCTTGTGGGCGAAGCGGCGGGTGGGCCCGGTGCGCCGGGGAGCAACGAGGCGACGGGAGGGTGCCGGGGCGAGGAGGCCAGCCCGGTCCAGGGCCTGCCCGAGGACCGGGCCGCTGTAGAGGAGGTCGTCCAGGGCCTGGGCGGCGACCTGCTGCTGGTCGGGGTCCCGGGCCGCCAGCGCCAGGCGGGCGAAGCCTTCCAGGCGCCAGATCCACACCGTCCGGGCCCGTACCCGGCGCTCGTCCGCCATCAGCCGCAGCTGCTCGGCTACGGCCTCGAAGCCGGAGATGGAACGGTCGGTGATGCGGGCCGCGTGGGTGCGGGAGAACTGGCGTGCCGGGGTGGGGAAGAGCCCCAGTTGCCCGGGGACCTGGGGCGGGCAGATCCGGGGATCGTCCTGGACCGGCTCGGGGAACCGGGCCCGCAACCACGAGGGGACGTTGTAGCGCCGTCCGGCTTTGGCCTGAGGCATCCGCACCGCACGCGCCTCGGGCAGGGTGATCCCCTCGATCTCCAGGGTGAGCTGTCGGGGCCGGCCCGGGGCGAGCGCTTCGTCGTGGAGCTCGGCCCAGACCCAGGGGTCGTCCTCGCCGAGGCGGGCCGCCAGGAGGCAGGGCCCGCACACGCCCGCCCGTGTCACTGGCATGCTCCAGGCGCACCGTCGGCATGGCGCCACGCTCCAGCCGCTCCGGCCCAACGTCACGCGGTACCAGGCCCGCGCGCACCGCAGACACATGGTCTTCCCGTTCACTCCGCCCCAGCCCGCGCGTGTCCCGCACGAGCCGAGCAGTCCGAAGCCCCTGATCATCGTCAGGTCCCGTTTCAGTTCGGGGGCAGTGGGCGTCGGGACCCGCTGCCACCGCCGGGCCGTGGAATCGGGCGCGCCGGGCCGCTCTCGCCAACGGCCCGCTGCTCGCTCTCGAAACGTCCTTCGGCGGCCGCCACCGGCTCGGCTTCCATCAGGTCCGCGACCGTGCACTGGAGTGCGGCGCAGATCATGTCGAGGTCCTCCAGCCGGACGGTGACCGGCTTGCCGGACCACAGGGCGGCCACCTTGCTCAGGGACGGGGTGAACCTGACCTCCCGGAAGGCTGCCTGCACCTGGGTCGGCCGCCAGATGTCGCGCTTGGCCGCGGCCCAGCGCAGGTTCCACTTCAACGGATCACGCCTCCGCGCTCAGCCGGCGAACTGCTCGCCGGGAAGACTCCAGACTGGCCCGCTCCGGATCGCCCTTCGCGGTCGCGAGATACCCGACCGTGGTGGAGGCCCAGACATGACCGAGCAAAACCTGCACATCCCACAACGGCATACCCTGCTCATAGTTGTGGGTCGCGCACGAGTGCCTTGTGTCCGCAGAGGCCGTGTGCGGACAACCTCGTGTGCCGATTGAGCAGGCTGCCAGGGCGAGGCCCCACCGGCGCTTCGTCGAGTCCGCCGGTAGCTGGTCTGGCCAAGTTGCATAACCTCGTCCTCGTCCTCGTCCTCGTCCTCGACGGAGCGGACGGCTAGGCGATGGCACCGCCGGTGGGGGCATGCGTGAGCGCGCCGGGGTCGGGCGTGTTGAAAGGGTTCTTGAGCGAGACGCGGGTTGCGTGAGCCTGAACTCAGTTCTGCTCGCTGATGTCCCTCACCAACCACCTTTGGAACTCGATGTGCCGGAACTGGTACGACCTACCGGCGACGCGCAGGAGTCCGGCGTGATGAGCCCAGTCCAGGAAGCGGGCCAACCGGAACGGCAGGCGCTTACGTGCCGCACAGACACCCAGGACGAGCAGGTAGCGCACCGTCGCCTGCGAGGCGATGAAGACGGTGGCCAAGGAGACCGCGAACGCCGTCGCGGGGTAGGGCAACAAGACCACCAAGGCGAGACAGGTCACGAGGGAGGTAAAGGTGAGAACGGCATCCCGGCGGAGCGGGTCGCGAGGCCGGACGGCGTCCGCGGTGTCGGCGAAGCCTACGCTCCTCGCGGCAGCGGTACCCAGGGAGATGGCCACAGCGAAGAACACGCCACTTGCCAGAACGCCGCCGCCGTAGAGGGCCGGTGCGAACCACCATGCCGGTGGTGGGCCGAGCAGGAGATTGGCGGTCAGCAGAACGAGGAGCAGGGGCAGGCCCATGAGCCCTCCGAAGGCCAGTCCGTACACGAAGTTCTTTCTGAACGTGTCGCGTGGCTCAGTCGAAGCTGTCTTCGTCCACAGCCGTCCCAGAGTCAGCTCCATCGGCCGCTCATCGACCATGCACCGGCCACCGAACAGGAGAAGGATAAAAAGCTGGGCCCCGGCGGCAAGGACCAGGTCACGGGCGCCCCAACTTCTCGCCCGCAGACAGGTGAGAAGGAACACTGATTCGGCCAGGGACACTCCCAGGACATAGTGCAGGGAGTTCACCAGACGGGTCCCGGCCATCGATGACAGTTGATGGAGATTGATGTCCGTGGCGGACCCGCCCTGTCTGAACTGCTGCTGTAAGTGCTCTGCCAGCCTGGTCAGCCACAGGGACGTACGGTGTGCGTCGTGGCCCCGGCGCGGCATGGCGTCTACGGAAGCGGGGATGAAGCGGGTCAACAGCAGACGGTCGGCGTCCGCCTCGTCCCGGCAGGTGAGCAGCTCAGCCGGGTCTACCCCGCCTCGATAGACCGTGGTGGCCAGAGACAGTCGCCAGGGAGTCGACAGGATGTGCATCAGCCGGTGCGAGTCGGCGTCGATGACCCGCGCCCATGCCGCCTTCTCCGCCGGCGGCCGGTAGGCCAGTTTCGCTTCGAGATACTCACGGACACGTTGCGGCTCAAGCGTGTCGATCAGCACCGTGGTGGCGTTGACCAGGCCGCCGCTGTGTTCCACGACCCTGTCGTAGTGGCGGCTGCGGCAGGTAAGGACCATGGGGGCGGGTCCCTGACCGTCGTGGTAGCGATTGAGTTGCTCCACCGCGGCCGCCGCCCGTGTGCCGTGCTCAGGGTTGATGTCCAGTTCGTCGAGTCCGTCCAGGACAGGTGTGATCAGACGGCTGGTCACCAGCGCTCTGGCGACCCGGCGGCGCACCCGGTAGTTCTCGGTGATCCGACGGGCGAGCCACTGCTCGAAGGGGACGTCAGGATCCCACCCGGACAGACCGACCCGGACCGGCACAGCAGCCCCCGAGGGCCGGCGGTCCAAGAGCCGGAGGGTCAGTTCCACCGTGAGTACGGTCTTCCCGGCTCCGGCCGCACCGGTGATCACAAGACGCTGATGCGGAGCAGCCCGGTACACGTCGGCGATGGTGTCCAACGTGCCGCGCAGTTCACCGGTCGAGCTGCGAAACGAGACCAGCTTCCCGTCGAAGGAAAGATCCGCCGCCGCCCCTTCCACACCCAGCAGCCCCAGCCTCGTCGACCGCTCGGCGGCCCGGACTCTGTCGGCAAGAGAGTCCGCCAGCCGTTCCAGCCGGGTGGGCGAAACGATGTTGTTGAAGATGTTGAAGATATTGGTCTGCGGGCCTGACCCGGTATTCACCGCACCGTTGATGGTGGTTCGGTCGAAGCTGGTGCGGAATTGCGCAGAACGGCCGTGATTCCGGTCGTCACTCATGAACGCTCGGGTCGCTTCTCGTTCCGTAGGTGAGGCCGTACGTGATCTGAGCCCCCGAACCGGTGTTGACCGGGCCGTTGATGGTGGTGCCCCGGAAGTGGGTCTCGGTGTGAACCTCTTCCGCCGGGCTGGCCAACTCGTCCAGAACGATGCGGAGTCGACGGGCGGCATCGGGGTCGTCGGCGAGCAGCTGGCCAAGCCGGGAGCGCCACGCGGCCTCCAGGTTGTCGGCGGTCGCTGGGTCCATCGCCTGACGAGCTGCTACCAGAGTGGTTCTGGAGCGCTCCAGTTCCTCGTCCACGTCCGTGCTCTGATGTCCGAAGAGGGCTGCGAAGCGGCCGCGTACCTGTTGCCAGCCGTCTGTGACCATCAGTCCGATCAAGGTCGTCGCACCTGAGGAAGCGAGCGCCGTTAATTCGGCATCCATGTGCCCTACCGCCTCTGCTCGTTCACGAATGAGATCGTGCCGTGTCGGCGTACGCAACGCAAGGCGCTCGAGGCGGGGACCGAGCTCAGCGTGGCCTGACCGACCGGCTGCCGCGTGTCTACGTCGGCCACCTGCCGCGAAACTACCACTTCCCGGAGCCAGCTCTGCCGGAGGCGTCGTTCAGAATCATGATCGCTACCAATAGAAGCACTACACGTCTGAGCGCAAAGCACCTCCTCAAGCCACCAGCCCCGTTGGAGCCAATCGCCACACGGAAACCAAGCAGAGACAACGTGTCGCAGGAGATGCGGGAAAAGCTCGCTGACCGGCCCCCGCAGATGCTCTCGCGAGGCCATCTTCAGTGCGCGCCGGAACGTGTCGGGCACCACCGGCGGCGCGAGCAGGCCGTCCATGCCGGCCAGGGACTTCGCCAGCCGCTCCGAAGGGAACAGCGGTGCCCGTGGATCGGAGGGGTCGTCGGGGAACTCGCCGCGTACTTCCTCGACGTACCACCACAACAGCTCACGCCCCTCCTGGAAGAGGAAGGCTTCGCGGTCACGGGGGCCGGAGCCGCCGGCGCCCTTGCCGTGGACCAGGAACCGGCCCCACTGCCCGTTCTCCCAGTGCACCTCCCCCAGCTGGACCGGGCACAGCTCCGCCGCCCGGACGCCGGAGATGTACGCCAGCTTCGACATCACGTAGACGCCATTTCAGTTGGCGTGATCTTGCGGCGGTCTGGGGTGATGACTGCTGTGCTTGTCGAACGGTTGGCGCCGGAAGACTTGTGGGAGTTGTTCCAGCGGGTGGTGCCGCCGGCCCCGCAACATCCGCAGGGTGGTGGGCATCGTCGTCGAGGGGATCGTGAGGTGCTGGCCGCGATCATCTTCGTGGCCACTTCGGGCTGCACCTGGAACCAACTGCCCCCGGGCTTCGGCCTGTCGGGCGTCACTGCCTTCCGCCGGTTCACCGAGTGGACAGAGGCCAGGGTGTGGGCCAAGCTCCACCGCCTGGTCCTCGACGAACTCGGTTCCCGCGGCGGGCTGGACTGGTCGCGCTGCGCGATCGACTCCGTCAGCGTCCGGGCCCTCAAAGGGGGCAGCTGACGGGACCGAATCCGACCGATCGAGGCAAGAAGGGTTCGAAAATCCATCTCCTCGTCGACCGCGGCGGCCTGCCTCTGTCCCTCGGGATCTCCGCCGCGAACCTCCACGACAGCCAGGCCCTGATCCCGCTGGTCCGCGGCATCCCACCCATCCGCTCACGTCGCGGACCCCGACGCCGACGGCCTGGCAAGCTGCATGGGGACAAGGGCTACGACTCCCGGTACCTGCGGCTCTGGTTGTCCTCCCGCGGCATCCGGCACCGCCTCGCTCGTAAGGGCATCGAGTCGTCCCGACGCCTGGGCCGGCACCGCTGGGTCGTGGAGCGAACCGTGTCCTGGCTGTCCGGCTGCCGACGCCTCCACCGCCGCTACGAGCGCAAGCCCGAACACTTCCTCGCCTTCACCGCCATCGCCGCGACCCTCATATGCCACCGCCGACTCACCAACTGAAATGACGTCTTAGCAGCACCTGTGGTCGGTGGTGGTGAGTCCCGGGAACTTCTCGGTCATCCGGCCTCTTCGCCTCTTGGAGGCAGCGCGATCCTCCAGTCACCTGACCGGTGGCCCGACCTACAAGTGTGGTGGTGGCAAGGCGCCGGCGATGACGGTGGTCACCATCTTGCGGATGGCGGTGGTCTGCGGCGGGGCGCTTGTCCGGTCGGCGAACAGCAGGTGTCCGGCCCCGACGAGAGTGGGGGCGAGTGTGTCGATGTCGGCGCCACCGGCCAGGCGTCCCAGCTCCCGCTCGGCGGTGAGGTATGCGGCGATCATGGCGGTGCCCTGCATGGCCAGTGGGATGCCGGTCAGACCGGCCTCGCGCAGCCGAACACGGAGGCCGTCGCGGAAGGTGATGAGCGCGACGATCGCCACCGTGACCGGCCCGAACAGGTCCTGCAGTGCGTCTGTGAGGTTGTTCACCACGCTCCCGGTGCCGGCGGCCGCGCGCAGAGTCGTGGTTCGGTCCTCGATGCCGCGGACGCGGTCGAGGACGAGTTCCGCCAGGAAGGCGTCGAAGTCGGCGAAGTGCCGGTGCAGCACACCCTTGGCGCAGTTCGCCTCCTCCGTGACCGCCCGGCTGGTCAACGCGTCGGGCCCGTCCCGAAGCAGAACGCGCTCGGCGGCTTCGAACAACTGGCCGCGCACGTTGTGGATGTGCACCCCTGACGGCATTGTCTCCCTTTCCGCGCTGCCCCGCCTTAACAAGTGGGCAACCGCCCATTAGTGTGGGCGCATGCCCACTTTATCGCAGGGACAGCCGGACACATCCGGCCCCGAGCCCCACCGCCACCGACAGACGGCCGAGTCGTTCGGCGTGGACGCCGAACGCTACGACCGCGCCCGACCGCCGTATCCCCAGGCCCTGGTGGACAGGATCGTCGCGGCAAGCCCCGGCCGGCACGTCCTCGACGTCGGAGCCGGGACCGGCATCGAGGCCCGGCAGTTCCAGGCGGCCGGCTGCACGGTGCTCGGTGTCGAGCCCGACGAGCGGATGGCCGCCTTCGCGCGACGCAGCCGCATCGAGGTCGAGGTCGCCAGGTTCGAGGACTGGCAGCCGGCCGGGCGGCAGTTCGACGCGGTCATCGCCGGCACCGCCTGGCACTGGGTGGACCCCGTCGCCGGCGCGGCCAAGGCGACCCAGGTGCTCAGGCCCGGCGGCCGACTCGCCCCCTTCCACCACGTCCCCCAGCTCCCGGCCGAGGTGATCGACGCCCTCGCCGAAGCACTCCAACAAATCGCCCCCGATTCCCCGTTCAACCCCGGCCTGCTCAGAGGCTCGGCCGTGGACGCATACCAGCCGCTGTTCGCGAAAATCGCCGACGGGATCCGGCAGACCGGCAGCTTCAGCGAGCCGGAACAGTGGCGCTTCGCCTGGGAGCGCACCTACTCCCGGGAGGAGTGGCTCGACCAGCTCCCCACCTTCGGCGGCCTCACCCATCTCCGCGCGGACAAAATGGCGCAGGTCCTGGACAGCGTGGGAACCGCGATCGACAAGCTCGGCGGCCACGCCACCATGCCCTACACATCCGTCGTGATCACCGCGACCCGCTCCCCTACGTCCTGACCGCCGCAAACGTCGGGCGTCGCCGGGCAGGAGCAGACTGATGCGCTCGGCGACGCCCCCTGGGAGACGTGGCAGGTTCTCCGGCTCCTTGTATCGGACCTCAGTCCAAGGGTCGGTCCCAGCGGACGGGACGATTGCCAACGAGTAGCCGCACGATGGGGATTGGAGCGTGCCTGCCTGGCGTTTCGGCTCGGGATTTCAGCAGGCCGGTCGGCGGACGAGGACAAGCTCGGTGCTCGGCTTGCGAGCGCTTGGTCGTGTGGCGGACCGGTCGGAGACCAGGGATCCGATGGCGGCTATGACTTCGGGCAGGTCGTCGCGGCGGCCGATCCAGCGTTGCAGTGGCCGCCACCGCTTCGGCTCGGCGATGGCGTGCTCGACCATGATCCGGTCGGAGGATTGGCGGCGGCGGGCGTGGTCGTAGGCGTTGCGCTGCGAAGGTCCGGCGTCCTGACTGGGCTTCTTCGGCGAGCCGCTGACCTGGCCGGGGAAATCTCGGACCAGTCCGAGGTAGCCGGAGTCAACCTCGACTTTCACCGTCGGGTGCAGCCGGAGTTGTTCTTCGGTGCCCTCGGTGCGTATCTGGGTCACGTCGTGCATCCGCCCCGGGCGGATCGCACCGAGCCACAGCTCCCGCCCCTGCCCGTCGCTGATCATTGTGGCCTTCCCGGTGTTCTGCCGCTTCTTGCCGGACACGAACGCCTTACGGCCGGGACGGTTTGCCTTCGGCCGTCTGACCTGCACCTCGGTGCCGTCGATCCGCAGCGTGACGCCTTCGGCCTTGGCGTAGGCGAACACGTCGGCCAGAGTCCGCAACCGCACGGCGGGCCGGTTCGGGACGGCGAACCCGCGCGCGGCCAGCAGCGGACGGATCTCGCCGACCGCCCGGCCGATCGTGGAGGCCGAGGTCGCGAACAGCACCGCCGGCACCCGGTGCGACAGCGCCCAACGCAACGCCACCAGCGTGACCAGCACCCGGTCGACGAACGCCAGTTGGTGGTCCGGTCCCGCACCGGCCGCCCGCAGCCGACCGTGACCGCGCCGCTCGCCCAGCTCGGACTCGCGTCGGGCCTGCCACGGCTCGGCCAGCTCGGCGACAAGGGCACCCAGGTGTCCCTTCGAGATCCCGCACAGGGCAGAATCAGAGCAGGCCGCGCGGGCCCATCCGGTCTTCACAAACCGAATGATCCCGCGCGGTTCTTCGTGTCCGGATACCGGGGCGGGTCTGCCGGGTGCAACCAGCCGTCGGGACTCACCGCGGCGGCGGTGTGGTCCCCCTCCGCGAAGCGCGGGCCGCGAGCGACCGTACTGCGAAAACAATGGTCGCGGCTGCGGCAGCCATTCCGATCAGGAACGCCACGGTCATCCCGTTCCCGGTCCACCCACGCAGCCGTGCTGCGCTGTTGGTGGTGAGCATGACTCCCATACACAGCAGCATCGGCAACTGCCGGTCGCCCGCCCGCCGCTTCACGCGGCCCGGCCGGTGGCGCAGCGCGAAGAACGCTGTGGCCTCGAGAAGAAGCCCGACCCCCACAGCGAGGCCGAACCAGGCCGAACCCGTAGCGAACATGTCCGCCATGATCAAGCCGCCACTACCGAAAGGGCAAGAGCGGCCGAAGACCTATCGTGCGGCTACTCGTTACAGTTGCCGCGGGTGACGACGGAGCCCGGCTCGAAGCCGTCGGGGTGAACGGCGGTGCGCTGCTGGACCGTCGTGCCGGCCGCGGGGTGGGCGACGGTTGCCGCCTGGGCGGGCGCCGCCACTGCGAGGCCTCCAGCCAGTGCGGCAGCCGCCGCGTACAGAGTGGCCCGCTTGTGTGTGTTCATGTTTCGTCCCTCTCATTGCTGATGAGATGCCTGGACACCGAGCACGGAGAACGACTGGCCGGCTCGGCGTTCTTTCCAGTGCGGGGCGCCGTCGCCCACCCCCGTGAGGCGACGGCTGCTCCCCGCACCGGCGCCGCTGCAGGGCGGCACATCACCGAGTTCAACGGTTCCGGAATTGGATGGGCAGCCGGTCTTGCCACCCTGATCAATGGCTGCACCGCAGGTCACGGGTATGGCATTGCGGCGCTGACCAAAGAAGGCGCCTTTGGTTGCCCTCCAGTCACGGGCGTGCGTAGCGTGACGGGCCGTCGCGCCGCGTCCACGGGGGAGGCGGGCGAGTGGTGGGGGTGCTGTCGATGCCGGGGCGTCCGGAGAGCTCACTCGATCCGAGTCAGGGACCGGTGCAGCGGTTCGCTGCCGAGTTACGGAAGCTGCGCGCGGAGGCCGGCAGGCCGCCGTACCGGGTGATGGCGCAGCGCACCGGGCAGGGGGCAAGCACCCTGTCGCAAGCGGCTGGGGGTGAGCGGCTGCCGACTCTGCCGGTCGCCCTGGCGTACGTGCGTGCCTGCGACGGTGATGCGACCCAGTGGGAGGAACGCTGGCGCGAGGCGGCCTATGAGACCGCGGCCGAACTTCGCCCGCAGGACAAGGATGCCGAGCCGCCGTACCGGGGACTGGCCCGCTTCGAACCCGCCGACGCCGATCTGTTCTTCGGCCGCGACCAGCTCACCGACCGCATGCTCGAACTGACCCGCTCCCGCCGGTTCACAGCCGTGTTCGGTCCGTCGGGCAGCGGCAAGTCCTCGCTGCTACGCGCCGGCCTCATCCCCCGACTGCGTACTCCGGCAATGACCACGCCTCCTCCCGCGGCCCTGCGCGTCCTGACCCCCGGTGCGCATCCCCTGCGCACTCACGAGCAGCGCTTCGAACCGAAGGACGCCGAGGGCGACACCTGGCTGATCGTCGACCAGTTCGAAGAGCTCTACACCCTCTGCCACGACCCGGCCGAACGCGACCAGTTCATCGACCGCCTCCTGGCCGCCACCGACCCCGCCAGCCAGCTACGCGTCGTCATCGCCGTGCGCGCCGACGTCCTCGGCCGCTGCGCCGAACACCCCGCCTTGACCAAGGCACTGCAGAACAGCACCGTGCTGGTCGGGCCGATGACCCGCAACGAATTACGCGAAGCCATCATCAAACCCGCCCAGAGCGTCGGCGTGATCGTGGAACGGGCGCTGACGGCGTCCATTCTCGATGAGGTGGAAGGCGAGCCCGGCGCGCTGCCGTTGATGTCCCACGCCCTGCTGGAGACCTGGCACCGCCGCAAAGGCCGCGCCCTCTCCAAGGCCGCGTATGAGGGGGCCGGCGGCCTCCACGGCGCCATCGCCCGTACAGCCGAGGACGTCCACGCCAGCCTGAACCCAGCGCAGGCAGAGCTTGCCCGCGGCATCCTGTTGCGGCTGATCACGCCGGGCGAGGGAATCCCGGACACCCGCCGCCCCGTCCAGCGCGAGGAGTTCGGCTTCGGCGACCCCGCAGACACCAGGATCGTCTTGGAGCGGCTGGTCCGGCAGACGACCACTTCTTCGAACCGCGCTTGCGGGACAGGTCCGTCGGCGCGACGTCGACCGACGGAAGTGTCCGGACACGTCGGTCGACGAACCGGAGGTGCCACCGCGGGGACCGTGGAGGGTTTGCGGACGAATTCAGCGAGAACGACACGGCTCCGCCCCCTCACGCTCGGCGCAAAGCTATGACGTCGCAGTGGACGGGAATTGAACGAGTCCGGGACCTGGTTCCGGGTGGCCTTCACAGATCATCCAGTCGTCGTCAAGCCCGTTCGGTCAATCTGAGCCCGCGGAGGACGGATGACTGGGGGTTGCGGATGGTGTCGGACGAGGAAGCCGACGTGGTGGTGATCGGGTCGGGTATGGGCGGTC
>NZ_JBIWOA010000052.1:0-63049 GCF_044767525.1 Streptomyces sp. NPDC101234 | reverse complement strand
GACCTAACCCTGCCCCTGGACCAGGTCGCCGAGGGCTACAAGGCCATGGACGAACGCCGCGCCATCAAAACCCTCCTCACCCCCTGACCCACCACGCCACCCTCACCGGGACCGGGCCCCTGGCCGCCCGGTCCTGGCGTACGACACGGCCCCTATCCCGCACAAGGACTCACCGTGACCACCTTCGCCCTCATCGGTGCCGGCCCCGGTCTCGGGCTCGCCACCGCCCGTCGTTTCGGAACCGCCGGCCACACCGTCGCCCTCATCTCACGCAGCACCGACAACCTGGACGCCCTCACGGCCGAGCTGGCCCGCGACGGTGTCGAGGCCCGTGGTTTCGCCGCCGACGCTCTCGACCACGGGGCGCTGACGGTGGCCCTGCGCGTCGCTGCCGACACGCTCGGCCCGATCGAGATCCTTCAGTACAGCCCCGTGCCCCGGTCCGACTTCATGAAGAAGGTCCTCGACACGAGCGCCGACGACCTCGACGCCCCATTCGCCCTCTCCGTCAAGGGCCCCGTCACCGCCGTGCACGCCGTCCTGCCCGGCATGCGCGAACTCGGCCGCGGCACCGTGCTGTTCGTCAACGGCGCCAGCGCCGTCCGCCCCAACCCGAACGTCGCCGGCACCTCGGTCGCCTTCGCCGGCGAGAGCGCCTACGCCGCCATGCTGCACGACGCCCTGGCCTCGGAGAACATCCACGTCGCGCAGCTCATCGTCCCCGGAGCCATCCGTCCCGAAGCCGAGCACAGCAGCCCCGAGGCACTGGCCCAGCGCCTGTACGAGATCCACAGCAAGCGTGACGGCTTCCGCCACTACTCCGAACCCCTCCCCGACTGACTGATGCGACGCCCTCTGATATCGGTCGCCGCTGTGTTGCTCGCCGCGACCGCGTGCACGGAGGAGACGCGAACCTCGTCCGCCGCGTCCCCCTCCGCCTCCGTGCCCTCGGCACGCGAGACGTCGTCCGGCCCGGCACCGACCACGATTTCCGGCAGGACAACCGCCATGAACCTCCGCCTCACCATTGACGGCCACCCCGCCACCGCCACCCTGAACGGCAGCGCCGCCGCCCGTGACTTCGCCGCTCTGCTTCCGCTCACGCTGAACCTCAGCGACTTCCACGAAACTGAGAGGGTCGCTGACCTGCCCCGCCGACTGTCCACCTCGGGCGCCCCGACCGGAGCCGAGGCGAAGGCCGGTGACCTGGCCTACTACGCGCCCTGGGGCAACCTGGCCGTCTTCTACCAAGACTTCCCCCACTCCGACGGCCTGATCATCCTCGGCCGTGTGGCCGAGAGCGACACCGGACGGCTCGCCGCCGCGGAGAAGGTCACCATCGAAGCCGTCTCCTGAGCCGGCCCGCCGCGCCACTCACCCGCATCAGAGAAGAAGCGAGGCGATGCGATCCGTCCGCCTCTCGCGCAAGAAAGGTCGATGAACCATGCAGTACGCACACTTGGGCCGCAGTGGTCTGAAGGTCAGCCGTCTCGGCTTGGGAACGATGAACTTCGGCGATGTGACGGACGAGGCGACAAGTTTCAAGATCATGGATGCCGCGCTGGATGCAGGCGTCAACCTGATCGACACCGCCGACGTCTACGGCGGCCCGCAGTCTCCCGACATGGAGCAGGGCTACGGCCTGTCCGAGGAGATCATCGGGCGCTGGCTCGCCCAGGGCGGCGGCCGGCGGGAGCAGATCGTGCTGGCGACCAAGGCGTACCAGCCGATGGGCACCGGCCCGAACGACAAGTACCTGTCCGCCTACAAGATTCGCAAGGCCGCGGAGGACAGCCTGCGACGCCTCCAGACCGACCACATCGACCTGTTCCAGATGCACCACGTCGACCGGTCGACCCCGTGGGAGGAGATCTGGCAGGCGATGGAGCAGCTGGTCCGCGAGGGCAAGGTGACCTACATCGGCAGCAGCAACTTCGCCGGCTGGCACATCGCCACCGCCCAGTCCACCGCCACCGCCCGCAACTTCCTCGGCCTGGTCTCCGAGCAGAGCCTCTACAACCTCACCGCCCGCACCGTCGAACTCGAGGTCATCCCGGCGCTACGGCACTACGGTCTCGGCCTGCTCCCGTGGAGCCCGCTGGGCGGCGGACTGCTCGGCGGCGCGCTGCGCAAGGCGCAGAGCGAGGGCGGCGGCCGGCGTGCGACACCCCAGGCCCTGGCCCGCATCGAGCAGTACCGCCCGCAGCTGGAGGCGTACGAGAAGCTCTGCGCCGAGCTGGGCGAACAGCCCGCGGACGTCGCCCTGGCCTGGCTGCTGCACAACCCGGTCGTCCCCTCCGTCATCGTAGGTCCCCGCACCGTGGACCAACTGGCCACCAGCCGACGCGCCCTCGACGTGACCCTGTCGGAGGAGACGCTGCGCCGACTGGACGAGATCTGGCCGGGCCCCGGCGGCGAGGCCCCCGAGGCCTACGCCTGGTAACCGCACGCTGGGTCGCCCGCCGCTCGTCCCCGGGGCATGACGCGCCGTCGAAGTCCTACAGGGCTGTGCCCGTCTCCTCCGCCAGCGCCTCCAGAAGGCGGGCCTGGAACGCCTTGTCGTGGACGCTGCGATGAGGCTCCCGCCGCTGGCGGTGGTACCAGTACCCGCTGGTGGTCAGGGCCTCTGGCTCGTCGCCGACGGCGAGCCATTCCTGTGTCCGATGGCCGAGTTCGAGATCGTCCGGCGCGCTCGGGCCGCCCATTTTCGTCGGCACCCAGCCCGGGTCCACTGCATTGCTCAACGCGCCGGGGCGCAGCCGGGCGACCGCGGCCGCGAGCGTGGTGACGAACAGTTTGCTGTCGGCGTACGACCCCGCGCTCTTCCCTCGCCAGTCGACCCCCGCGATTGACGGGCGGCCGCTGAAGTGCGAGCTGCTGCTCAGGTACACCAGCCGACGCGGCCCGCCGAGCAGGGCCGTGAGCAGGTACGGCGCGACGATGTTGACCGGCATGACCGCCGGCCCGCTCCACACACCGGCGTTGTGGATGACCACGTCGAGCGGCTCCGCATCGTTCAGCTCCGCCGCGATATGCCTTACGGCGTCGCGCTCCGTGAAGTCGCCCACTACGGGGTGTGCCCCGCGGCCGACCAACGCGTCGAGGCTCGCCGCTCGTCGCCGGTTCCGGGCGTGTACCACGACATCGTGGCCGGCGGACAGGAGCGTGTCCGCCGCAGCACGTCCGAGACCGTCCGTGGAACCGGTCACCAGAATCCGACTCAAAATCGCACCGCCTTCCAGGTGGTCGCTTCCTTCAAGTCTCGCCCGTCGTCTGCGGATAAAGGGGGGTGAAATCCTTCCCTCCCATTCCGGCTAAGGATTTGGAATGCTCTTGACCAAGTGGGCGTCGGAGTTTCTTGGTTGTACGCCGATCGTCGCTGTCCTCTCGTACTGCAATCACGTAAGGGGTACGCCTTGAGCCGGAATCTCGGCCGAAGAAGGCTGTTGGGAATCGCAGGCGCCGGTGCCGCCGGGGCAGTGCTCGGAGCGGGCGGCATCGCCCCCGTCAGCGCCGTGGCGACCCCGCGCGGAACCGGCCGCAGGCGGTCTGTCGTGGTTACCACCCGCTCGGGCAGGGTTCGCGGCGTCGAACGCGAAGACGGTGCGCTGGTCTGGAAGAACATCCCGTACGTAGCCCCGCCGACCGGACCGCGGCGCTATGCGCCTCCGCAGCCGGTCCAGCCGTGGACCGGAGTGCGGGAGGCGACCGAGTACGGGACCGTCTCCCCGCAGGTGCCGGTGCTGCCTTGGCTGCCGCCGACCCCGAACCAGAACGAGGACTGTCTGAACCTCAACGTCTGGTCCCCGTCGACCACCGGGAAGCGACCGGTGATCGTATGGGTCCACGGCGGCGGATTCGTCGCGGGAACGGGCAACGACCCGACCTTCGACGGAACGCAGTACGTGCAGCGGGACTGTGTCCTGGTCACCTTCAACTACCGCCTCGGCGCGTTCGGCAGCCTCTACCAGTCCGACCGTCCCGGTTCGGGAAACCTGCGGCTGCTGGACCAGATTGCCGCGCTGCGCTGGGTGCGCGACAACATCGCAGCGTTCGGCGGTGACCCGTGGAACGTCACGGTCATGGGCGAGTCGGCCGGAGGAATGTCCATCGGCGCGCTGCTCGGCACGCCCAAGGCACGAGGCCTGTTCCACCGCGCCATCCTCCAGAGTGGCGGCCCGCGCCCCACCGAAACCCCGGCGGTCGCCTCTGTGACCACCCGGACGGTCATGGACTACCTCGGCATCACGGACCCTGCCCGCCTGATGTCGGTGTCGGCCGACGAACTGCTCGACGCCTCGGCGCAGGCCGCGGGCAACGCCGACCTGCCCGAGTACGGCCACGTCATCGACGGAGTGGTGCTGCCGGAACACCCGTTGAAGGCCGTGGGCGGCGATGTCGACCTGTTGATCGGCACCTGCAACAAGGAGTACGAATCCTTCGTCGACTCACCCATGTTCCGCGCCCGCTTCGAGCGGGAGACCCGCAGGACCACGGGCGCCGCCTTCGATCACCTCCTGAAGGCGTACGAGGACACCACCACGTCGGGGCGTACTCCCCTCTACGACGTGGTCAGCGGCTGGTTCGTCGTGATGCCCTCGGTCTGGCTGGCCGAGTTCGCCCACCGGGCCGGCGCCCGCGTATGGCAGTACCGGTTCGACTACGAGGGGGCAAGCCCCGGCGGGGCCAGACACGGCAGCGACATCCAGTTCACCTTCAGCAACTGGGGGCAGGGCGACTTCGTGGGCGCTGAGCCCGCCGACCTCCCGACGGCCGAGGCCGTGTCCTCGAAGATGATTGACTCCTTCGCCGCGTTCGCGTCCAAGGGCACCCCGTCGACCCGGTCAGTGCCCCACTGGCCGGCCTTCACCCCCCGGGACCGGGCCTGTATGTCGTTCGACGTGGAACCCCGCCTGATCCAGGGGCCCCTGAGCGAGGCCCGCCGCAGGGAATGGGACGCGGTGAACCCCTTCGCTTTCTGACAACACCACTGCCGGGACCGCCGCCCATCCGCGGCAGTCCCGCACCGTGCTTTTCGAAGTCCAGATTGGCACGCTTTCTGTGCAGTGCACTACGAGGAGAATGACGCCTACGCTTCCGGACGTATTGCGTGCGGTGTGGTGTCCCCGGCGAACGCGCAGTGACCAGCCGGGCGCGGATCCCGCTGCGGCGTTGGCGGTCGTGCGAGGTGTTTACCCAGGCCGTCAGGGCTGCTGTCGTGGCTGTGAGGGAGTAAGGGGCGGCTTCGTGTGGCCTGCTGCTCGGCGGGCGAGTGGCAGGTGGGGGCTGGTGCGGACTCGGACGGGCCTGGTCGCCCTCTGCCGGAACACGCCTGGTGACGCTGAGGACCGCGCGCCTGCGCACCTGCCATTCATGGCGTCAGATGAGGCGCCCGATCTGGATGGCGAGGGCGCCGAGCACTTCCTTTTCCGGTGGGTAGATGGCGCGGATGTTGGAGAGTTGCTCGTCGCGGGGGGCGGTGGGGTTGACGTTGGCGGGGTCTTCGCCGTCGAGGAGGGCCTCGAAGTCGGGGTATTCGGTGACCCGCTCGACCCTGACCTCACAGGTCTCGTCGGTGCCTTTGATGCGGAAGCGGATGGTGTCGCCGGCGGCGAGGTCGGCGAGGCGGGGGTATTTGACTCGTACTTCGATGGTCTTGGTGCCCGCGGCGACGAGTTCGAAGTACTCGCGGTAGAGGCTGAGTTCGTGGTGGCGTGGGGTCGTGCTGTTCATGGGGAGGAGAGGCTCCTGGGTGCTGGTCTGCCGGTGGCAGTAGCCCTCCGGGCGGCCGCCCCGGCCCGCCAGCCGTCCCGGAACCGGCAACAGATTCGCCCCAGAGCCCATTCGGCATCGCTCATGTCCGAGCCATACCGGAGCCGGTGATCCGGTTGGTCCACCGCGTTACCGAACCTGCGGGCGAGGCAGTCACACCCCCGGGTGGACGAACTGGACTCGGCGACCGCGACCACGCGACACTTCGACAACAGGGCCTCTTGTTTCTTGTTCGATTCGACAACCGCGAGTTACCAAGAATGCCCTTCTTCCATGCGCGTGCACCGCCCAACTCACCCGCACCAAACGCCATTCGAATCCCACCGACCACGGGAGCGGATAGGGAACAGCCAGTCGGCAAGCGGAAGGGCTCCTATTTCCGCTTCCGTGTCCGCTCAACGATCACCGTCTGAGGCGCGGCAGGCGCCTCGTCCTCAGAAGCTGGTTCAAAGGGTCCTGGGGTACTCCTGCGCATCGCCTCGATATACGGCGGAAGTTCGAAGGTCCGCTGATTTCGGTCGATCGGGATCTCCCCGAGGTGCCCCGAGGCGTCCCGGGCCCCGCGGGCTCCGCCTCGCCGTGTGAGCACATCGAGCGTGCCGTGGACGCGGTCGACCCAGTCACCGCGGTCTAGCCTAGGGTGCCAGCGTTGTTCCTCTCGCTTGGGGTCCCAGGGCGGGAAACCAAAGGCGTACGACCAGGGAAGGGCCGCTGACAGGTACTTCTGCACGCGGAATCTTGCAGCGGTGGGCGCGACGGTGTCGCCATCGCTGAGCTTCTTGACGTCGTGGGTAGAGATGATGGTGCAGCCGTAGTGGCGAGGCTCGGCGTGTTTGCAATCCTTGTACGAGCTCAGCTCTGGACAGGCGTTCCACTGGGCCGGTGGTGCCCAGTACGTTCCTTCCTCGAAGGTGCCCTCGGGCCAGCCGTTGTAAAAGACATGAAACGCGTAGCGGGCTTGATCAGGGTCACAGCCCTTGATCAACGTGTCGTACTGGAACGCGTCTTCGCCTGCTCCAGGGTGTTTCAGCATCCGGTAGGTGTTGTCCTCGTAGACGCGCTTGGCCTGGATGCGAAGGCAGATCCACCCCGCCTTGTCGTCTCCGATCCACCACTCCCAGTCAGCGCCCGAATCCCGCTCTTGCACCTGGTTGCTCTGGTAAGTCAGCACGCCAGGGACTTGGTTCTGGAGGGTGAAGAGCAAGTTGTCCGTGACGGATGCCTCGTCGAACCTTCGCCCGGGAAGCCGCCCGAACTCGAGGCGTGCCCAAGTGTCTATCGCTGCCGTGTCCATAGCCATGCACAGGCCACGGAGACTCTCTATCGCCACAGTCGCACTCTTTCATGATGGCGCGATCAACACCGCACGTTGCGTGAGTTGGACTGCGCGACCTGTCTCAACGCACGTCTGAGCCTGTGCGGGGCCAGCAGCCCGACGCCTGCGGCGGTCCTCCGCGACATCTACAACGTGACCTGGGCCATGTCGCGTGCCATCTTGGTGGTGTGGGGATAGAGGCGGCCCTCTCGCAGGTGGTGCAGGGCGGTCGGCACGAACTTCAGTCTGCGTCCGAATGGCGCTGGTCGTGCGCGGCGTTGTGGCTGGATACGGTTCACCAGCGCGCCTCGACGGGATCGAGGCGCGGACCCGAGCACAGGGGAATGCTCGGCCCCGGATACGGCTCCAGCGGTTCCAGGCCGGCCGAGCGCATCAACGCCACTGCCTCCTCCGGAGGAATCGGCACCGTGCCTGCGTAGTATTGGCAGTCGGCCCGCAGCAATGTTGCCCAGCCGCAGTGCCACTTCTCTCCCACACGCTTCATGGCGGAAGCGCCAGGGCCTATCACTTCCTGGATAGGGCTCCAGTGGTTCGAGCCCGGCACCTTGCATGATCAGCATCGGATCGCGTGGATCCTTCCGCGGACGTCCCGTCGCCACACGGCCTTCATCTGAAGTGCCCGCCTCTGGGGTCAGGATCGCATGCGGCACTGACAACTGCCGTGCTCACGTGGGGAGCCGGGGGGCGAGCTTCCTCGCGGTGGACTTCTCGCTCTGCCCGTTCCTGGCTGCTGTCCTCTTCGTGGTCTTCGGCAACTCATGGACATCGGTACACCCGTTCCGGCCGCGAGGAGCCTTCGCTCGCGATACGGATTCGTTCAGGACGGCCATGAGGCGGAAGAGCTCTCCCGGTGCTGCCGGCGGTTCGGACGCTGCTCACGGGTATCGGCGGGTCGCTGCGCTCGTGAGCGGGCGGCTCGTGGGGTGATGTCCTTGGTCCGCGACTGGTCCGGCGGGAACTCTCTCGGATGCCAGACGGTAACGCGAAGAACCCAATTGATTACAGCAGGTACCTATCGGGTCGGGTTGCCTGGAGCCCAATGATGCATCCAGGCAACCCGACTTCGGGCTCTAGAAGAAGCCAAGCTTCTGAGGGCTGTAAGAACAAAGAATGTTCTTCGTCTGCTGGTAGTGATCCAGCATCATCTTGTGTGTCTCGCGGCCGATCCCGGACTGCTTGTAGCCGCCGAACGCGGCGTGTGCCGGGTACGCGTGGTAGCAGTTCGTCCACACCCGGCCCGCCTGGATGGCGCGGCCCGCGCGGTACGCGGTGTTGATGTCGCGGGTCCACACGCCCGCCCCGAGGCCGTACAGGGTGTCGTTGGCGATCTTGATCGCGTCGTCGAAGTCGTCGAAGGACGTCACCGACACGACCGGGCCGAAGACCTCCTCCTGGAAGATCCGCATGCGGTTGCAGCCCTCGAAGATGGTCGGCTGGACGTAATAGCCGCCCTTCAACTCTCCGTCGTACTCGATGCGTTCGCCGCCGGTGAGGACCTTCGCGCCCTCCTGCCGGCCGATGTCCAGGTAGGAGAGGATCTTCTCCAGCTGGTCGTTGGAGGCCTGCGCGCCGATCATCGTCTCGGTGTCGAGCGGGTGGCCGGGCTTGATGAGGCGGGTACGGGCGACCGCCGCCTCCAGGAACTCGGCGTAGTGGCCGCCCTGGACGAGGGCCCGGGACGGGCAGGTGCAGACCTCGCCCTGGTTGAGCGCGAACATCGTGAAGCCTTCGAGGGCCTTGTCGCGGAAGTCGTCGTCGTGCGCCCAGACGTCGTCGAAGAAGATGTTCGGGGACTTGCCGCCGAGTTCGAGGGTGACCGGTTTGATGTTCTCCGAGGCGTACTGCATGATCAGCCGCCCGGTGGTGGTCTCGCCGGTGAAGGCGACCTTCGCCACCCGGGGGCTGGACGCCAGCGGCTTGCCCGCCTCCACGCCGAAGCCGTTGACGATGTTCACCACGCCGGGTGGCAGCAGGTCCGCGATCAGGCTCATCCAGTAGTGGATGGACGCCGGGGTCTGCTCGGCGGGCTTGATGACGACCGCGTTCCCGGCGGCCAGGGCCGGCGCCAGCTTCCATGTGGCCATCAGGATGGGGAAGTTCCACGGGATGATCTGGGCCACGACCCCGAGCGGCTCGTGGAAGTGGTACGCCACCGTGTCGTCGTCGACCTCGCCCAGCGAACCCTCCTGCGCGCGGATCGCCCCCGCGAAGTAACGGAAGTGGTCGATCGCCAGAGGGATGTCGGCGGCCAGCGTCTCGCGCACCGGCTTGCCGTTCTCCCAGCTCTCGGCGACCGCGAGCTGTTCGAGGTGGGCCTCCATCCGGTCGGCGATCTTGAGGAGGATGTCGGAGCGTTCCGTCACCGACGTACGGCCCCAGCCCGGCGCGGCCGCGTGCGCCGCGTCCAGCGCCCGCTCCACGTCCTCGGCGGTGCCCCGCGCGACCTCGGTGAACGGCTGCCCGTTCACCGGCGACGGGTTCTCGAAGTACTGCCCCCGGGCCGGCGGCACGTACTCGCCGCCGATGAAGTGGTCGTAGCGCGCCTGGTAGGAGACGATCGCGCCCTCGGTGCCGGGCGCCGTGTAACGGGTCATGGTGGCCTGCCTCCTTGCAGATGCGCTGCCCGCCGTTGGGCAGCTCTCGGCGCGGAGGGTAGCGACGCGGACGTTGCGCCCACGTTGCGCCGCAGGTCAGCGTCCGGGCACCGCCAGCTCGGACTCCAGCGCGGCCAACCGGCTGCGTACGACCGCCGTCGGCCGTACCGCCGCGAGCGCCCGCCACACCTCGACGTCGTCCTCGCCCCAGGCGGCGTGCGCCCACCGAGCCAGAAGATCGGGGTCCTGGCACGCGATCAGCGCGGCCCGCAGCCCGTCCGCCAGCCGCTGCCTGAGCCGTACGACCGCGGGTGCCTGCGAGCCCGGCAGCAGGGGCCCGGTGTACGCCCCCACGGCCGCCGTCACCGTCCCGGCCTCCAGCCGTCGCTCCACCACGGCCGCGTCCGACTCCACGGGAGCGGTCAGCCGGTACGGCCGCGAGGCCAGCAGCCCCGGGCCCAGCAGCCGCCGCAGCCGGGCCAGTTCGGCCCGCAGCGTCACCGGGGTCACCGACTCGTCCTCGTACAGCGCGCACAGCAGCTCGTCGCCGGTCAGCCCCTCCGGGTGCCGGGACAGCAGCACCAGCAGCTCGCTGTGCCGGCGGCCGAGCCTGATCCGGTGGCCGTCCAGCCGGAGCTCGGCCTCGTCACGGCCGAGCGCCGTCAGCGCGGGCGCCTCGTCGGTCGGCGTCGGCGGATCGAGCAGCGCCAGCTGCGACTCGGCGGCCCGCGCCACCGCCTGGACGAAGCCCAGGCTGTGCGGATGCGCCAGCCGGTCGCCGCCGGTGATGTCCACCGCACCCAGCACCCGTCCGGTCCACGGATCGTGCACCGGCGCCGCCGCGCACGTCCACGGCTGTACCCGGCGGATGAAGTGCTCCGCCGCGAACACCTGCACCGGCCGGTCCACCGCCACCGCGGTCCCCGGCGCGTTCGTCCCCACGGCCGCCTCCGACCAGCGCGCGCCCGGCACGAAGTTCATACCGTCCGCCCGTCGCCGGGTCGCCGGATGCCCCTCGACCCACAGCAGCCTGCCGTCCGCGTCGCACACCGCCAGCAGATGCTCGCCGTCCGCCGCGAACGTGCCCAGCAGCTCCCGGAACAGCGGCATCACCCTGGCCAGCGGATGCTCGGCCCGGTAGGCCCCGAGATCGCCGTCCGTCAGCTCCACCCGCGCCGCGGCGTCCGGTCCCACCCCGGCCCGCGCCGAGCGCCGCCACGACTCGGCCACCACCGACCGCACCGGGCGCGGCACGGTGCCCACGGTGGTGAACGTCTCGTGCGCCCGGCGCAGTGCCCGGACGCGCTCGGCAGGGTCGGCCCCCGGCTCCAGGGCCACCCATGGATCGGTCAACTCGGCCTCCCGACGGCGATGCGACTGGGGACATCGTCACTCGGGGTGTTCGTGCCGACAACCGTTTCGACCGCCCTCAGTCCGAGGACAGGCCCACCAGTCTCATGTAGCGGACCCAGTCCCAGTGCTTTCCCGGATCGGTGTGATCGGTCCCCGGCACCTCCACATGGCCGATGATGTGCCGGCGGTCCTTAGGGATGCCGTATCTGTCGCAGATCGACGCCGTCAGCCGCGCCGACTCCGTGTACATCGTCTCGGTGAAGTACTCCGGCTTGTCGACCCACCCCTCGTGCTCGATGCCGACGCTGCGTGTGTTGTAGTCCCAGCTCCCCGCGTGCCAGGCGACATCGGACTCCCGGACGCACTGCGCGACATGGCCGTCGGCCGAGCGGACCAGATAGTGCGCCGACACCCGCGCCTTCGGGTTCTGGAACGTGGACAGCGTGCCGGCGTACGACTGCTGCGTGACATGGATGATCACCCGGTCGATCGCGTACTGGTCCGGGCGCTGGGCGGGCGTGCGGTTCTCCCTGCTCGCCGCCTGCCACTCGGCCGACGGATAGTCGACGACTCCGGTCTGCGCGCCCGCGCGGCCCGCGGGGAGCAGCGAGTACGGGACGGCGGCGAGGGCTGCGCCCATCAGGAGCCGTCGCCTGCTGGGGAGCGGTCGTGCCCGGTCCATGGATGGGATGCCTTTCGCGAGCGTGCTCGGTGCACGGGGAAGCGCGGTCAGGGGCGAAGGGTCGCCGCTGTCTCGCGCAACCGCGCGTGCAGTCCTCGGTAAGTCTCGCCTCCGGGCAGCCACTCCTTGCGCATCTTGGCCACGCAGGTGTAGTTGGTGTCGCACACGTTGGCCAACGGCGATTCCACCGCCTGCGTCACGTACTGGTACGCGTCCAGCTCGCCGAACCCGTAGTCGCGCACCAGCCACTGCACCAGGTCGAGCTGCGATATCCGGAAGGCGTCCTCCAGCGGACGGGCCGAACCCGTCGAGAGGATGTGGGTGTCCGACTCCAGCCGGGGCCACGGAGTCGCGATCCCCTTCAGGAGCTCGACGATCACCACCGTGTTCATCGCGCACTCGACGGCCACGCCGCAGGTCTCGCCCTCGCCCTGCCGGGCGTGCCCGTCGCCGAGGCTGAGCAGCGCGCCCTCGACGTTCACCCCGAGGTAACAGGTGACACCGGCCCGCATCTCGGGCGTGTCCATGTTCCCGCCGTGCGCGTCCGGCACCAGGGCCGAGCGGACCTCCAGGTTCGCGGGCGCCACCCCGACCGTGCCGTGCATCGGGTCCAGCGGCAGTTCCAGCTCGATGCCGCCCTCGCGTGCCCGGAACAGGGCCGTGCGCCGGGTCCGGTCCAGCTGCCAGATCCAGACCGTCTCCGGCAGCGGTGGCTGGAGGGTGGCCGTGGTGTGCGTCGAGGTGAGCGCGCCGAACAGGGGGACCGTGGTCGACGCGGCCCAGTCCCGCGCCGGTTCGATCGACACGAAGTGCACGGCGACCGTGTCGCCCGGCTCCGCGCCCTCGATGTGGAAGGGACCGGTCTGCGGGTTGAGGAACGGGAACTCGCACACCTCGGACACCAGGTCCTTCTCGGACCGCACCCGTCCGGCGAAGCAGTCCTCCGTGTACAGGTCGAGCACCGTGCCGGGCGCGATCCGCGCCACCGGCGGCGCTCCGCCGAACGTCCACGCGTAGTCGTCCGGTCCGGGCCGGACGGTGAGGATCCGGGGGTCGGTCATAGCGGAAGGTCTCCGTTCTCCGGTGTGGTGACGCCGGGGTCGTCCTCGTCGAGATGGACCCGAGCGGTCTCGGCTATGCGCTCGGGGTGACGGCGTATCAGCACCAGGAGCACGACGACTCCGGCGGCCATCCAGACGCCGACCACCGGACCGGCGTACGACACCGGGGCGGTCAGCTTCGTCACGAAGTCGAAGACGGGCAGCCCTGCGGCGGTGAGCAGGGCGGGCACGAACGCCACGATGCCCAGCAACGGAAGGAGGAGGTGCCGTACCGGTTCGAGGGATGCGCGGCCGCGGCGCAGGAAGTAGCCCGCGCAGGCGAGGTTGACGACGATGTAGACGCCGATGACGACCGTGACGATCACCGTGGCGAGAAGCAGGAACGCGGTCACCGGGTCGTAGCCGAAGCCCAGCCCCAGCACGGCGCCGACCGCCACGACCGTCTGGACCGCGATGCCGGCGACGGGGGAGCGGTACCGGGGATGGAGCGTGGCGAGGACGCGGGGGAGGACCCGGATGCGGGCCAGCGCGAAGGCCGTGCGCGTGGACACGTTGGCGCAGGCGTTGGCGTTGGCGATCGTCGAGTTGACCACCGCGAGGAACACCAGGATCCAGAAGAGCCCGAAGGAGGCCCGGGCGACCCCCTCCCAGGAGGCGTCGCCCGCCGCCCCGAAGGAGGCGAACCGGTCCGGCCCGAAGTACACGGTCATCGCGTAGGTCGTCACCACGTAGAACAGGCCGATCCCCAGGGCCGCGCCGAGCACCGCGCGGTGCATAGTCCGGCGCGGGTCGCGGGTCTCCTCGGCCAGCGGCGCTGCCGCCTCGAAGCCGGCGAACGCCAGGACGGTGTAGACGGAACCGGCGAAGACCCCGCTGATGCCCCGGTAGCCCTCCGCGGTGTGCGAAGTACCGAACACTGAGAGAGTGTTGGCGCTTCCCGCCCTGACGATCAGCCACCCGGCGAAGACGAGGAGGACCGCGATCTCGAAGATCCCGAGGACCGTCCCGAAACGGGCCGAGGCACGGACCCCCAGATACCCGGTGACGGCGATGACGGCGGCGCCGGCGAGCGACCACGGCCACCACAGGTCCGCAGGGTAGGAGGCCCACTCGTCATGCAGGGTCCCCGCCGTGGTGAACCCGAGCTGGAGCAGCAGCAACGGCGGAACCAGCGCCTCCACGAACACATAGCCCCAGCCGACCAGGAATCCCACGGCCGGATGCAGCCCCCGCGCCGCGTAGGTGGCCACGGAGCCCGCCGCGGGTAACTCCCGCGCCAGTTCGGCCACGCAGGAGGCCGTGAACAGACAGGCCACCAGTGCGATCACCACGGCCAGCGGCAGACTGCCGCCCGCGAAGGCGGCCCCCGAGGGAATGGACGCGGCGACGGCGGCGGCGGGCGCCATCGCCGTGACGCTCTGGAACAGAACCTCCCGCAGACCGACCGCGTCCCGTCGCAGTCCTGTGGCCACTTCTCCGGCCATACCCACCCCCCGACGTGCGTGAATCCGCCGATCCGACGGATCGCCCCGCGTGAATCACGGTACGGCGCTTGCGGGTCGGGCAGAAGAGTGCCGAGTGCTTCCGTGGACGGGGCGAGGACTGTGGAAAACCCGGCCACCCGAATGAGCGAAGGGGAGCCGGGCGAGTGTCACACGGGCTTGCCTTCCCGCAGGTAGGCGAAGGTGCCCGAGCGGGCGGCGGAGTAGAGCGCGGTGAGCGACGGAAGGTGTGCGGCCAACGGTGTTGCGGCCAGCTCCGCCATGGAGAACAGCGCGTGGTCGTCGTGCTCGTCACTGAGCCGGACCGTCGCGTCGTCCGAGAGGATCCCGCCGTCGAAGAAGCAGTCGAGAACGGGCCCGGTGCCCAGTACATCGGCCCGGTGGTCGATACCCAGCAGTGCGGGCACCGGGCCGAGAGCGATACCTGTCTCCTCCAGCATCTCCCGCCGTGCCGCCGTCCAGGGGTCCTCGCCGTGGTCGAGCATTCCGCCGGGCAGCCACCACGTTCCCGCGGCGGGCTGACCGGCGCCGTACCGCAGCATCAGCACGCGATCGCGTTCGTCCAGCATGAACACGCATGACGCGATGAGCGCTTGGGGCTGGGTTCTGATCCATTCCGTGCGGGGCAGCCACTCGGCCACGCCAACCTCCCGGAGTCCGGCGAATTCCCAGGAGTGGCTCCCCGCGGTGGACTCGTCCCGAACCACCGGTCCGGGTGGTTAGGGCCGGGCGGGCCCCGACGTCGTCAGACCCGCTCCGCCACCGTCGCCGGATCGTCCAGGACGGCGCGGACCACCGAATGCGCCGCGCCCAGGAGAGGGCCCTCGTGGCCCAGACGGGAGACGGAGACCGGGCAGGCCGGGCCTGTGGTGCGGTCGGCGAGCTCGGCCTCCAAGGAGGGGAGGAGCCAGGGAGCGAGGCCCGCCAGGGCGCCGCCCAGGACGACGGACTCGGGGTCGAGGAGATTGACGGCGCCGGTCAGGGCGATGCCCAGGGCCGTTCCGGCGCCGTGCAGGGCGCGTCGTACTCCCTCGTTGTCCTCGCCCGCCTGCTGCGCGAGCAGGCCCACGGCGTCCTCGCGGGACTCGAGGCCGGCCGCGCGCAGCACCGCCTCCTCGCCGGCGTACTGCTCCAGGCACCCACGTCCGCCGCAGGCACAGCGCGGCCCGTCGGGGTGGACCGGCACATGGCCGAGCTCGCCCGCGAAACCGCGCCTGCCGCGCAGCAGCTGGCCGTCGACGACGACCGCGGCGCCGATACCGATCTCCGCGGACACATGCAGGAAGTCGCGCGGGGTGGCATCCCCGAGCCACAGCTCGGCCAGGGCACCGAAGTTGGCCTCGTTGTCCACCGTCAGCGGGAGGCCGGCCGGCAGCAGCGCACCGAGGTCGGTGTCGTGCCAGTCGAGGTTCGGGGCGTGGACGACCGTGTGCCCGTCGCGGTCCACCAGACCGGGGACGGCGACCGCGAGCCCGGCCGGCCACAGACCGTCGCGTTCCGCGTCCGCCACGACCCGCCGGACCAGCGCCGTCAGCTCCTCGACCACCGGCTGTGGATCCCGGCCCCGGTTCGTGCCGTGCCGCACGGCACGCGCGCGCACCTCGCCCCGCAGGTCCACCGCGCACACGGCGAGATGGTCGACCCCGACCTCCGCCCCGATACCGGCCGGGCCGTGCCCGCTCACCGCGAGCGCCGAGCCCGGCCGTCCGACGCGGTTGGGCCGCTCCGGGCCCAGCTCCTCCAGAAGCCCCCAGCGGACCAGCTCGTCCACCAGGGTCGACACCGCCGCCCTGGTCAGTCCGATGCGCGAAGCCACCGCGGCCCGCGACAGCGAGCCCTCGGCACTGACCGCGTGCATCACGCGCGCGAGGTTGCGCCGGCGCATGCCCTGCTGGGTGTCCGGCAGGGCACGGCCGGTCGCCGTCGGGCGGGCCTCGTGCAGCGGTGCGGTCATGCCTCCATCAGTCCTCTGGACGGTTCTCTGCTGATCAGCGGTCCTCCGGCGCCCGCTCCAGCAGCGGGGCCGCGTCGGAGAGTACCCCGGAGATCCTGGCCAGCGTCGCGGAGTCCCGCTCCACCGCGTCCAGCACCGGCCCGGCGGCGGTGTTCCAGCGCCGTGCCACCGCCGCGGGATCCTCGCCGGTCAGCAGCCCGGCCGCCTGCGCGGCGGCGCCCAGCGCGACCAGTTCCTTCGCCTCGGGCACCTGCACCGGACGCCCCGAGAGCCGCCGTACCGTCTCCTGCCAGGCACGGCCGCGGGCGCCGCCGCCGATCAGCAGCAGCGGGGTGGTCCGGTCGGCGTCCTCGTCGAGCACCAGGTCCAGCGCGCCCAGCAGCGCGTGCACGGCGCCGTCGTACGCGGCCTGGAGCAGCTGGCCGGCGGTGGTGTCGTGACGCAGGCCGTGCAGCAGACCGGAGGCGTTCGGCAGATTCGGGGTGCGCTCGCCGTCCAGGTACGGCAGCAGGGTGACCGAGGTGCCGGGCTCGATGGCCTCGCGGTCCAGGCCGAGAAGGGCCGCGACCCGGTCGACCGCGAGGGTGCAGTTCAGGGTGCAGGCCAGCGGCAGCCAGTCGCCGTGCGCGTCGGCGAAGCCCGCGACCGTGCCGGTCGGGTCGGCGGGGCGGTGCTTCGAGACGGCGTACACCGTGCCCGAGGTGCCGAGGCTCAGCACCGGGGTGCCCGGGCGCAGCCCGAGGCCCAGCGCGGCCGCCGCGTTGTCGCCGGTGCCGGGGGCCACCAGGGTGCCCTTGGAGAACGGCAGGTCGTGGCTGTCGCGCACGGTGCCGACGATCTCGCCGGGCCGTACCACCCGGGGCAGGAACGCCGGGTCCAGGCCCACGTGCGCCAGGGTCTCCTCGTCGTACGCCTCGGTCGCCGACGCCCACCAGCCGGTGCCGGAGGCGTCGCCGCGGTCGGTGGTGCCCTGACCGGTCAGCCGCTCGGTGAGGTAGTCGTGGGGGAGCCGTACGGCCCTGGTCGCGCGGACCGCCTCCGGCTCGTGCTCCGCCAGCCAGGCCCACTTGGTGACCGTGAACGACGCGCCCGGCACACTGCCGGTGCGCTCCGCCCACGCCTTCGGGCCGCCCAGCTCCTCGATCAGCCGCTGCGCCTGGGGCGCCGAACGGACGTCGTTCCACAGCATCGCGGGCCGCACCGGCTCGCCCCGCCCGTCCAGCGTGACCAGGCCGTGCTGCTGTCCGCCGATCGACACGGCCGCCGCCTCGTGTGCCGCGTCCCCGCACTGGCGCAGCGCCTCGCACAGCGCGTCCCACCACTGGCGCGGATCGCTCTCCCGGCCCGCCCCGGAGGACACGGTGTGCGGCGCCTGACCGCTCGCCACGACCTGTCCGGTGGACGCGTCGACCACCAGCGCCTTGGTGGACTGGGTGGACGTGTCCACGCCGACGACGAGCGGACCCTCGGCTGCTGACATCGGGCTCTCTCCCTTTTTCCGCGCCTCGCGGTTTCCCTGACCTGCAGTTTTCCTGGTTCACCGGGGTGTCGCGACCCGGATTTCATCCCTTCGGGACAGGGTGACCCTTCCCAGGGATGCGTCGGCATACTAATTTGTAAACGGCCATGACGAAATAGTCGGCCCGACAGTCATTCGCACATTCATCAAGCACAGGCATCAAGCAAGGAGCCGCGGCATGAGCTTCCAGCCCACCCCCGAGGACAGGTTCACCTTCGGCCTGTGGACCGTCGGCTGGCAGGGAAGGGACCCCTTCGGCGACGCCACCCGCCGCGCCCTCGACCCGGTCGAGACGGTGCAGCGCCTGTCCGAACTGGGCGCCTACGGTGTGACGTTCCACGACGACGACCTGATCCCCTTCGGGTCCTCGGACACCGAGCGCGAATCGCACATCAAGCGCTTCCGCCAGGCCCTCGACGCGACCGGCATGACCGTGCCGATGGCCACCACCAACCTCTTCACCCACCCGGTCTTCAAGGACGGCGCGTTCACCGCGAACGACCGCGAGGTACGCCGTTACGCGCTCCGCAAGACCATCCGCAACATCGACCTGGCCGCCGAGCTGGGCGCGAAGACGTATGTCGCCTGGGGCGGCCGCGAGGGCGCCGAGTCCGGCGCCGCCAAGGACGTCCGGGTCGCCCTCGACCGCATGAAGGAGGCCTTCGACCTCCTCGGCGAGTACGTCACCTCCCAGGGCTACGACCTGCGCTTCGCCATCGAGCCCAAGCCGAACGAGCCGCGCGGCGACATCCTGCTCCCCACCGTCGGCCACGCGCTCGCGTTCATCGAGCGCCTGGAGCGCCCCGAGCTGTACGGCGTCAACCCCGAGGTCGGCCACGAGCAGATGGCGGGCCTGAACTTCCCGCACGGTATCGCCCAGGCCCTGTGGGCGGGCAAGCTCTTCCACATCGACCTCAACGGCCAGTCCGGCATCAAGTACGACCAGGACCTGCGCTTCGGCGCCGGCGACCTGCGCGCCGCCTTCTGGCTCGTCGACCTCCTGGAGAGCGCCGGCTACGAGGGTCCGAAGCACTTCGACTTCAAGCCGCCGCGGACCGAGGACTTCGACGGCGTGTGGGCGTCGGCCGCCGGCTGCATGCGCAACTACCTGATCCTCAAGGAGCGCGCCGCCGCCTTCCGCGCGGACCCGGAGGTCCAGGAGGCCCTGCGCGCCTCCCGGCTGGACCAGCTGGCCCAGCCGACCGCCGCGGACGGCCTCCAGGCGCTCCTCGCCGACCGTGCGGCCTTCGAGGAGTTCGACGCGGACGCGGTCGCCGCGCGCGGGATGGCCTTCGAGCAGCTCGACCAGCTGGCGATGGACCACCTCCTGGGCGCCCGGGGCTGACACGCACGCGCGCGTGGGGGCCGCTTTCGCGGCGGACGCCCTCACGCGCGCGTGTCGTCACCTGTACTCGCATGGCCGGTTCTTGCGGGAAATGCTCCGGAATCATGCGGTCCAGGGCATGGGTCCGTATCAACTCCCGCCAGGGGCTCGCGCGATGACCGGTACGCGGTGACTCTTGGCGGTATGGCCATGCCGCCCGTACCGCCCCGACCGCCCGGCCCGCCGGGGGGCACTCCACCCTCGGACGGGGGCTACGACCCGCCTTGGCACAGGGGTTTCGGCCCGCCGCCGGACGGGGGCTTCGGCCCACCCGCGGGCGGCGGATTCGGACCGCCACCCGGCGAGGGTTCCGGACCGCCACCCGGCGAGGGTTCCGGTCCGCCTTCCGGTGAGGGCTCCGGGGCGCCTTCGGGCCATGGGTACGAGCCGCCCCGGCACGGTGGCTTCGGGCCGTCCCCGGACGACGGACACGAGCGGCCCCTCCACGACGGCTTCGGCGCCCCGCCCGGGGACTACGACCCACCCACCGCCGTCGGCTGGACGCCGCCGCCCCCGGAGCCGCCCCGGCGGCGCAGGGGCCCGCTGTTCGCCGTGCTGGCCGTGGTGGTGGCCGCCGTGGCCGTCGTCGTCATCGTCCTGATGGCGTCCGGCGGCGACGGCTCACCCGGCAACAAGCCCACCACGAGCAGCCCGAGCACCTCGGGCTCGCCCCGGCCGTCCTTCAGCCTCCCGACCAGCCTTCCGACCGAACTGCCCAGCAGCCTGCCGAGCGGACTGCCCTCGGGGTTCCCCTCGGAGTTCCCCTCGGAACTGCCCAGCGGGTTCCCGAGCGGTCTGGACTCCCTGTTGCCCTCACTGCTGGGGTGACTACAGCCCCTTGGGCAGCCGGACGTACACCAGGGTCGTCTCGATACCGCTGTCGACCAGGCGGCCCTGGGCGTCGAACGCACCCGCCCCGTCCGTCATCCCGAAGTCGTTGTCGTTGATCAGAGCGAGCGTGTCGTGATCCACGCGCGCGATGCCCTCGATCTTCAGCGGCACCCCGGTCACCGTGTTCAGGTCGACCACAAGACGCTTGCCCAGCACCGGCACCCCGGCGGCGGCCGGGTCGTCCAACTGCTCCAGCGAGGGCGAGACGGTGTTGTCGTCGTAGGCGCCCCCGAGGATGTTCGACCTGCGGTCCAGCTTCACCTCCTCGAGGCGCGCGGCCTTGTCGGTGCGCTCCTCGACCAGCAGCCGGTCGCCGCCCACCGCCACGATCGACGAGATCTTCAGCTCGGAGGTGTCGTCCTCGCTCGGGTCCACCACGTTCACCGGGTCGAACCGGTAGGCGTACTCGGCCGTGACCGCCTGCTTGCGGGGCGAGAAGCGCAGCAGACGGGTCGTGCGCGAGGCGTCCCCGGCGTCCCCGTCGGGCAGGGACAGCGGGCTCTGCAGGGCCATCACGAGATCCCCGTCGGGCAGCAGGGCGAGGCCCTCGAAGCCGCGGTTGACCTTCCGGTGCAGGAAGACGGACGGCAGCGCCTCCACCACCGGGTAGTCGGCGCCGGTGAGGTTCAGACCCTCGGGCACGTACCGGGTGAGCACCTTCCCGCGCGCGGAGACGTGCACCAGCGACGGCCCGTACTCGTCGACGAGCCAGAAGGATCCGTCCGCCGCGCGCACGATGCCCTCGATGTCCAGACCGTTCGGGTTGTACGACAGCGGGGTCCTGGCGTCGTAGGAGTACGGCGCCTCGTCGCGGCCCGCCTGGTTCGACAGTCCGGTGACGGCCCTGCCCGAGGAGGTGGTGACCGGGATCGCGTCGATCACGTCGAGGCTGTCGCCGCGGACCCGGACCTTCACGATCGCCGGGTCGAATCCGGGCACCGGGAAGGTCCGGCGCTTCTTGCCGTCGACCTTGATCTGGCCGTTGGGGCCGCGGTCGGTGACCGTCCAGTATTCGCCCTTCCGGCCGGCCGGGTAGATGTCGCTGCCGATGCCGCCGAGGTCGATACCCCGGTCGTTGTCCACGCTGCCCGGCAGCAGCGTGTTGCTGAAGGTGCCGAGCGGGATGTCGCCGAGGGTCGCCGTGCGGACGACCCGCGCCGCGCCGGACGGGGCGGCGGTGGCGGTGCCCGCCGCCACGAGGGCGGCGGCCAGGGCCAGGGGCAGACCCGTCGCGACGGAACGGTGGACGCGGCGGCTGTCGGCGGCATGCGGGGACATCGAGCCTCCTGAGAGCAAGTTCGTTGGCAGCGGCCAGAGTTGGGCCTCAGGGGGAATGCTTGTCGACCAGTCGGTGAACGCAGGGCGACTGCCACTCGGCGGATCACCGGTTTTCGGCCTCGGGACGGCGGACTGTCGGATTCCGCCGCCCTGGCTGAGCGGTTCTGTCACCCCAGAGCGCTGAACCAGCGCACCACCGCGGCGGTTCCGGCCCGCTGGGAGCCCAGGTGCCGGGAACCGCCGTAGTCCGGGGTCCCGAGGTCGACCACTGGGGCGTCGACCCCTCGGGCGCGCAGTGTGGCGTGGCAGTGGGCCGTGTTCGCGTTGACGGCCTGCTCGTCCCGGTCGGCAAAATAGAGCCGGACCGGTGCCTTCGGCGCCCAGTCGGTGCACACGCCGTCCGTGACCCGCAGGATCGCCGCCAGCCGCCCGGTGGGGTGCGCCAGCATCGCCCGGCCACGGGCGGTCAGCAGCCCGTCGAGGGAGTCCGGCGTGCCGGCCACGACTTCCTGACCGGTGTGGGTGCCGTCCAGCAGGCCCTCGATCGTGCCGTCGTACGGTGCCCGGAAGACCTGGGACGGCGCGTCGTAGAGGTGGTGCAGGCGGTCGAAGGCGACCAGGGCCAGTGCCGTGTAGATCACGCTCGCCTTCGGCTCCGTCCGCCCGGCCAGCAGCGCGGGAAGCTCCGCGTCCCGGAACGCGTACGCGCCGCTGACGGGCGCCACCGCGCGGAGCCGGAACCATCCGTCGGCCCCCTCCTGCAGCGACCGGGCCAGTCCGAGTGCCGCCGAAGCCCCTTGGGAGAACCCGGTGACCAGCACCTCGCGCCGCAGTTCACGGCCCCGCGCCGACACGGCGGTGCGGGACGCGCGCAGCATGTCGAGGGCGGCCGTCGTCTCCGAGGGCACGTCCATCCAGGGATGGGGGCCGGGCCCCAGGCCCAGACCGAGGTAGTCGGGGAGCGCCGCGGCGAACCCGGCCGAGGCATAGGTCAGAGCGGGAGCCTGGTCCCAGACGTCCGCCGAGACGGAGGCGACATCACCCTTGAAGAGCTCCGTGCCGTGCGTGAAGGACACGGTGCGCAGCCGCCGTTCACCGCTGCGGGGCAAGGCCAGCAGCCCGCTGGCGGTCGTGGGCCGGCCATGGGGATCCACCGTGCGGTACACGATCCGGAAGGTGTTCAGACCGTAGCGCACGGCGCCGGTGTCCCAGGCGCCCGCCTCGTCCCCCGCCAGTTCCGCCGCGACCTCGCGGGCGGTCAGCGTCCGCAGATGCTCGACGGACACGAGCGTGCCTCGCGACACGTTCGCCGTCGTCGGCACGGCAACGGCGGCCCGGGGGGCGGCCGCTCCCTGCGCCACCACGGCCGTCGCGGTGCTCGCCATCAGCGCCACCGACACGGCCGACATCACCAGTACCCTGCTCATTCGTTTCATACCGCGACCGTACGAATCCCCGGTGCGGCCGCCCATCCGGCCAACCGGCCTGTGCGAGTGGGGTTTTCCGCAGGGGCGCGTCGCCGACCCGGCGGGCGCGAGGCCACCGTGGCCCGGCGGGACCGGCCGCAGGCCCACCGGGAATGGCTACGCTGAGAGCAGGAGCACTTCACAATCTGTTCGACCCGGTACCCGGGGGCCAGTAAGGGTCGCTCGTCAGGGATGTCTCAGGGTCGCGCTCCGGAACCGCGGGAAGCGCGCACCCGTTTTCAGATCAGAGAGCGGCAACGGCCGCGAAGGAGGCGACGCTGATGTCGAAGAACGCGAAGATCGCCGCGGGAGGTGTGGCGGTCGGGCTGATCCTGTTGATATGGCTGCCCTGGTGGGTGACGTTCCTGATCGTGGTGGGCGTCCCGGTGGCGGCGTACCTCACCCTCGACCCCTCGCAGCGGCGCAGGCTGCGCAGGGTCACGCGCAAGGAGATCGGCCACTGAGCCACCGTCCCGAGGCCGCGCCCCCGACCGGCGGGAAGCGGCCCGGGACGACTCACAGGGGCCGTACGGCCATCTTGTCGAGGGCCTCCAGGAGGCCGGGGAGCTCGGGACCCCGGCCTACGGGCAGCACTTCGCCCGGCTCATCGTCGAGAAGCACGAACGCCATGTCGTCGGTGCGGGCCACCATCGACCAGCCGGGCCCGTCGGCGCGCAGCGTACGGGCGTCGCCCGGGGCGAACGACGAGCGGACCCGCCCCAGCGGCGGAGGCGTCTCCACATAGGCCCATGCCTCGGCCAGGACCCGCCGGATCCCGGCGTGCCCCTTGGGGGCCGCCTCGGTGCCCTCCGAGGCCGCCTCGGGGGCCTCCTCGGAGGCTTCCGAGGTGTCGGCCGCCGCCGGTGCCGCCGCCGGGAAGTGGTCGTCGCTGATCTGTTCACGCCAGATGGCCCACTGGAGGGCGATCTCGTCCGCGCCGAGCCGCCGTTGTGCCGCACCCCAGGAGGTGGTGTCCGGTGGGGTCAGCGGGGTCCGGTCCGCCACCTCCGGGCCGGGGTCGTGCGGCGCGGGCACGTTGGGAGCCGCCACGGCGACAGCGAGCGGCCAGCCGGGCAGCGCGGCGACCACCGTGCGCTCGTCCGGCGACAGGTCGTACTCCATGCCGCAGTCCCAGGACGCGATCGCGACCGCGACCAGCGAGACGTCGTCGATGACGACCGTCCAGCGCGCCCCTTCGCCGTCCTGGCCGAGCACCAGGCCGTACCCGTCGGCGCGCGGCGCCAGCTCCAGCGCCGCGCAGGCCTCCGGATAGTCGTCGCCCAGTACGCTCGGAAACTTCGCCGGCGTCAGCAGCACCGCCGTGAGCACGTACAGCGCCTCGTCCGCGGCGGCGACGACCTCCTCGCCCGTATCGGCCATCACTGTCTCCCCAGTCGTTCGTCCAACGGCGCGCACCCTAGTGCGACGGGAAGGCCGTTGTCACGACCGGCAGCACACGCGGAGCTGCAGCTTTCCACCGGGACGGGACGAATCGGCCTCGTCGGCACCGAAGGTTCACACGACGGGCAGCCCCAGAAGGTCACGCGCCACCGTCCGCGGTGACTCGTCGCGCTCTCGCGCCAGCGCGACGACGGCCCGGCACGCCAGCTCGCTCACCCCGAACGACAACGCCTCCGGCGACACCCAGCCGGACGCCTCCTCGATCCGGTCCTGGTCGTCCTCCGCGCGGGCCGTCACATAGGCGGCCGCGGCCTCGAACAAGTTGTGCGTGCGCCGCTGCGGTGTCTGTGCGCCCCCGGCGCCACGAAATCTGGCTGCGTACCAGCGGATCCGGTCGAACACGCGGGCCACCTTCCCCTGTCGCTTCCGAACATTCGGCTTCCTCCATCGAACGTAGGGTTTAAGCCCCGGCAGCAGAAGAGGGCACCGCCGGGACGCCTCGGCCGGCCTCGGCGCGCCTCGGTGTCGAGCGAGGCGATGGCGGCGCGCAGCCGGACGAGTTCGGCGCGGTTCGTGGCGCGGGCGATGCTCGTGACGGTGCCCTGCGCCGGACACCACGTAATGAGCGACAGCCCCGGGGCCTTCGCCGCGACGGTCGCCGGCTAGCGCCCGCGGACGGCCAGAGCCAGGAAGCGGGTGTCCTCGTCCACGTACGACGTCATGCGCCAGCCCGAACCGGCCAGCAGTGGGCCGAGGTTGCCCTCCGCACGCAGGTCGCCCGGGGTGATCTGCCGTCCCTGGCGGGCCGCCAGGGCGGCCCGGCCGATCGGGTGGAACAGGGCGAGCGTGCCGCCGGGGCGGACCACGCGTGCCAACTCCCGCAGATTCTCGGCGGGCCGGGGCAGGTGGGCTATCAGGCCCGCGGCGAACACGGCGTCGAGCGACTCCGACCGCACCGGCAGCGCCGCGACGTCGGCGAGCAGCAGGCACCCGGCACGGTCCCGGCCGGCCCGTACGGCGGCCTGCAGCATCGCCGGGGTCAGATCCATCCCGAGCACCACACCCGAGGGCCCCACGGCCGCACGCAGCGGCGGCAGGGCGCGTCCCGTGCCGCAGCCCGCGTCGAGCACCCGATCACCCGCGCGCAGCCCCAACTCGGTCACGGCGGACGCGTACGCGGGACCGTCGTCCGGAAACCTCCTGTCCCAGTCGGCCGCCCGCTCGGTGAAGAACTCCTGGACATGTGTGTGGTCGTCGCTCATGTAACGCATGATCTCTCACCGTCACGGAGGACGTCCTTGCGCGCACGTTCGAGCGGGACTCGATCGTTCCGGCGCATATCTGAGTCATATTGCGGCACCTTTCGAAATGCGCCCCCTTTGTGCGCCCATGCCCCCTAGCGTCCCTGGGCCATGGGACACCTGGACCACGCCACCTTCGGCTGGCTGACCCCCGTGCTGTCGTACGTCATGGCCTGCATAGGCGCCGCACTGGGGCTGCGCTGCACCGTCCGCGCGCTCGGCAGCACGGGCCGCTCGCGCCGCAACTGGCTCCTCACCGCCGCCTCCGCGCTCGGCACCGGCATCTGGACCATGCACTTCGTGGCCATGCTCGGCTTCAGCGTCAGCGGTACCGACATCCGCTACGACGTACCGCTGACCATCCTCAGCCTGCTCGTCGCCGTGGTCGTGGTCAGCGCCGGCGTCTTCGCCGTCGGCTACAGCCGTGACCGCAACCGGGCGCTCCTGCTCGGCGGACTCACCACCGGACTCGGCGTCGCCAGCATGCACTACCTCGGCATGGCGGCCGTCCGGCTGCACGGCGACGTGCGCTACGACCCGATGCTCGTCGGGCTCTCCGTGCTCATCGCCGTGGTCGCCGCGACCGCGGCCCTGTGGGCGGCCCTCAACATCAGGTCCCCCGTCGCCGTCACCATCGCCTCCCTGGTCATGGGGGCGGCCGTCAGCAGCATGCACTACACCGGGATGTTCGCGGTCAGCGTGCACGTCACGCCCTCCGGCACCCCCCTGACCGGGGCCACGGCGATGCAGTTCATCTTCCCCCTCGCCGTCGGCCTCGGGTCCTACCTGTTCCTCACCTCGGCCTTCGTCGCGCTCTCGCCCACGGCCGGAGAGCGCGAGGAGTCCGCCTCGGCCCAGCGGCCCGTGACGCCCGCCACCCGCTGACCCGGCCCGGCCCAGGGCCCCGATCCACTCCCGAGCGAGGAGGCCATGCGTACACCCCGTAGGACCCCCACAACAGGCCCGGAGACAGCGTCCCCGCAGCCGCGGCGCGGACGCCGTGCACACGCCGGACCACCCGCCGACGAACCCGCCGACGATCTCGCCGACACCGCGGAGGACAGCGCACCCGTACACGCGGGAGGCTGGCGGATCCGCCCCCGGACCGTCCGGGCCAAGGTCGTCTGCCTGCTCATGGTGCCGGTCATGTCCCTGCTCGCCCTGTGGGCGTACGCCACCGTCACCACGGCACAGGACGTCTCCCGGCTGCGCCAGTCCCAGCGCGTGGACGCCGCATTGCGCACCCCGGTCGCCACCGCCGTGGCCGCGCTCCAGGCCGAGCGCGCCGTCGCCGTCCGCTACGCGACCGACCCGTCTGCCGAACAGGCCGACGACCTCAAGGCACTCGGCACCCGCACCGACCAGGCCGTGGCCGCGCTGCGACTCGGCAAGGGCAGCACCGTCGCGGACAGCGAGGAACTGCCCGCCGGTGTCGCCCAGCGCCTGGAGACCTTCGCCACCGGCGTCGAGCACCTGCGCACGCTGCGGACGGCGGTCCAGAATCGCGGCGCCCGCTGGGACGAGGCCTACGGGCGGTACACGCAGACGATCGCCACGGCCTTCGCCGTGGACGGCGCCCTCACCGGCATCCAGGCCGACGACATGGGCTCCGACGCGCGCGTACTGCTCGAATTCTCCCGCGCGGGCGAAGCGCTGGCCCAGGAGGACGCGGTCCTGGCCGGCGCCCGGCCCAACGGCGGCCTCGATGGCGAGCGGCTGCGGCTGTTCACCGGCGCCGTCGAAACCCGCCGTGTCCTCACCGACGCTGCCGTCGCCGACCTGCCCGGTCCACAGCGCACCGCCTGGCACGACCTCGCCGCCGGCGACGACTACAGCGCGCTGGGCACCGCCGAGGACAAGATCCTCGCGAGGGCACCCGGAGCCAGAGGGCTCGACGCGGCCCAGGCGGCCACCTGGAACACCGCGCACGCGCGCGTGCAGGACGGTATGCGGACCATCCAGGCCGACACGGCACGCGCGGTCGCCGGCCGCGCCGACCCGTTCGCGCGCGGTCTGCTCACCCCGGCCGGCGCCGCCGTCATCCTCGGACTCCTCGCCGTGGCCGCCTCGCTCGTCATCTCCGTGCGCATCGGGCGCGCCCTCGTGGTCGAACTCGTGAGCCTGCGCAACAGCGCGCTGGAGATCGCCCGCCGCAAACTCCCCGAAGCGATGCACAGACTGCGGGCCGGTGAGGAGATCGACGTCCGTGCGGAGGCACCGCCGGGGCCGCCCGCGGAGGACGAGACCGGCCAGGTCGCCGAGGCCCTCGCCACCGTGCACCGCGCCGCCCTGCGCGCCGCCGTGGAACGCGCCGAACTCGCCAGCGGCATCTCAGGGGTCTTCGTCAACCTCGCCCGCCGCAGCCAGATCCTCGTCCACCGCCAGCTGAGCCTGCTCGACAGCATGGAACGCCGCTCCGACGACCCCAACGAACTGAGCGACCTCTTCCGCCTGGACCACCTCACCACCCGTATGCGCCGGCACGCGGAGAGCCTGATCATCCTCTCCGGAGCGGCGCCCGGCCGGGCCTGGCGCATGCCCGTCTCCCTGACCAACGTCGTACGGGCAGCCGTGTCCGAAGTCGAGGACTACGCGCGCGTGGAGGTACGACAGCTCCCCGAGGCGGCCGTCATCGGCGCGGCCGTGGCCGACCTCACCCATCTGCTCGCCGAGATCGTGGAGAACGCGGCCCAGTTCTCGCCGCCGCACACACGCGTGCGCGTCACCGGGGAACCCGTCGGCAACGGCTACGCCGTCGAGGTCGAGGACCGCGGCCTCGGCATGGGCCAGGAGACTCTCATCGAGGCCAATCGGCGCATCGAGCAGTCCGAGGCCCTCGACCTGTTCGACAGCGACCGGCTCGGCCTGTTCGTGGTCAGCCGGCTCGCCGCCCGCCACGGCATCAAGGTGCACCTGCGCACCTCCCCCTACGGCGGCACCACCGCCGTGGTCCTGCTGCCGAAGGCCCTGCTGCACGGCGGCCCGGCGGAACGTTCCGGCCACCCGGCGGCCGACACCGGACGGATACCGGAACGCGAGTACGCGCGCGTGCCCGGCGCCGCGCTCCCGGAGGCCGCCTCCGCCGACCGGCCCGCCCTCGCCGTCACCGCCCGTCCGTCCCCGCACCCGGCGCCCGAGCCGCCGCCTCCCGGAGTCACCACCTTGAGGCCGCACCGCCCACCGCACACCTCCGAGTCCCCGGACGACGACCTCCCACGCCGGGTGCGGCAGGCGAGCCTCGCACCCCAACTGCGCGATCCACGCGCCGAGGAGCCCGCCCCCGTCCGCCGGCCGGACGAACGCACCCCCGAACTCGTCCGCGACCGTATGGCGGCCTACCGCGACGGCTGGGCGCGCGGCGGCGGCAGACAACCCGGCCGTGGAGCCGCCCCGGAACCCGACGAGGGCACCGACAGCACCGAAGGAGACCGCGCATGATCCAGGACCCGAGCCCGAGGGCAGACCGGCGCTCCGGCGAACTCGACTGGCTACTGGACGACTTGGTGCTGCGTGTCACCGAAGTACGGCACGCCGTCGTGCTGTCCAACGACGGTCTCGCCGTCGGCGCCTCGACCGGTCTCAAACGCGAGGACGCCGAGCACCTCGCCGCCGTGGCCTCCGGCTTCAACAGCCTCGCCAAGGGCGCCGGACGGCACTTCGGAGCGGGCGGGGTGCGCCAGACCATGGTCGAGATGGACGACGCCTTCCTCTTCGTGGCCGCCGCCGGCGACGGCTCCTGCCTGGCCGTGCTCACCGCCGTCACCGCCGACATCGGTCTGGTCGCCTACGAGATGGCACGACTGGTCAAGCGCGTCGGCGAGCACCTCTACACGGCGCCGCGCATCACCGCGCGGCCCCCCGCGGCCGGATGACCGGAAGAGCGCCACCGATGACCGAGTACACGACCGGCATCCCGCACGAGCCGGGCAGCCAGTGGTACGACAGCGAGGCCGGGCCCCTGGTCCGTCCCTACGCCATGACCGGCGGCCGTACCAAACCCGGCCCCACCGGGGTGCGGTTCGACCTGATCGCCCTGGTCACCCTGGACCCGAACGCGCCCGTCGGCGACGACGACACCGCGCTCGGCCCCGAACACCGGGCGCTGATCGATCTGTGCCGGGTGGAGACGCAGTCCGTCGCCGAACTCGCCGCCGGTGCCGACCTGCCCGTGGGTGTGATCCGGGTGCTGCTGGGCGACCTGCTGGAACTGGGCTGCGTCACCGTGAGCCGCCCGGTGCCACCGGCCCAGCTCCCCGACGAACGGATTCTGCGCGAGGTCATCGCGGGATTGCGGGCACTGTAGATGAGTATTCGGAACCAACCGGGCGCGAGCAGGCCACAACAGATGTGTTCCGGTCCAACCATCCGCGACGCGACGGCCGTTGTCATGATGCTGGCTTCGCGTCCCGAGCACCGCGAGCGTCCGGACGTCGGCCGAGGTCGGCCCTCCCGAGAGAAGTGATCATGGTCTCCGAGCACTCCGAGTCCGCCACCGACGACACCTCGGCGATGGCGCTCAAGATATTGGTCGCCGGCGGCTTCGGCGTCGGCAAGACGACCCTGGTGGGCGCCGTCAGTGAGATCAGGCCGCTGCGCACCGAGGAAATGCTCAGCGAGGCCGGGCAGTTGGTGGACGACACGGACGGCGTGGACCAGAAGGTCACCACCACCGTCGCCATGGACTTCGGGCGCATCACCATCCGCTCCGGGCTCTCCCTGTACCTCTTCGGCACCCCGGGCCAGGACCGCTTCTGGTTCCTCTGGGACGAGCTGTCACAAGGCGCCCTCGGCGCCGTCGTCCTCGCCGACACCCGGCGCCTGGAGGACTGCTTCCCGGCGGTCGACTACTTCGAGCACCGGCACATCCCGTTCGTCGTCGCCGTCAACTGCTTCACCGACGCCCGCACTTACGGCGCCCTCGACGTCTGCCGCGCCCTCGACCTGGACCAGGGCACGCCCGTGGTGCTGTGCGACGCCCGCGACCGGGACTCCGGCAAGGAGGTGCTGATCCGGCTAGTCGAGTACGCCGGGCGGATGCACACCGCCCGGCTTCTCGACTCGGTGGGCTGACCTTCAGCCCGTCAGGTCCTTGAGCGCCACCACCTTCTCCACGGTGACCCGGACCAGCAGCTCGCCCGGGACGCCGTTGCGGGCGCCGAACTCCTCCGCCCGCTCCTCTCCCATGTAGCGAGCCGCGATCCGCGTGGCCGAATCACGTAGCTCGCCCGGCTCCTCCGAAAGCCGGGCGCGCCCGTTCAGCACCACGAAGTGGAAGGGGGGCCGGTCGTCGTCCACGCAGAGGGCGACACGCCCGTCACGGACGAGATTGCGCCCTTTCACCGTATCCCTGCCGGTGTTGAAGACCAGGTCGTCACCGTCCAGCAGGAACCAGACGGGGGCCACATGAGGGCTGCCATCTGCGTTGACGGTGGACAGCTTGCCGGTGCGGGTGCCGTACGAGACGAACGCCCGCCATTCGTCGTCGGTCATCTTCTGTGCCATGTCCCCATCCTCCTTGCCCGGACGGCGGCGGTGGGGAAGGCTGGCGGGGAGATCCTCCAGCCAGGGGGAGGGGACGGCACACGGGGAGACGCTACGACATGGCGCAGAACCAGGGACTCGGCTGGCTGCTCGACGACCTGACCGAGCGTGTGGAGCACGTACGGCACGCGCTGGTCCTGTCGAACGACGGACTGGTCACGGGGGCGAGCACGGGCCTTCGCCGGGAGGACGCGGAGCATCTGGCCGCCGTCGCCTCCGGGCTGCACAGCCTCGCCAAGGGCTCCGGACGCCACTTCGGCGCGGGCCGGGTCCGCCAGACGATGATCGAGTACGACGACGCGGTCCTGTTCGTCACAGCCGCCGGAACCGGCAGTTGTCTGTGTGTGCTCAGCGCGGCGGAGGCCGACATCGGCCAGATCGCCTACGAGATGACCCTGCTCGTCAACCGCGTCGGCGAACACCTCGGCGTGGACGCCCGGCAACCGGAGCGGTCCTCCATAGCTGACCTCTGACGCGCGGGTTCTCCCCCCGGCGCGGGGTTGTCCACAGGCTCGCCACAGGATTCGCCGAAACGGCTACGGTTTTTCCACGGCGAGCGCACCCGGCGCGAGCCACCCGCTCCACGGGGGAGACCGAGCATGCCCGGCACCACTACCATTGCCCAACCCCGCCCGCTCAACTACGCGTTCAGCCGCGCGGCCCGTGAACTGGATCTCAGGCGGGGCGAGTTCGACCTAGCGGTGCACCTCGGCCGGATCCGTACAGTGCCCGACGAGGGCGGCGGAGGCCGCCGTGTTCCACGGACCGAGATCGAGCGGCTCCAGGACCGGACCGAAACCCTTCGCGAGAGCGTGAAAGCCGTGGGTACGAGCGAGGGCGCGGCCCTCATGGAGATCCCGCCGGGCAGGTTCACCCGCTTCGCGAAACTCGGCCTGGTGACCCCGGTGAAGTGGTACCCGAACCGGTACCGGGCCGTGGTCTGGCTCTATCTGGCGGAGGAGCTGCGGCAGTTCGCGGCCGACGAGAAGAACGCGCGGCTGCTCACCGGCCGGACCCCCGAGGAGCTGCGTGACCGGCTGAGGGCGGGAGCGGACCAGCGGGCCCGCAACTGGCGGGGACGGCACTGCGGTTTCCTGCTGAGGCAGACCGAGGGGCCGTGGCAGCGGGCCGGGGTGGTGGCCGGCTTCCTGGACCCCGGTGAGATCGACGACCTCCTCACGGACCCGCACGAGCGCGCGTATGTGCGGGCCTTCCGGCCGGTCCCGCCCGCCCACGGCGCGCCGGGCTCGCCCGCCGCGCTGCTCGCCGAGGAACTCATGACGGCGGACGACCCGGACGAGATCGACTGGTTCCGGAACGACCTGGCACGGGAAGTGGCGGAAGCCCGCACGCTTCGGCCGGCGCCCCGCCCCGCCGCACCGCCGCAGCTCACCGTGTCCGCGGAGCCGAGGTCCTCGCATACTCCCGCCCGGCCGAAACACCCGCGAGGCCTGCGCGGCTGGCTGCTTCGCAGAAGCCCCCGCCCCACCCACTGACGGGCAGAAGCCCCCGCTCTGCCCACTGACGGGCCCGGACCGCGTCGGCTAGAGCGCCCGGAACAGCCCCTCCTGGACGACCGACACCAGCAGCCGCCCCTCCAGGTCGTAGACCCGCCCGCGGGCCAGGCCCAGACCGCCCGTGGCGACGGGGGACTCCTGCTCGTACAGGAACCAGTCGTCCGCGCGGAACGGCCGGTGGAACCACATGGCGTGGTCCAGTGAGGCGATGTCGAAGTTCCGCTGTCCCCACAGCGGTTCGACGGGCACGCGGACCGCGTCCAGGAGGGTCATGTCACTGGCGTAGGTCAGCGCGCAGGTGTGCACCAGCGGGTCGTCACCCAGCGGGCCGACCGCGCGCATCCACACCGCGCTGCGCGGCTCGGCGCCCGCTATCTCCTCCGGGTGCCAGCGCAGCCGGTCGACATAGCGGATGTCGAAGGGCTGGCGGCGCGCCATCCGCTCCAACTGCTCGGGCAGCTCGCCCAGATGCTTGCGGAGCTCCTCGGCGAGCGTCGGCAGCGACTCCGGGTGCGGCACCTCGCGGGCCGGCGGCAGCTGGTGCTCGAAAGCTCCCACCTCAGGCTTGTGGAAGGAGGCGGTCAGATTGAAGATCGTGCGGCCCTGCTGCACGGCCGTGACCCGGCGCGTCGTGAACGAGCGCCCGTCCCGGACCCGTTCGACCTGGTACACGATCGGCACGCCCGGCCGGCCCGGGCGCAGGAAGTACGCGTGCAGCGAGTGCACCGGACGGTCGCCCTCCGTGGTGCGGCTGGCGGCGACCAGCGCCTGGCCCGCCACCTGGCCGCCGAAGACCCGCTGGAGGGACTCCTGGGGGCTGCGGCCGCGGAAGATGTTGACCTCGATCTGCTCCAGGTCGAGCAGGTCGACCAGTCTCTCGGCCGGGTTGGTCATGGGTGGGGTTCTCCTGTGGTGGGAGCCGGTCGGGTCGGGTTCGCCAGGGTCAGAGCTGGCCGACGTCGGTGACGCGGACGACCGCGCGGCCCTCGGCGTCCGAGGCCGTCAGGTCGATCTCCGCGCTGATGCCCCAGTCGTGGTCGCCGTTCGGGTCCTCGAAGATCTGGCGGACCCGCCACAGCGCGTTCTGCGGCTCCTCCTGGATCACCAGCAGCTTGGGGCCGCGCGCGTCGGGCCCGGTGCCCAGGTCCTCGTACTCGTCCCAGTACTTGTCCATGGCCTCGCCCCAGGCGTCGGCGTCCCAGCCGGACTCCGCGTCCATCTCGCCCAGCTCGTCGACCTGGTCGAGGGCGGCCAGCTCCACGCGCCGGAACATCGCGTTGCGGACCAGGACCCGGAAGGCGCGCGCGTTGGCCGTGACCGGCTTGACCTCGTCGGCCTTCTCCTGGGCCTGCTCCGCGGTCATCTCCTCCGGATTGGCGAGCTGCTCCCACTCGTCCAGCAGGCTGGAGTCGACCTGGCGGACCGTCTCGCCCAGCCATTCGATCAGGTCCTGCAGGTCCTCGGACTTGAGGTCGTCCGGGATGTTGTGGTCGAGGGCCTTGTAGGCGCTGGCGAGGTAGCGCAGCACGATGCCCTCGGTACGGGCCAGCTCGTAGAAGGACACCAGCTCCGTGAAGGACATCGCCCGCTCGTACATGTCCCGGATCACCGACTTCGGCGACAGCGGATGGTCGCCGACCCACGGGTGGCTCTTGCGGTACGTGTTGTACGCGTGGAAGAGCAGCTCCTCCAGGGGCTTCGGGTAGGAGACGTCCTGGAGACGCTCCATACGCTCCTCGTACTCGACGCCGTCCGCCTTCATCGCGGCCACGGCCTCGCCCTTCGCCTTGTTCAGCTGGGCGACCAGGATCTGCCGCGGGTCGTCGAGGGTGGACTCGACGACGGACACCATGTCGAGCGCGTACGACGGCGACTCGGGGTCGAGGAGCTCGAACGCGGCCAGGGCGAACGTGGACAGCGGCTGGTTGAGCGCGAAGTCCTGCTGGAGGTCGACCGTGAGGCGGACGATACGGCCGGTGGGGTCCGGTGTGTCCAGCTTCTCGACGATCCCGCCGTCCACCAGCGAACGGTAGATGGCGATCGCGCGGCGGATGTGCCGCAGCTGCTGCTTGCGCGGCTCGTGGTTGTCCTCCAGCAGATGGCGCATCGCCTCGAAGGCGTTGCCGGGGCGGGCGATCACCGACAGCAGCATGGTGTGCGTCACCCGGAAACGCGAGGTCAGCGGCTCCGGCTCGGACGCGATCAGCTTCTCGAACGTGGTCTCCGTCCAGCCGACGAAGCCCTCCGGCGCCTTCTTGCGCACCACCTTGCGCCGCTTCTTCGGGTCGTCGCCCGCCTTCGCGAGCGCCTTCTCGTTCTCGATGACGTGCTCGGGAGCCTGGGCCACGACCAGTCCGGCAGTGTCGAAGCCCGCGCGGCCGGCGCGGCCGGCGATCTGGTGGAACTCACGGGCGCGCAGGGTGCGCACCCGGTTGCCGTCGTACTTGGTGAGGGCGGTGAACAGCACCGTGCGGATGGGCACGTTGACGCCCACGCCCAGGGTGTCGGTGCCGCAGATGACCTTCAGCAGACCGGCCTGGGCGAGCTTCTCCACCAGGCGCCGGTACTTGGGGAGCATGCCGGCGTGGTGCACGCCGATGCCGTGCCGCACGTACCGGGAGAGGTTCTGGCCGAACTTGGTGGTGAAGCGGAAGTTGCCGATCAGCTCGGCGATCTGCTCCTTCTCCTCCTTCGAGCACATGTTGATGCTCATCAGGGCCTGCGCCCGCTCCACCGCCTGCGCCTGTGTGAAGTGCACGATGTACACCGGCGCCTGCCTGCTCGACAGCAGCTCGGTGAGCGTCTCGGTCATCGGCGTGTACTGGTACTCGTAGGAGAGCGGCACCGGGCGGGTCGCCGAGCGGACCACCGACGTGGGGCGGCCGGTACGGCGGGTGAGGTCCTTCTCGAAGAAGGAGACGTCGCCGAGGGTGGCCGACATCAGGATGAACTGGGCCTGGGGGAGTTCGAGGAGCGGGATCTGCCAGGCCCAGCCGCGGTCGCCCTCCGCGTAGAAGTGGAACTCGTCCATGACGACCTGGCCGACGTCCGCCTGCCTGCCGTCGCGCAGGGCGATGGAGGCGAGTACCTCGGCGGTGCAGCAGATGACGGGGGCGTCGGAGTTGACGGAGGCGTCGCCGGTGAGCATGCCGACGTTCTCGGTGCCGAAGATCTTGCAGAGCTCGAAGAACTTCTCCGAGACCAGCGCCTTGATCGGGGCGGTGTAGAAGGTGACCTCGTCCCGTGCCAGCGCGGCGAAGTGAGCGCCCGCGGCGATCATGCTCTTGCCGGAGCCGGTCGGTGTCGACACGATCACGTTCGCCCCGGAGACCGCCTCGATCAGCGCCTCCTCCTGGTGGGGGTAGAGCGTGAGACCGCGCTCCTGCGCCCAGGCCTCGAAGGCTTCGTACAGGGCGTCGGGGTCGGCGGTCGGCGGCAGCTGATCGATGAGGGTCACGCCCCCATCTTGCCTGGCCCACCCGCCGAGGGGGGAATCGGCTTCGAGCAGGAAGATCACGACCGCTACGCTGTGGCGCCGACGGAGCGTCAACGCACCCGGTCAACTGGACAGCGGCACACGAGGAATGGGGCGGACAAGGGCCATGATGGGACCAGCACACTCACTGTCGGGAGCCGCCGCCTGGCTCGGCGTCGGAGCCGCGGCCGCCGCGGCCGGGCACCCGATGCCCTGGCCGGTGCTGCTGGTCGGCGCGCTGATCTGCGCCGGCGCCGCACTCGCTCCGGACCTCGACCACAAGGCCGCCACCATCTCGCGCGCCTTCGGACCGCTCTCGCGCTGGGTCTGCGAGATCGTCGACAAGCTCTCCTACGCCGTCTACAAGGCGACCCGCAAGCCCGGCGACCCGCGCCGCAACGGCGGGCACCGCACACTGACCCACACCTGGGTGTGGGCGGCGCTGATCGGCGGTGGCTGCTCGGCCGCGGCGATCCTCGGCGGGCGCTGGGCGGTGCTGGCGATCCTCTTCGCGCACATGGTGCTGGCGATCGAGGGGCTGCTGTGGCGGGCGGCCCGCGGCTCCAGCAGCGATGTACTGGTGTGGCTGCTGGCGGCGACCAGCGCCTGGATCCTGGCGGAGATCCTGGACAAGCCGGGCAACGGCTCGGACTGGCTGTTCACCCAGCCCGGCCAGCAGTACCTGTGGCTGGGGCTGCCGGTGGTGCTGGGGGCGCTGGTGCACGACATCGGGGACGCGCTGACGGTCTCCGGCTGCCCGATCCTGTGGCCCATCCCGATCGGCCGCAGGCGCTGGTACCCGCTGGGCCCGCCGAAGGTGATGCGGTTCCGCGCGGGCAGCTGGGTCGAGCTGAAGGTGCTCATGCCGGTGTTCATGGTGCTGGGCGGCATAGGCTGTGCGGCCGCGCTCAACGTGATCTGACCCGGACGCGGGCCGGCCGCCGGCGTGCTGCGCGACGACGGCCGGGGGGCCTCGGCCCCGACGTGCTCCGGGGGTCAGCCGGCCTTCCCCGAGCCACCCCCGTAGCGGCGCTCGAAGGCGGCGACACGGCCCTCGGAGTCCACCGTGCGTGCCTTGCCGGTGTAGAAGGGGTGACTCTCCGAGGAGATCTCCACATCGACGACCGGGTATGTCCGGCCGTCGTCCCAGTCGATGGTCTGGTCGCTGGTCGCGGTGGACCGGGTCAGGAAGGCGTAGCCGGCGGCGCGGTCACGGAAGACCACCGGGTGGTAGTCGGGTTGCTTGTCCTGCTGCATGGCGGCTCCTCGAACAGGGCGGTCGGGGCGGTCGGGCAGGGTGGACCGGCGTCAGCCGTAGGCGGTGTCCTCGTCGACGATGTGCATCGCGGCCTCCTCGGCGGAGGCCCCGGCGCCGTCGATACCGACGTCGGTGGCGACGAGGCCGTTCTCGTCGTCCTCGTGCGCTCCCTCGTTCGGGGCCACGAGCCGGCCGGAGCGCAGATCGCCGACCTCGTTGTCCAGGGGTTCGCCGTCGCTGCCCTGACAGTCGCCGATGCCGTCGCCGTCGGGGACGGCCGGCTCGGGGAGCTCCTCGGCGAGCCGCTGGTCCAGGGTCTCGCCCCGGCGGCGCTCGGCCGCGGTCACCCCGGTGTGCTCCACCGCCCAGGGCCGCTCGGGCGGGGACCAGCCACGGTCCAGGGGATCGCTGACGCCGTCGGACTCCAGCGTGTCCTCCACGTCGAGCAGCCCCGTGTCCTCGCGGATCTCGGATCCGTCGGGCTGGTAGACGTCATCCCCCCATCCGTCGGCGGTGGTCACGGCTACCTCCAGGGAGTGAGGACGCGGTCCGCGGGGCGGGCCGCCGGCACGCTCGGCACGGGTGCGCGGCGCGAACCGTACGGTTCCCGGCCGGTCCCCGAACCGGTGCCGCTCTCCAGCCTTCCACCCCTGCTCGCACCCGCGCAACGGCACGGGGCCCGACCTGCGGTGCGCACCCCGTGCCGCGGCCTGTCACCCGTGCCACGACCGCCACAGCGCCGCGTAGGCGCCGTCGGCGGCCACCAGGTCGTGATGGCTGCCGAGCTCGCTGATCCGGCCGTTCTCGACCACGGCGATGACGTCCGCGTCATGGGCGGTGTGCAGCCGGTGGGCGATGGCGACCACGGTGCGGCCGTCCAGGACCCGGGCCAGGGACCGCTCCAGATGGCGGGCCGCGCGCGGGTCCAGGAGCGAGGTCGCCTCGTCCAGGACCAGCGTGTGCGGGTCGGCCAGCACCAGCCTGGCCAGCGCGATCTGCTGGGCCTGCGCCGGGGTCAGCGCCAGCCCGCCCGAGCCGACCTCGGTGTCCAGGCCCTCCTCCAGGGCGCGCGCCCAGCCGTCCGCGTCGACCGCGCCCAGGGCGGCCCACAGCTCGGCGTCCTCGGCGCCGGTCCTGGCGAGCAGCAGGTTGTCCCGCAGGGAGCCCACGAAGACGTGGTGCTCCTGGTTGACGAGGGCGACATGGGAGCGGACCCGTTCGGCGGTCATCCGGGACAGTTCCGCGCCGCCCAGGGTGATCCGGCCGTCCCGGGGCGCGTAGATCCCGGCGAGCAGCCGGCCCAGGGTGGACTTGCCCGCGCCCGAGGGACCGACCAGGGCCAGCCGGGTGCCGGGCGCGACCTCCAGGGAGACCTGGCGCAGCACGTCGACACCCTGCAGGTAGCCGAAGCGGACCTCGTCGGCGTGCACCTCCCGGCCGGCGGGGGCCAGCGCGGCGTCCCCGGCGTCCGGCTCGATGTCGCGCACGCCGACCAGCCGGGCCAGCGACACCTGGGCGACCTGGACCTCGTCGTACCAGCGCAGGATCAGGTTGATCGGCTCGACGAGCATCTGGGCGATGAGCGCGCCCGTGGTCAGCTGACCGACGTCGAGCCGGCCGTGCAGGACGAAGACCCCGCCGATCAGCAGGACCGAGCCGAGCACCATGGTGTGGGTGGCGTTCAGGGCCGGGAAGAGCACCGAGCGCAGCCACAGGGTGTAGCGCTCCCAGGCAGTCCACTCCTTGATCCGGCGCTCGGACAGCGCCATGCGGCGGGCACCGAGGCGGTGTGCCTCGATGGTGCGCCCGGCGTCCACGGACTCCGCGAGGGCGGCGGCCACGGACGCGTATCCGGCTGCCTCGGAGCGGTAGCCGGCGGGCGCCCGTTTGAAGTACCAGCGGCAGACGACCACCAGGATCGGCAGGGCGAGCAGCACGCTGGCCGCGAGCGGCGGAGCCGTGACGGCGAGCCCGCCGAGCAGCAGCACGACCCACACGATGCCGATGGACAGCTGCGGTACGGCCTCGCGCATGGCGTTGCCGAGCCGGTCGATGTCGGTGGTGATCCGGGACAGCAGGTCGCCCGTGCCCGCCCGCTCCAGGACGCCCGGCGGCAGCCCGACCGACCGGACGAGGAAGTCCTCGCGCAGGTCGGCCAGCATCCGCTCGCCGAGCACGGCACCCCGCAGCCGCACCTCGCGCACGAAGACGGCCTGGACGGCGAGCGCGAGCACGAACAGGCCGATGGTCGGCCCCAGACGGAGTTCGCGGGCACCGTCGGAGACCCGCTCGACGAGCCCGCCGAGCAGATACGGGCCGGCCATCGAGGCGACCACGGCCACCGCGTTGACCGCGATCAACAGGAAGAAGGCCCGGCGGTGCCGGCGGAACAGTTCGGCCACGTAGGCCCGCACGGTCGCGGTGGCGCCGACGGGCAGGGTGGTGGCCGTCGTCGGGGCCGCCGGGTCGTAGGCCGGTGGCGCGACGCCGATCATGCGCTCTCCTCGATCTCTTCCAGCGCGCCGCTCCGCAGCGCGACTTCCTCGTCCAGGGAACCCGGCAGCGCCGCATCCCCCTCGGTCTCCCGCGTCACCACGGCCCGGTACCGGGGCTCGGTGCGCACCAGTTCGCGGTGCACGCCGACCGCCACGACCTCGCCCTCGTGGACGAGCACGACCCGGTCGGCCCGGTCGAGCAGCAGCGGCGAGGAGGTGAACACCACGGTGGTACGGCCGGACCGCACCTCCCGGATGCCCTCCGCGATCCGCGCCTCGGTGTGGGAGTCGACGGCGGAGGTGGGCTCGTCCAGGACGAGCACCCCGGGGTCGGTGATCAGCGAGCGGGCCAGGGCGAGCCGTTGGCGCTGTCCGCCCGACAGGGAGCGGCCCCGCTCGGTGATCCGGGCGTCCATCGGGTCGGTGACGTCCAACGAGCCCTGGACCAGGGCGTCCAGGACGTCCGTGCACTGGGCGGCGGCCAGCGCGTCCTCGGCCCGCACGGCTCCGGAGGCCGGCACGTCGAGCAGTTCGCGCAGCGAACCGGACAGCAGCACCGGGTCCTTGTCCTGGACAAGCACCGCGGTGCGGGCGGCGGCCAGGGGCAGTTCGTCGAGCGGTACCCCGCCGAGCAGTACGGAGGTGCCGGCCTCGGCCGGGTGGCCACCGAGGCGCTCGGCGAGGTCTCCGGCCGCGTCGGGGTCGCCGCAGACCACGGCCGTCAGCCGTCCCGTGGGCGCCAGCAGACCGGTGGCCGGGTCGTACAGGTCGCCGGCCGGAACCGTGTCCGCGCGCGAGCCGCCGGTGTCGGTGGCCCGCTCCAGGGAGAGCACCCGCGCGGCCCGCTTCGCCGAGGGACGGGAGAAGGAGTACGCCATGGCGATCTCGGTGAAGTGCTGCAAGGGGTAGTTGAGGATCATGACCGCGCTGTAGACGGTGACCAGTTCACCGACGGTGACGCGGCCCTGCCGGGCGAGCTGGACGCCGTGCCAGACAACGACGATCAGCAGCAGCCCGGGCACCAGCACCTGGATGGCGGAGATCAGCGACCACATCCGGGCGCTGCGCACGGCGGCGTGGCGCACCTCCTGGGAGGCGCGGCGGTAGCGGTCGAGGAAGAGGTCCTCGCCGCCGATGCCGCGCAGCACCCGCAGCCCGGCGACGGTGTCCGAGGCCAGCTCGGTGGCCCGGCCGGCCTTCGTGCGCTGGAAGTCGGCGCGCCGGGTCGCCCGGGGCAGCAGCGGCAGCACGGCCAGCGCCACCAGGGGCAGGCCGGCGGCGACCACCCAGCCGAGGGCCGGCTGGTAGAAGAGCAGCCCGACCCCGACCAGGACGACCGTCACCGCGGCGGCGGTGAAGCGGGAGACCGCCTCGACGAACCAGCCGATCTTCTCGACGTCGCCGGTGGAGACGGCGACCACCTCGCCGGCCGCCACCCGCCGGGTCAGCGCGGAGCCCAGCCGGGTGGCCTGGCGGGCGAGCAGCTGCTGGACGCGGGCGGCCGCGGTGATCCAGTTGGTGACGGCGGCCCGGTGCAGGAAGGTGTCGCCGACGGCGATCGCCGTGCCGCACAGCACCAGCAGACCGCCCGTCAGCGCCAGCCGGGTGCCGGAGCGGTCGACGACGGCCTGTACGGCGAGGCCCACACAGAACGGGAGAGCGGAGACGGACACGAAGTGCAGCAGGCCCCAGGCCAGGGCCTTGAGCTGGCCGCCCAGCTGGTTCCGCCCGAGCCACCACAGGAATCGGGGACCCGAACGCGCGTCCGGCACGCCAGGGTCGGAATACGGAAGATCTTGAATGTGCATGGCGTCCCAGCGGCTCGTGTCGGGGGAAGTGGCGACAAGCCGTGACAGGTTCGCGTCGGAGCGTGCTCGAAATCAAACGGTTTTCTGTGGTGGCCGCCGAAATCCGCTGCCTTCCGGCCAGGGCGTGTTGCCCAACACGAGCTGAACGTCATGCGATTGAGTCGACGGGCCGATATGCGCTGCCCGGCCGGCCTATGGCCTGGGCGCGCCTCCCGTGGTGGTGCGGGCGTCCACCAGGTCCACGTCGTTCGCCCGGACGTAGGCGAGCCGGTGGCCGAGCTGGATCTCGTAGTACTTCTCGTGGCCCACCACCACCGGTTGCGGTGCGTCGGAGAAGAACGACCTGTCGACGTAGGAACTGCCGACGCCGGCCTGTGTCACATACCGTTGGCCCGCCCGCATGCTGTACGGGAGCGGCGCCTCGTCCTCCTCCTCCACTCCCTCCGGGTACGCCTCCTCCTCGGGGAGGGCCCGCCCGAACACCGGGACCTCGTCCAGGCCCTCCTTCGGCGTCACCATGCGGCCGCTCGCGCCGACGGCCGTCGGATGGTCCGCGGGATTCTTGAACCAGGCCTTCTCGCCCTGGTACCAGATCGCCGTCCACTCGCCGCGCCGCTCGGCGACGGCGAACGTCTGGCCGGTGGAGACGCGTGATCCCAGATCGCTGACGTCCTCCGTGGATTCGTCGCCGTCCGGTCTGCGGCCCGGGTCCTGGATCAGCGGGGAGTGCTCGTCCGGTTCGGTGTAGAGGCGGACCGCGCTGGACCCGTGCGGCGCGCACGGCTTGCCGTGGCCGTCGCACCCCGTGTACCGCGGCTTGTGGGTGGCGTAGTCCGGAAGGATCATCACCATGGGGCTGTCCGGTCCCGCCGTGGCCTTCAGCGGTGCGCCGAGCAGGTCGAAGTAGTGCCGCCAGTCCCAGTAGGGGCCGGGGTCCTCGTGCATCTCGGGGATGCTGTCGGCGGTCGGGGACGGCACGTTGTCATGGCCGAAGATGTGCTGCCGGTCGAGCGGGACGCCGTACTTCTTGGCGAGGTAACGCACCAGGCGCGCGGAGGAGCGGTACATCTGCTCCGTGTACCAGGTTCCGGGGTGGGCGAGGAATCCCTCGTGTTCGATACCGATCGAGCGGGCGTTCACGAACTTGCTGCCCGAGTGCCAGGCCTCGTCCTTCGTCCTGACGTGCTGGGTGACGTGGCCGTCGCTGGAGCGGACCGAGTAGTGCCACGAAGCCTCCGTCGGATCCTGCACGGTCTGGAACATGTTCGGCAGCTTCGCCTCGGTGTCGTGGATGACGATGTACTCGATCCGCTGGTCCCTGGGCCGGTCGGCGAGGTCGTGGTTGCCGTAGTCGCCGTCGTCGTCGATCTGCACGTACGGCGCGGCCAGCCAGTCGCAGGCCAGCTCCGGAGGACACTCGACGTCCTTCGGCCGGGGGGTGGCCTGCGGGCCGGGGTGCGGCCTGACACCGGGGGCGGCCGGGAGGGTGACGTCCTGTCCTTCGGCGGTGGTCCGGTGCGCTCCGCGGCGGATGAGGCCGAAGACATCGTTGGCGTACGTCGCCGCCGACGTGATGTCAGGTGTACCGGGGAAACGTTCCACCGCCTGCCACCAGTCCGCGGGGTCGGCGCTGAGCGGCTTGCCGAGCCGGCGCTGTGTGGCGGCCAGGATCGCCGCGCCGCCGCGTACGTTGGCGACGGCGTCCGTCCGCAGCTGTCCGGCCGGGATCCGGATCAGCCGCGCGGCGCGTTCCAGGTCCGCCGGCTGCACGGTGTGGGCGCCGGGTGCGCCCGCTCCCGCCTCGCCCGGCACGGCCGTACCGCTGTTCGGTGTCGCCGGGCCCGGCGCCGGCGACGGGGCCTGCATGCGCGCGGCGTCCACCAGGTGCATCGGCCCGTAACCGCCCGCCACGCTGGGGGTGCCCGGATGGGCGTCCCAACGCGACTGCATGTAGGACACACTCATCAGCACGCTGCGTGGCACATGGAACTCGCGCGCGGCGTCCGTGAAGGCGTTCTGCAGGTGCTGGTCCTCGGCGTCGCCGGAAGTGCACGCCGGGAGCATCAGCAGCGGTGGCAGCAGCGCGGCCGTCGCGATCAGGCAAGCCGTCCGGCGGCAGATGCGGACCTTGTCGGGCACTCGTGGAGTGACAGTTCTTCTCATACCAGAGGGTCTCCAACCGCTTGCTGAGGGTCTCCAACCACACTCGTCGCAACCGGGGCAAGGGTGTTGCCCTTCACGTCACCCCTCGTACGTTTCCGTGCCGGACGCGACCCGGCGCGCCGAGCGTCGACCGGGTGGCCCAGCGATCCGGCACAGGCCACCCGGTCGGCGGCAGCGGCTCGGCGTCCGAGGGGACGGCCGCGCGCCGGGCCGGCTCAGTCCTCGACCGGGTCCACGTGCCAGTCGGGGTGGCCCGGCATCGGCGGGGTGTGGGGCCCGTACAGCCAAGGGGTCAGAAACGGCGTCAGATCCTTGCCGGCGACCCTGGAGGCGAGTGCGACGAAGTCCCGGGTGCCGGCCGCACGGCCCCGGTTGTCGGTCACCCAGGCCCGCTCGATCCGGCCGAACGTCTCGTCACCGACCTTCTCCCGCAAGGCGTACAGCACCAGCGCCGAGCCGTCGTACCGCATCACCTTGAACAGCGTCGGCTCGGTGGGCTCGGCGGGCGCGCCGTCGTCGTGGCGCCACTGGTCGTGCTGCTCGTAGGCCGCCCGCATGGCGTCCTCCATGCTGACGCCGCCGTGCTCCTCGGAGTACAGCCGTTCGTAGAAACGGGCGTGACCCTCACTCAGCCACAGGTCGGACCACCGCCGGACGGCGACACTGTCACCCGTCCAGTGGTGGGTCAGCTCGTGGACGAGATTGCGCTCGGCGTCGACGCGGTCGCCCAGCAGGTCGTTCTTCGGCACGAGGGACAGCGACTGCGTCTCCAGCGCCACCGGCAGCTCGGTGTCGCCGACCAGCACGCCGTAACTGCGGAACGGGTACGGTCCGAGCCGCTGCTCCAGCCAGGCGAGGTGCTCCGGGGTGAGGGAGCGTTCGGCCTCGGTGTCCGCGACCAGGTCGTCCGGCACCACGTCCCGCACGGCCCGCCCGCCCGGCCCCCGGCCGGCGACGAACGTGAGCTTCCCGACCGCCAGCTGGACCAGCTGGGCCGCGATGGGCTCCTCGGAGTCGTACGTCCACTGCACCCGGCCGCCGGGCTGCCGGACGCGTTCGACGAGCCGGCCGTTGGCCACCGCGCTCAGGCCCGGCGGGGTCGTGATGTGGAAAGTGAAGGGCGCCCGCAGGCTGGGATGGTCGTCCGCCGGGAAGATCATCTTGGCGCCGTCGGGCTGGGCACAGACCACCGTGCCGTCGGGGGTGGGCACCCAGCCGTACTCCCGGATCGCGTCGGCGCGCTGCCGCCGCTGGGTGGGGTCGGCCGTGTAGGCGACGTGGACGGTGAACGTGCCGCCGCGCGGGATCGGCTTCGCGGGCGTGACGACGAGTTCGTCGCCGTCGCGTACGGCGGTGGCCGGCGCGCCGTCGACGGTGACCTTGTGCAGGGTGTTGCCCGCGAAGTCCAGGTCGAAGCGGGACAGCGCCTGGGTGGCGGTGGCGCTGATGGTGGTACCGGCCGCGAACGGCGTACGGGGCGCTTGCCAGTCGAAGTCGAGTGTGTAACGGCGGACCGTGTAGCCGCCGTTGCCGTCCAGCGGCATGAGCGGGTCGCCGATCCCCGGCGCGCCGGGGGAGGGGGCGGGGCCGGCCGAGGCGCCGGGGGCGGGGGAGCCGTGGTCCCGGTGCGGGTCGCCGGCGGAACAGCCGGTGCCGGTGAGCGCGACGGCGCCCGTCAGGGCGAGGGCGGCGCGGAGGACATGGCGCCGATGCCGGGGGGCCGGCTGCGATGGTGGCGGCTTCACCGGACGGGTCCGTCGTGAACTGGGCGCAGGGCTGCGCTGCCATGAGCGGTCGTGATCTCCATGGCAGCACTGTGGCAGTAAGATCGTCTTATAGCACCATATGCACCTCTTGTGTTCGTCCGCTCGGGTCATGGGGCGGGCGGCCGGTCGCCCCATTGCGGTCGGCGGTCAACTCCCCGTAGAACACCGGCCATGAGAAGACGGATCGTCATGTCCATGCTCGCCGGGGTGACCCTCCTGGCGAGCGCGCTCCTCGGCACGGGTGCCCCCGCCGCCCGGGCCGCCGACGTACCGGCCGAGTTCGGCACCGACTGGCACGACCCGGTGACCGCAGCCCCGCCGGTGTCCGTGCCCAAGGACGCCAAGTCCTGCCAAGTCACCCTCGCCGAGGCCCAGTTCGGTGACTTCACGCCGTACAGGGGAACGTACACACCCCCACAGGGCTGCGGCGACCGCTGGAGCAAGGTGGTGCTGCGGCTCGACGGCAAGGTGAAGGGCCGTCAGTACGACCGCCTCGGCTATCTGCACGTGGGCGGGGTGGAAGTGCTGCGCACCTCCACCCCCGAGCCCTCGCCGGACGGTATCGAGTGGCATGTGCAGAAGGACGTCACCCGCTACAGCGACACCTTCCGCAGCGCACAGGACGTCGAGATGCTCATCGGCAACGTTGTCGACGACACCTACACCGGCGTCATCGACGTCAAGGTCACGCTCACCTTCTACGAGGGGCGCCCCCGGGCAGCAGTCCCCGACAGGGTGCTGACCCTCGCCGGCGGCGCCGCCCTCACCACCCCGCGCAACAGCGAACGCATCGTCGCCGAGGTGTACGCCACCGGATCCGGCGGCGGCTGCGAGGAGTTCTGGTACCTGACCGTGGCCGACCCGGCGTCGTACTCCTGCAAGGCGGACAAGGGGCCCTACCGGGAGGTGCAGATCAAGGTCGACGGCCAACTGGCCGGAATCGCCTCGCCGTTCCCGAACGTATGGACCGGAGGCTGGTCCGACCCCTTCCTCTGGTACGTCATTCCGGGCCCCCGCGCCTTCGACGTCAAGCCGATCGACTTCGACCTGACGCCGTTCGCGGGGCTGCTCGACGACGGCCGCCCGCACCAGGTCGAGGTCTCCGTCGCCGGGGTGCCCGCGGGGCAGGCGGGCTGGAGCGCCCCCGTGAACGTACTGGTCTGGCAGGACGCGCACCGCGCCCAAGTCACCGGGAAGCTCACCGGGGCCAAGGCCACCGAGCCCGTCAACTCCTCGGTGTATAACCCGGGTTCGGGGGAGTACCGGGTCGACACGGATGCCGGGCACCGGCTCACCGTCTCCGGCTACGTCGACACCTCGCACGGCCGGGTGACCACCACCGTCAGCCGGACGCTGGCCAACACCTCCGTCCACCGCTGGAACGACGGCGAGACGACGGACGCGCTCGACGCCACCTGGACGGACGACCAGAACGTCACGGTGGAGGCGGGTGGAGTGCCCCGGGCGACGCGCACGCTGCGGACGTACACGATGAACGGCGCCACCACCATCGGCACCGACGACCGGCTGCGCACCGAACTCACCCTAGGGGACCGGGCGTCGGTCCATCGGGCCGGAGGCGGCTGGTCGCGGCTCGACGACACCTACAGCGGTGACGCGACGTACACCCTCGGTGTGCCGCGCGACCAGCGGCACGCGGTCGGCACGTCGAGCGAGCGCTACCGGCTGTACGGGTCCGGCGGTTGCTACGACCGTTCACTGGCCACCGAACAGGGGGTGCTGACCGAGGACCGCAGCGGCTGCTGAGGCGAGTTGTGTGCGATGCATCACTGGGCTGGTGATTTACACGGCTGACACACGGTGGTCTCGGACGGGATCAAGAAGGCCTCCAGAGTGATCGACGCGGAAGCCGTTTTCCGCATCGCAGAAGTCCCGCTCGGCTTCCGCGAGTCGATGCTCCCCCCACTAGGAGTGCCCGTGCCGCAGTCCGTACCGTCCCTGCCGCGACGCGTCGCACGCATACTGCGTACCTCCCTCTTCGCGCAGGTCGCCTGCGCGCTCGTGCTCGGAATCGTCGTCGGGAGGCTGTGGCCCGGTTTCGCCTCGGACCTGCAGCCGCTCGGCGACGGTTTCACCCGGCTCATCAAGACGATCATCTCCCCGCTGGTGTTCTGCGTGGTCGTCGTCGGCATCGCCAAGGCCGGTGATCTGAAGGCCTTCGGGCGGATCGGGCTCAAGGCGCTGATCTGGTTCGAGGCGGCCAGTACGCTCGCGCTGCTCCTCGGACTCGTCGCCGCCAACGTCGTCCAGCCCGGCTCCGGGATGCATGTCGACCCGGCCACGCTGAGCGCCAAGGCGGTCGACGCGAAGACGGGCGGCGGCTCGCTGCCCTCGACGGCCGAGTTCGTCCTCAACGCCCTGCCCACCAGTTTCATCGGCGCCTTCGCCGAGAACTCCCTGCTCCAGGTGCTCGTCCTGGCCTGTCTGGTGGGCGCGGCCCTGCTCCACCTCGGCCCCACCAAGGTGCCGCAGGTGCTCCCCGTGATCGAGCAGGCCCAGGAGATCATCTTCGCGATCGTCGGCTTCGTGATGCGCCTCGCGCCGATCGCCGTCTTCGGCGCGATGGCCGTGCTGATCGGCCAGTACGGCCTCGGCGTCATCGAGACCTACGCCAAGCTGATCGTCCTGTGCTACGCGGCTGCCGCGCTCTTCGTCGCCCTGCTCGCCGTCGCGCTCAAGGCGCTGACCGGGCTCAGCCTCTGGAAGTTCGTCCGCTACATCCGTGCGGAACTGCTGCTCGCGCTGGGCACCGCCTCCACGGAGTCCGTGCTGCCGCGCGTGATGCAGAAGCTGCGCAAGGCCGGCGCCCGTGACGACGCGGTCGGCCTGGTGCTGCCCACCGGGTACTCCTTCAACCTGGACGGCGCCTCGCTCTATCTCTCCATCGGCACCCTGTTCATCGCGCAGGCCGTGGGCGTCGACCTGAGCCTGAGTCAGCAGATCACCGTGGTCCTGGTGCTGATGCTCACCAGCAAGGGCATGGCCGGCATCCCCGGCTCGGCGTTCCTCGCCCTGTCCGCGACCGCCTCCTCGCTCGGGGCGATCCCGGCCGGTGCCGTCGCCCTGCTGCTCGGCGTCGACCGCATCATGGACTCGATGCGCGTCGTCACCAACCTGCTCGGCAACTGTGTCGCCGTGTTCGCGGTGTCCCGCTGGGAGGGTGCCCTGGACATCGAGCGGGCGAAGCGGACGCTGGGCGGTGAGGCCGAGGTGGTGACCGAAGAGGCCGAGGTGCCGGCCAGGGAACCCGTGACCGAGAGCTGACCGTACGACGAGAAGCCGCTCCCCTCCCCGGCAGGAACCGGACGGAAGGGGGCGGCTTCGTCATGTCTCAGCAGTGCTTCGCCGGCACCGGCCCGTCGACCAGCGTGTCCAGCAGCCCGCCCAGCACCGCCCGCTGCTCCTCCGACAGGGGAGCGAGGATCTCCTCGGCCGCCGACCTGCGCGCCGCCCGCAGTTCGCGCAGGGTCTCGCGGCCTTCGTCCGTGATCTCTATCCGGGTCACCCGGCGGTTCGTCGGATCCGCCACCCGGCGCACCTTGCCGCTCGCCTCCAGTCCGTCGACCAGGGTCGTCACCGCGCGCGGCACCACCTCCAGGCGTTCGGCGAGGTCGGCCATGCGCGGGGGCGCGTCGTAGTGCGCGAGGGTGCGCAGCAGCCGGGACTGGGCCGGGGTGACGCCCAGATCGCGCGCCTCGAGATGGCGTTTCTGGATGCGCCACACCCGGCGCGTGAGGCGTAGGAGCTGCTCGGCGAGCGGGCCGTCGGAGTCGGGGGTGCTCATGCGGGAATAATATCAGGACCTAGTTCATTGTGAGCATAGGTAACAGTGAGCTATGCTCCGTGAGTCCGTACTCACCACACCCATCCGTAGGAGCCATGCCCCGAGACGAGATCAACTGGACCCCCGACGGCGCTTCGGCCGGGCAGCCCCGCCAGGTGCGCCGCATCCTCAGCCTCTTCCGCCCCTACCGCGGGCGCCTCGCGATCGTCGGCCTGCTGGTCGGCGCCGCCTCCCTGGTGTCCGTCGCCACCCCGTTCCTGCTGAAGGCGACCCTCGACACCGCGATCCCGCAGGGCCGCACCGGACTGCTCAGCCTGCTTGCGCTGGGCATGATCCTCAGTGCCGTCCTCACCAGCGTCTTCGGCGTCCTGCAGACGCTGATATCCACCACCGTCGGCCAGCGCGTCATGCACGACCTGCGCACCGCCGTCTACGGCCGGCTGCAGCGCATGTCGCTCGCCTTCTTCACCCGCACCCGCACCGGCGAGGTGCAGTCCCGCATCGCCAATGACATCGGCGGCATGCAGGCGACCGTCACCTCCACCGCCACCTCCCTGGTCTCCAACGTGACCAGCGTGGTGGCCACGATCGTCGCGATGATCGCCCTCGACTGGCGGCTCACCATCGTCTCGCTGGTCCTGCTCCCGGTCTTCGTGTGGATCAGCCGCCGGGTCGGCAACGAACGCAAGAAGATCACCACCCAGCGCCAGAAGCAGATGGCCGCGATGGCCGCCACGGTCACCGAGTCTCTCTCCGTCAGCGGCATCCTGCTCGGCCGCACCATGGGCCGCGCCGACTCGCTCACCGCGTCCTTCGCCGAGGAGTCCGAGCAACTGGTCGACCTGGAGGTCAGGTCGAACATGGCCGGCCGCTGGCGGATGGCCGTGATCACCATCGTGATGGCCGCGATGCCCGCCGTCATCTACTGGACCGCCGGCGTGGCCCTCCAGATGGGCGGCCCGCAGATCTCGCTCGGCACCATCGTCGCCTTCGTCTCGCTCCAGCAGGGCCTGTTCCGCCCGGCCGTGAGCCTGCTGGCGACCGGCGTCCAGATCCAGACCTCCCTCGCGCTCTTCCAGCGCATCTTCGAATATCTCGACCTGCCCATCGACATCACCGAGCGGGACGAGCCGGTGCACCTGGACCGGGTGAAGGGCGAGGTCCGCTTCGAGAAGGTCGAGTTCAGGTACGACGACAAGGGCGGCCCCGTCCTCGACGGCATCGATCTCGCCGTCCCGGCGGGCGGCAGCCTGGCCGTCGTGGGCCCGACCGGCGCCGGCAAGTCCACGCTCGGCTACCTGGTTCCCCGGCTCTACGACGTCACCGGCGGGCGGGTCACCCTGGACGGCGTCGACGTCCGCGACCTCGACTTCGACACCCTCGCCCGCGCGGTCGGGGTCGTCTCCCAGGAGACGTACCTCTTCCATGCCTCGGTCGCCGACAACCTGCGCTTCGCCAAGCCGGACGCCACCGACGAGGAACTGCACGCGGCCGCCCGCGCGGCGCAGATACACGACCACATCGCCGCCCTGCCCGACGGCTACGACACGGTCGTGGGCGAGCGCGGACACCGCTTCTCCGGCGGTGAGAAACAGCGGCTGGCCATCGCGCGCACCATCCTGCGCGACCCGCCGGTCCTCATCCTCGACGAGGCGACCAGCGCCCTGGACACCCGCACCGAACACGCCGTCCAGGAAGCCATCGACGCGCTGTCGGCCAACCGGACGACCATCACCATCGCCCACCGGCTGTCCACGATCCGCGGCGCCGACCAGATCGTCGTCCTCGACTCCGGGCAGGTGGCCGAACGGGGCACGCACGAGGAGCTCCTGGAACTCGACGGGCGGTACGCGGAACTGGTGCGGCGCGACGCGCGGTTGGAGCCGACGGGCGAGTCCGCGGTCGAGTCCGCGGCGGAGCCGGCCACGGTCGGAGAGGCGGCCCGGTGGGAGACGGTGCGACGGCCGGGGCGGCGAAGGGGCGACCGGGGGCGTCAGCCCGCGACTCCGCCGACAAGCTGAAGCCGACGAGCCGAAATCCCCAACGTGACGTCGACAAACTGAAGATATGTCGGGTTTATGGGTATCTGCGGGCTAACGTTCGCGCATGCAGATGAACACTCCGCCACGGAAGACGATCCGACGGAAACCGATTCGACTGACGCGCCGGGGCAGGCTGCTCCTCGGAGTGACCGGCGCCGTCGTGGCCGGCACCGCCGTGGCGGTGCCGCTGCTGTTCCTGGGGCGCGGCGCGCCCACCAGGCCCGCGGTCCTGGTCATCCCGGAGGGCTGGCGTACGTCCCAGGTCTACGACTCGGTCGACAAGGCCCTCGCCCTTCCCGCCGGCAGCACCAAGCAGGCCGTCGGCACCGCGGGCCTGAAACTGCCCGGCGAGGCCCAGGGCAACCCGGAGGGTTATCTCTTCCCGGCCAGCTATCCCCTGGCGAAGGGCTCGACCCCGCAGTCGGTGCTGCGGTCCATGGTCGAGACCGCCAACCAGAAGTTCGACATGGCGCCCGTCGCGGCCGGCGCCCAGCGCAACGCGATGAACGTCTACCAGGCGGTGACCATCGCCAGCATCGTCCAGGCCGAGGCCGCGAACGCGGCCGACATGGGGAAGGTGGCCCGGGTCGTCTTCAACCGGCTGCAGAACGGCATGCCGCTGCAGATGGACTCCACCCTCAACTACGGCCTCAACCGCAACACCCTGAACACCACTGTGAACGACACCCGCGTCCAGAGCCCGTACAACTCCTACCAGCGCATGGGACTGCCGCCCACGCCGATCGACAGCCCGGGCGAGGACGCCATGCGAGCCGCCCTCAACCCGACGCCGGGCAACTGGCTGTACTTCGTCACGGTCAAGCCGGGAGACACCCGGTTCACCGCCGACTACGCCGAACACCAGCGCAATGTCGCCGACTTCAACGCCGTGCAGAGCAGCAAGGCGCAACGGTCGCCGCACGCCTCCCCGTCGCCCCGCTGAGCCGCCGGTGTGTCACGCGGCGACGGGCTCCCCGGCCAGCAGCCGCCTGATGTCCCGTACGGCCTCGCGCCCCGCCCGGTTGGCACCGATGGTGCTGGCCGAGGGGCCGTACCCGACCAGGTGCACGCGCGGATCGGCGACCGCGCGGGTCCCCTCGACCCGGATCCCGCCGCCCGGCTCGCGCAGCCGCAGCGGCACCAGATGATCGAGGGCCGCGCGGAAACCGGTGGCCCAGAGGATGACATCGGCGTCGACACGGCGGCCGTCGTCCCACTCCACCCCGTCCGGGGTGATGCGGTCGAACATCGGCTGCCGGTCCAGGACGCCGTCCTCCAGGCCCTTCCGGACGGCGTCGTTGAGCGGCAGCCCGGTCACGGACACCACGCTTCTCGGCGGCAGTCCCTGCCGCACCCGCTCCTCGACCAGCGCCACCGCGGCCCGGCCCGCACCCTCGTCGAAGGGGCCCTCACGGAAGACCGGCGGCCGCCGGGTGACCCAGGTGGTGGCGGCCGCGTACGGGGCGAGCTCCAGCAGATGCTGGGTGCCGGAGGCCCCGCCGCCGACCACCACCACCCGCTTCCCGGCGAACTCCTCGGGCCCGGCGTACTGCGCGGTGTGCAACTGCCGCCCCCGGAAGGTCTCCTGGCCCGGGTAGCGCGGCCAGAACGGCCGGTCCCAGGTGCCGGTGGCATTGATCAGCGCCCGAGTCGACCAGTGCCCGGCGTCGGTCTCCACGAGCAGCCGCCCGCCCTCACCCTCGCGCACCGCCCGGACATCCACGGGACGGTGTACCCGAAGGTCGAAGGTGCGCTCGTAGTCGGCGAAGTACTCGCCGATGACCTCGGCGGACGGCCGCGCCGGATCCGCCCCGGTCAGCTCCATGCCCGGCAGCGCGTGCATTCCGTGCACCTTGCCGTACGTCAGTGACGGCCACCGGAACTGCCAGGCGCCGCCCGGGGCGGGGGAGTGGTCGAGGACCACGAAGTCGCGGTCCGGCACGAAACCGGCGCGCCGCAGGTGATAGGCGCTGGACAGACCGGCCTGACCAGCGCCTATGACGACTACCTCGACCTCACGCAAGTTGTTCACGCTTCTACCAACCGAGGGGTGGCCGTGGATCTTCCCGGCACCGCCGCCCGCACGGCCGACCAAGCCCATGCGCGAGGATGGGGGCATGTCGGACGCCTTCACCACACGAGTGCTCCATGTCGCCACCGGTAGCCGCGAGCGGGTCGTCGACCTGACCGGCGACTGCGAGGCCTTCCTCCGCGAGGCCGCGGCCGGCCGCGACGGACTGCTGAACATCTTCACCCCGCACGCCACGGCCGGTATCGCCGTCATCGAGACCGGCGCCGGCAGCGACGACGACCTGCTGGCGGCGCTCCACACCCTGCTCCCCGCCGACGACCGCTGGCAGCACCGGCACGGCAGCCCCGGCCACGGCCGCGACCACGTCCTCCCGGCGATCGTGCCCCCGCACGCCACCCTTCCGGTGATCAACGGACGCCTGGAACTGGGCACTTGGCAGTCGGTGTGCCTGGTCGACACGAACAGGGACAATCCCGAGCGAAAGGTGCGATTCTCCTTCCTGGGGGGTTCCTGAACCGGACCCTGGCCATAGGGCGACAACTCGGCGGAGCTGTTCGGTGCATCGCCCCTCGGGGGCGGCGGACTCATAATCCGTCGGCCGTGGGTTCGAGTCCCACCCGCTCCACCATGCAGGTGTCTGAACTGCGGAAACGTCTCCTCTGGCGTGCGGATTCAGGACTTTGGGCTGCGGGGCTGAATCCGCTGCTCGTGAGTTCGACTCCGGGCCGTCAGTGTGCGTTGGGATCGCTTTGACCTGCGCGGACGTGTCGGCCTGCGGTGATGATCGCCCTCAAGCAGTGGGGCGACCGGTACGAGGCGGACCCGGAGGGGCCGCCTCTGGAGGTGCGTCACCGTGACTGCGGCGAACCGGTGGAAACCGTCGTCGTCTGCACGGGCGGTCACGGACCGCTCGTCCCCCGACAGGCCTACACGCGACCCGGTGCCTCGGCCCACGCGCTGACCTGACGGAGGACCGCGGCTCAGCCGGCGTCGGGAGACGGCTTGCGGCCCGCGATTCCGGCGGCCACGAGGTGCTGGATCAGCCGTAGTGCCCGCTCGGTGTCCCAGAGCCGGGGGGAGGCCAGGGGGCCGCTCTCGGCGCACAGTTCGTCCGGGGGGAGGTCCGCCGTGGTGGGCAGGGCGCGCAGGACGTCGTTCAGGAATGTGCCGAAGTGCTCGCCGAGGGGTTCGGTGGTCGCCCGCCGCAGTTGCTCCAGCGCCGCCTCCACCGTGGCCAGCCGGGCGAGTACGGCGGCGTCGTCGACCAGTTCACCGGGCGGGGGCGCGAAGTCCATGTACCTCATGATTAGTTCGCCCGCCGCCCCGTCGGCCGGTGCGGCCTGCCACTTGTGGGAGTCCATGGCGTCAAAGGCGCGCCCCACGATCTCGGCGACCGCGCGGGCGATCGGCCGGGGGTGCAGGGCGAGCGGGCGGCCCGGCCAGTCGCCCGCGTACTCGGCGAACGGCGGGTCGCTCCTGATGTCGCTGTCCACTTCGATGTAGTCGATGTCGATCCGCTCGTGGGCCTCGGAATGCTCCCACAGCAACTCCACGGGGTGGTAGGCGTGTTCGTCCAGGAAGGTCCACCAGGCCGCTCGCCCGACCGGGAAATCGAGGAGGGGCAGCACGATCCTGCACTGGTAACACACCACGTCGACGGGTTCGGACACGTCTTCCTCCACTTTCCAGGCATGGTCTCCGCCTGCCAGGATCGGTCACTTACAGTAACGCCCCGGCAGGAGGTGCCGTGTGGTGCCTCCTGCCGGGCAGGGACGGTCAGAAGCCCTCTCGCTCCATCGCCCTCGCCTTGTTCAACATCCCCTGCTGCATCGCGTCCTCGTACCCGGAGTCGTCTCCGCCGCCGCCTCCGCCGCCCTTGCCCAGGTCGTGGAGGCCGGAATCCCCCAGGTCATAGGTGCCGAGTTCCTCGCCGGTGTCGTCCACGATGCGGACGGTGTACCCGCGCCACTTGGAGATGTCCCGTTCCGGCTGCTCCTGCCAGGCCTTCAGCCATTGATAGGCGTCCGATGTCTTGGGCACCTGGAAGAAGATTTCGTTGATCTTCGCCCCCTTGGCCCTGAGCTGCCGGGTGGCCTTCGACAACTGCCTCATGAAGGCGTTCTGATTGGGGTTCTCGATCGTCTTGACCTCGCGGTAGCCGACGACGTTCCCCTGACGGTCCAGGAGTTTGATGTCCGGGTTCGTCTCGCCCTGCTCGTTCTTTCCGTTCCTCTCCGGGTTGATCTCGGCCGTGGTGTCGTCCGGTCCGCCCTCCAGTGACTTGTACGAGTTCTCCTCGGTCAGCAACTCCTGCTTCTTCGAGCCCAGGTGTTCCTTGCGGAGTTTCTCGGCGCCCGCGCCCTTCGTGCTCGACGCGCTCCCGGATGCGGAATCGCCCCCGCCACCCCCGCCGTCCCCGTTCTGCACCGCGTACGCGATGTTCGGAGCGGCCACCGCCCCGGCGACGGTCGCGGCGCCGGCGATGGCCAGCCCCGTGCCCGCCATGTCGAGGGCCGCGCCGAGCGGAGCGCCGATGGCCGTGCTGGATCGGTTGGTCAGCTTCCCGGAGGTTCGTGTCTCATCTTGGCAGGGGATATATGACGTAAAGCGTCATATATCCCATAAGTCTTTTGGTGATTCCGCAGGGCCCTCCCGGCGTGGGAGTGTTCAGGTCGCAAGGCCCTGAGCTGGGCGGCCACGACGTCGGCCGGCGGGGTGGCAGGTCGTCCGATGAGCCGTTCGAGGTCGGTACGGGGCGTGTACCAGTCTCCGCGTGCGATGGCGAGGCTGGTGTCGGCCAGCAGGTCGGCGAACGCCTGCGGCACGCCCTGAGCGGCAAGGGCCTGGGCGTACTGGTCGGCGGAAAGGTCTTGATAGACCAGCGGTCTGCCGGACTGTCGGGAGACCTCGGCGGCGATGTCCGCGAGGGTGAAGGGGGTGCCCCCGAGTTCGTAGACGCGGCTGTTGCCTTCCGGCCCATAAGCATTTCCGGGTTGCCCTTGGCCGGTCAGGGCCACTGCTGCTGCGGCGGCGAGGTCGGCTCGAGTGGCTCCCGAGACCTGGCCGTCCGCGCCGCAGCCGTACGTCACGCCTGAGTCCAGGGCCGGCGCCAGGTCACCGAGCTCGCCGCAACCGCCTGCGCTCCGTAGGCGCGAGTCGATGTGTGCGATGCGCTGCCTGCCGCCCTGCACATCCCCGGCCTCACCGCCGAGCGGACGCTTGCCGGGCTCCATCCCTGGACAAGGGGTGGAGCATCATCTCGCCGGTAAGGGACTCCGCTGTGCGGAGGTTCCATTCTCTCGGCTGAACCGGGCGGCTGCGACCACTGCTGTGGTCAGCGTCCAACTCATCAGCCCCCAGGGGCCATAGAGGGGTCACAAGGACAGGAACGCATCGATACCGACGCTCAACTGCCGGGCAAGAGCCACCGCCGGCCCGGCCGGTCCGATGGGCGAGGCGGTGGCGTGCGGGGAAAGTACGGGGATGCCCGGGCGGGGCGTTCTGCGGGCCGGGGGCGAGCATGTCGGCGGCCTCGCCGAGTTCGGCCACGATCCGCTCCCGTCAGGTCTCGGCCGGAGCCCCGGATCACCACCCGGCTGAGCCGGAGAGGGGCGACCGGCGGGTGTGCGACGCAGGGGGTGAGCGGCTCCACGACGCGGGGCTGCCACTCCGTGTTACCCTCGGAGCTTTGTGTACTCGTGACGGTTGGCGATTCCGGTTGTTCGGTTTCCCTTGTTCGTCGGCTGCTCATTCCTACCGGGCCTTCCTCGGTACGTTCCCTCTGCGGAAGGTTCTTCATGAATCACCCCGACCGTCCCGGCACCTCCGACGACGATCTCGCCCCGCCCCTGGCCACTGCCCCCGTGGTGCCCCCGGTCGCTTCCTTCGCCGACCTGGACCTGCCGGCCGAGGTGCTGCGAACGCTCGGCGAACTCGGTGTGCGCGAGCCCTTCCCGATCCAGGCAGCCACGCTGCCCAATGCCCTCGTGGGACGCGACATCCTGGGGCGCGGACGCACCGGATCGGGCAAGACGCTCGCCTTCGGCCTGCCGCTGCTCGCACGGACGGCTGGGCGGCACGCGGAACCGAAGCAGCCCCTCGCTCTGATCCTGGTGCCCACCCGGGAGTTGGCCCAACAGGTCACCGAGGCGCTCGCGCCGTACGCCGACGCGCTCCGGCTGCGGATGGCCACGGTCGTCGGCGGCATGTCGATCGGTCGGCAGGCCGCCGCGCTGCGAGACGGGGCCGAGGTCGTCGTAGCCACCCCCGGCCGTCTGCACGACCTCATCGAGCGCAAGGCCTGTCGCCTGGGACGAGTGCGCATCACCGTCCTCGACGAGGCCGACCAGATGTGCGACATGGGCTTCCTGCCGCAAGTCACCGAGGTGCTCGACCAGGTGCACCCCGAGGGGCAGCGGATGCTGTTCTCGGCCACGCTGGACCGCGATGTCGACCACTTGGTCCAGCGCTACCTCCATGCCCCCGTCGTCCACTCGGTAGACCCGTCCGCGGGCGCGGTCACGACGATGGACCACCATGTTCTGCTCGTCCACGGCCCCGACCGGTACGCCGTCGCCACGGAGATCGCCGCCCGCGACGGCCGGGTACTGCTGTTCCTGGACACCAAGCACGCCGTCGACCAGCTCACCCGGCACCTGCGGGCCAGTGGGGTGCACGCCACGGCCCTGCACAGCGGCAAGTCCCAGCCGCAGCGCACACGGACCCTCGCGCAGTTCAAGAACGGCCAGATCCCCGTTCTGGTGGCGACCAACGTCGCGGCCCGTGGCCTGCACGTCGACGACCTCGATCTTGTGGTCAACGTCGATCCGCCCACCGACCCCAAGGACTATGTGCACCGCGCCGGCCGCACCGCCCGAGCCGGTGAGTCCGGCAGCGTCGTCACGTTGGTGCTGTCGGGCCAGCGCCGCGAGACGAGCCGGCTGATGGCAGAGGCCGGCATCGAGCCGACGATCACCAAGGTGCGCTCGGGGGAGGCGGAGCTGAGCCGGATCACCGGGGCCAAGGCTCCCTCCGGCATCCCGCTCGACGGCGGGCCCGCCGCGCCCCGGCCCAAGAACACCAACGCTCCCTTCCGTGGCCTGGGCACCAGCAAGGACACCTCCCGCGGCGCCGGCGGCAGGTCACGAAGGGCCGACGAGGCCCGCAAGCTCGCCGAGGCCCGCAGGGCGGCCGAGGTGCGTCGCGGCCGCTGAGCCGTTTTGAACGCTCTCATGGTCTGCCCGGCCGAGAGGGGGGCCCGCCGAAGCCGGAGCCATCATGTCGCCGACGCCCGGCACTGCGCCCCGCACTGCGTCCGGCACCGCGCCCGGCACTGCGTCCGGCACAGCGCCCGGCATGACAAGCTGGGCTTCCCATCGCCCGAACCACAGGAGGTCGCCATGACCGCAGAGTCTGTATCCGAAGAAGGTTCGGAGCCGACCGACCCCGAGACGTCCGCTCTGGTGCCCGACAGCGACGGCAACTACGACCTGAAACGCAAGTTCCGGGAGGCCCTGGCGCGCAAGCGTGGTGAGCAGGCGGACTCCGCCGACCTCGCTGCGAACGTCGATGCGTCGAAGGTCCGCAGGGCGAACGGCCCGGCTGCGAGCCAGCGGTCGTTCCGGCGCAAGAGCGGCGGCTGAGTCGATCGGTTCCGCGCTCCGGCCGCCCTGCGACACAGCCTCTGGGTGCCACGGAAGGATGCTCAGGGGCTATCCAGGGCCCATCCAGGCCACGCGGACAGGAACGGACAGCCGGGATCCAGGCGGCCCGGCGCGGCTGCCATGACGACCTCGCCGGGGCCGGTGGCGGTGAAGTTCCGGCCGATCGGGTCGGGAGCCGGGGCGGCACGTGCTGTCGTGCCGCCGCCCGGCCCCGACAACCCGGCACCGGCTTCGGCCTCTTGGGCGGCGCGCGCCTTCTTCGACCAGCCCCGCACGGACTCCGAAGCGATCCCGAGCTCCCGGGCGGCTTCGGTCACCGTTCGGCCCGGCGACCGCACGAGCTCGATCGCTTCCCGCTTGTGCTTCTCCGAGTACGGCTTCCTGGACTCGCTTCCCACCTGAAACTGCCCACCCTCGGTCTCACCTCTTGCCCAGCCTATCGAGAATCGATAGATTTCCATCGCAACTCGATGGAAGGGTGAGTCATGGGAAAGCTGGCAGTGGGTGCGCTGCGTGTCGTGCTCGGGGTGGTGTTCGTCGGCACCGTGTTCGTACAGGCGGGGATGGTGTGGGCGTTGGCCGCCAAGCCGGACGACGGGTCGCTCCCGCTGACCCCGCTGCGCGTGATCACGATCCTGGGCATGGTGGCGGTCCAGGTCGCCCTGGTCTGCGTAGGGCGGCTGGTGACGATGGTGCGACGCGGAACCGTGTTCTCCCACGCCGCCTTCCGGTACGTGGACGGCGTGATCGGCGCGATCGTGGCGGCCGCCCTCGTGTGGTTCGCGGTCACGGCCATCAACGCGCCGGGCCAGCGGGACGACCCGGGCGTCAGTGTCATCATGGCCGGCATCGGCCTGGCCATCCTGGGGGTCGCGCTCATCGTGCTCGTGCTGCGGATGCTGCTCGTCCAGGCCGTCGCGCGCGACGTCGAAGCGGCGCAACTGCGGGCCGAGTTGGACGAGGTGATCTGATGCCGATCGCCGTCGACATCGACGTGATGCTGGCCAAGCGGAAGATGTCCGTGGGCGAACTCGCGGACCGCGTGGGGATCACACCCGCCAACCTGGCGGTACTCAAGAACGGCCGCGCCAAGGCGGTGCGCTTCGCGACGCTCGCCGCCCTGTGCGAGGTGCTCGAGTGCCAGCCGGGCGACCTGCTGCGCTGGGAGGCCGAGGAGGCCGAGGAGGCAGCGGAGGCCGTGGCCGGATGACATACCGCGGCCGGGCGTGAGAACGCATGTCGAGTCCGGACGGCCCGCCGGAACCTGGGTTCGGGCGGGCCGTCGGGGAGGTCGGGGATCAGGGGGCAGGGATCAGCACAGGCAAGGATCCGTACTCCGGCCCAGGGCGAGGATGTCCCTGTCCCTCAGCGCACCGGAGTATGCCTGTACCTCGTCCACGTCGCCGTGCAGGTACTCGCCCCAGCCGTCACCGACCTTGGCCCGGCCGATCTGGAGGGCGCCGGTGCTGTGCCAGCCGTCGGGGAGGGTCGCGGTCGCCTGGGCGTTGGTGTAGCCGTCGAGGTAGAGCCTGATCGTGTCGGTGGCGTCGTCGTAGACCACGGCGAGGCGATGGCCCTGGCCCTCGCCCCCGTCCGCGCCCTCGATCTGGGACACCACCCTCTCGGGGGTTCCAGCCTCGTCCTTCTCCGGCATCACCAGTTGCCAGGTGTGCGTGGACGGCTCGTAGCGCACCTCGAAGGCGTCGGTGTGCTCACCGGCCTGCGAGAGCACGGTCATCGGGTGGGCGGGGTCGGAGTCCGCGAGGCGTACGACCACGCCGAGGGTGAAACTGTCCCCGGTGTCCACGACGGGCCCGTCGGCAGCGGCATACCCGTTCTCGCCGTCCAGACGCAGGTGCCCCTCGCCGACGAGCGCCGGCGGTACATAGGTGCAGTCGGGGTCGATGTCCGGGATGCAGGAATCGGCGGAGCCCTGGTAGACCGAAGCCCCCGTGCCGAGCCGCAGTGGCGCGCCGCCCGACTGCTCGGGGCTCACGCCGTCCGTCGCGTTCTCCAGCGACCAGTGGCCGAGCAGTTTCGGTTTGCGGTACGCCAGTTCGGCCGCCTCGTCCGGCACCACGACCCGGTCGTGCACCTGAACGTCACCGATGTCCCCGTGCCACCGGTCCCGGTAGTCGGCAGCCCCGCGGGCGCGCCCGATCTGGAAGGCGCCCGCCGCCTCGGCGGGAGTCGCGTCGGCCGCGGTCCCGACCTCGTGGCCGTTGACGTACAGCCGCGCCTTTCCGGTCTCGGCGTCGTAGAGCCCCAGCAGATGGGTCCACTCGCCGGTCTCGGGGGCGCCGCCGGACACCCGTGCGCCGCCGATCGCGAACGACCAGGCGGGCCCGGAGTCCTGACGGCGCAGCCCCAGGCCGAAGCCGGGCGCCCCGTCGGCGTCCTGGCTGGCGACGGTCATGTTCCGGTCGGTTTCGGCGGGCCGTACCCACGCGCTCACCGCGAAGGTCCTGCGGATGTCGGCCGCCGGGGCGTCCGGGGTGAGAAAGCCGTGGCCGCTGCCGTCGAGGCTGACCGTGGCGGTGGTCGTGGTGCCCGCGGGCGCCGGGCCGCCGAAGGTCACGCCGGTCCCGGCACGGGCGGCGGTACCGGTCTCGGCGGCTGCCGAGCGGGAGCCCGCCGGGTCGTCCAGCTTCCAGCGGGCGACGGGAGCGCGGCCGGCCTTCACGTTGAAGTCGTAATGCGACTCTCCGCTGCTGCGGCCCGACCGGTCGATCGCATGGACCGTCAGCGACTTCGGTCCCGAAGTGAGCGGCAGGTACGGGATGGTCACGGCCGCGCCCGGCCGCTCCGCGGAGACCGTTCCGTACGGGCCGTCCAGGAAGCCGTACGTGTACGACACCACGTCGTCGGAGGGCGAGTCCACGGTGAAGTGGCCGTAGACGCCCACTCCGTCCACCCAGAAGACGTCCTCGGGCTGGGGGTAGTCGGGAGAGGTGATCGTGGCCTTGTCCGGACTCACGTCGTCGTACACGAACGAGCAGACCGAGCCGTCGCCCTCGTCGCTCCACGGGGAGGTCGACTTGCCGTCGTTCGCGCGGACATGCCAGGAGATGACGGTGTTCGCCGGGATGTCGTTCGGCATTGTCCAGTACTGGCTCTGCCCCGACGTCAGGGTGATGGTGGTGTAGGTGCGCCGCTGCTCCACGCCTGCCGTGTCCGTCCACCAGGCTTCGAACTCGCCGCTGACCGGGCTGGCCTCGGAGGGCTGGTTGTCCTCCTCGGGGTCGTACAGCACTGCGCTGAGCCTGGGCGGCGCCGAGACGTACGGCGTGTTCTCGCCGGTCGCGCAGGCCTTGCCTCCCGACCGGAGGTCCTGGACGAGTGGCTGCTTCGGCGGCAGGTTGTCCACCGCGTGTGCCGTCCCGGCAGCCGTGGCCAACAGCGCCGCCGCGCAGCTCCCCACCATCGTCCGTCTGCGTCTGCCCGTCCCGCTGGATCTGGTCAAGTGCCCTTCCCCTGTTCGCTCTTGAGGCTCGTGGATCACACGAGCGCACGAAGCTAACAGAGGCGACCGACAACGGCGGAAGGGTTTTCGCGGCCGACCTGTCACTCGCGTGGGCCGACGCGGTCGGCGGTGAGGCGGGCCTCGAAGCCGTCCAGAACGCACTGGAGGCCGAACCCGAAGGTGTTGTCGGGCGCCGCGGCGTACTGCTCGGCAGCCGCGGTGTCGAGGCGTTCGCGCAGGCGAGGGAAGTGCATGGCGGTCTCGGTGGCGCGTGTCATGGCGTCGGCCATCAGTTGTTCGGCGCCTGCGCCGTTCTGGCCGAGCCGGCGGTACAGCGACACCTCCGCGGCGGGGCCGAGCGCGCTGCCGAGCACGAAGGTGAACACGGTGCCGGCCGCCCGGTCCGCGTCCGCGGCCGCGAAGCCCGCCTTCTCGTAGATGGCGAGGCTGAGGTCGTTGTGCCGGGCCTGGCCGGGCCCGTACAGGAGGTGGCTGCCGAACGCCTGGACGAGCCAGGGGTGGCGGGT